>DATEDT010000131.1:0-38609 GCA_035281505.1 Aeromicrobium sp. | reverse complement strand
GAGCTGCTGCGGATCGCCGCCCGGCTCTTCGCCGAGCGCGGCTTCCGCAACACCACGGTGCGCGACATCGCCGACGCTGCCGGCATCCTGTCCGGCAGCCTGTATCACCACTTCGACTCCAAGGAGTCGATGGTCGACGAGATCCTGCAGACGTTCCAGCGCGAACTCTTCGCCGGGTACGACGCGATCCTGGCCAGCGACCAGTCCGCCCGCGGCAAGATCGACGCGGCGGTGCGGCTCTCGTTCGAGGCCATCGACGAACACCACGCCGAAGTGGCGATCTTCCAGAACGAGGCCGACTGGCTGAGCGGTTTGGGCGACCGATTCGGATACCTGGCCGAGCGCCACGCTCAGTCGCGGGACGTCTGGATGACCTTGCTCAAGGAGGGCATCGCCTCCGGCGATCTCAAGGCCGATCTCGACCTCGAACTGGCCTACCGATTCATCCGCGACACCGTCTGGGTCGCGGTCCGCTGGTACCGACCCGGCGGCGAGCTCACCGCCGAACGGGTCGCCGATCAGTACCTCTCGATTCTGTTGGATGGGATTGCCTCATGACCGCCTCCACCGCCTACATCGTCGACGCCGTCCGCACGCCGGTCGGCAAGCGCGGCGGCTCGCTCGCCTCGATCCACTCGGCCGACCTGGGGGCCGTGACGCTGTCCGCGCTCGTCCGCCGCACCGGCATTGATCCGGCGGCGGTCGACGACGTCATCCTCGGGTGCTGCGACACCATCGGCTCGCAGGCCGGCGATGTCGCGCGCACCGCGTGGCTGGTGGCGGGCCTGCCGGATGACGTTCCGGGTGTCACCATCGACCGCCAGTGCGGCTCCTCCCAGCAGGCGGTGCACTTCGCCGCGCAGGGCGTCATGTCCGGCACGCAGGACCTCGTCGTGGCCGGCGGCGTGCAGAACATGTCCGCCATCCCGATCTCGGCGGCCATGCTGGTGGGCCAGCAGTACGGCTTCAGCACGCCGTTCGCCGAGTCACCCGGATGGCTGGCACGCTACGGCGACCAGGAGGTCTCGCAGTTCCGCTCGGCCGAGATGATCGCCGACAAGTGGGGAATCTCGCGTGAGCGGATGGAGGAGTTCGCGCTCGCCTCGCACACCCGGGCGCGGGCAGCCATCGCCGAGGGGCGCTTCGACTCCCAGATCGAGCCGGTCGCCCTCCCAGACGGAAGCAGCTTCACGACCGACGAGTGCCCACGCGACACGTCGCTGGAGAAGATGGCTGCACTCGAGCCGTTGGCTCCCGGCGGTCGCATCACCGCGGCCGTCGCTTCACAGATCTGTGACGCGTCCTCGGCGATGCTGATCGCCTCCGAGCAGGCCGTGAAGGATCACAACCTGACACCCCGGGCACGCATCCATCACCTGTCGGTGCGCGGCGATGACCCGGTGTGGATGCTCACCGGCCCGATCCGTGCCACCCGGCATGCCCTCGACAAGGCCGGGATGAGCGTCGACGACATCGATCTGTTCGAGTGCAACGAGGCGTTCGCCTCCGTCGTCCTGGCGTGGTCGGACGAGCTGAGCATCCCGCTCGACAAGGTGAACGTGAACGGCGGCGGTATCGCGCTTGGTCACCCGATCGGCGCAACCGGCACCCGGCTGATGACGACGCTGCTCAACGAACTGGAGCGCACCGGCGGCCGTTACGGCCTGCAGACCATGTGTGAGGGCGGCGGACAGGCCAACGTCACCATCATCGAACGGCTCTAGGAGACGTCATGGCGCCTGGTTCGCGCGCGGTTGTCCTCGGTGGGAGCGTCGCCGGCCTGTGTGCGGCCGGCGCCGTAGCCCCGCACTTCGACGAAGTGGTGATCCTCGAGCGCGACGTCCTCCCCGAAGACGCGCAGCATCGACGCGGCGTCCCACAGAGCAAGCATCCGCACTTCATCCTCAACAGCGGTCGGCGGGCCATCAACGAGCTGTTCCCCGGCTTCGAGGACGATCTCATCGCTGCCGGCGGCAAATTGCTGATGCCGTCCTATGACGCGGCCTACTTGGAGCAGCCGGGTTGGGCGCCCCGCAAGAAGTCAACGATGACAATGCTCTACACGTCGCGAATCCTCATCGAGCGCGTTCTCCGCGACAAGGTGCGGGCGCTGTCGAACGTCCGCATCGACGAAGGCGTGGCGGTGCAGGGTCTGCAGGAAGAGGCCGGCGCCATCGTCGGTGTCACGTTCCAGCGCGAAGACAGCGATCCGGAGATGCTGGCGGCCGATCTGGTCGTCGACGCCATGGGGCGCGGGTCGTCCGTCGGCGACTGGCTGGCGCGCACCGGGTGGCCGGAACCACCGGTCAAGACGCTCGACGCGAAGGTCACCTACGTCTCGCGCTGGTACGACCTGCCGTCGGCGGAAGAACGTCCCAAGGCGTGGTGGTGGCAGCACATCGTGATCATGCCGGCGCAGGGCGAAGATCCCTCTCGGCCGGCCGAGCACGCCTACCTGTCCAACTTCTTCCCCATCGACGGGGACCGCGTCATTGCCTGCATGGGCTCGTGGGGCCTGGACATGCCGAAGTCAGTCGACGACTTCACCGCCGCGGCCAAGCGACTGCGGACTCCGGTGTTCGCCGACGCGATGGAGGTGTGCGAGCCGACCTCCGAGGTGCACCTGACGCGCTCGACCGGCAACAAGTGGCGCCGCTATGACCAGGTGTCATCGGCGCCAGCCGGACTTGTGTTCTTGGGCGACTCCATCTGCGCCTTCAACCCGTTCTACGCGCAGGGCATGAGTGCGGCGTCCGCGTCGGCTGTCCTGCTCAAAGCGACGCTGGCCGAGGGAATCGGTTCCGACCTCGCGCGCCGATTCACCAAGGCCCAGGTGGACATCCTGAAGGTGCCCTGGGGCCTGGCCATGGCCCGAGACGGCGGGTTCGAGTTCGCCACGGGGACCGAGAAGCCGGCGGAGTGGCGACGGCGGCTCATCGCGAAGCTCGGCGACCCGATCTTCAATGCGATCACCGGGGCGGCTCGCGAGGACAGCGTCATCGACGAGCACTTCGCGAAGGTCTTCAACCTCGACGAGTCGTTCGGCGACATGTTCAAGAGTCCGCGGGTCCTCTGGGGCCTGTTGCGGTACCAGGCCAAGTCCGCGCTGCGCCGCACGGTTGTGCCGTACGGATTCGACGCCTCGGCTGATCCGCCCGGCACCGACTACACCGATTTCGAGAAGACGCGGCAGCTCCCCGTCGGAGAGCCGGTATGAGCGTCACCTGCGACGATGCGGCCGAGGCCGTCACCGGCTACCTCGGCTTCTCCTGCCACGACGTCAACCCGGTCGTCAGCATCAACAACCCGGCCGATCTGTACAGCTGGACGCAGATCCCGCTGGAACTGCTGATCATCGGGGGAGCGGTCTTCGCCTTCGTCCACGCCTTCCGACGCCTGCGCGACGGTGACGCCACCAACCTGGCGCTCTGCCTCGGCTCGCTGGTCTACCTCGCCATCACCGAGCCGCCGCTGTACTTCCCCGAGTGGTTCGGCCTGGACAAGATCTACGGCTTCATCTTCGCCCACAACGAATTCACCGTTCAGTTCATGTACGACCGGCTGCCGTTGTACATCGTCGCTTTCTACCCGGCGATCATCACCCTCGCGTACGAGGTCGTCCGCGCGTTCGGGATCTTCGCCAAGCGGGGCGCCGTAGTTGGCGCGCTGGCGGTGGCGTTCGTTGCGCAGGTCTTCTACGAGATCTTCGATCACCTGGGTCCGCAACTGAAGTGGTGGGCGTGGAACGACGCGAATGTGCAGGTCAACCACCCGATGCTCGCGTCTGTGCCGATGAACAGTATGGTGCTGTTCGCGTCGGTTTCGCTGGCCTTCCTGACCTTCGTCGTCGTGCGGCTGGACAAGCTCCCGGTCCTGGTGCGCGCCGTTGTCGCCGGTGCGCTGACGCCGCTGGCGATGGTTGTGGCGAGCATCCCGTCCAGCCTGTTCGGCGGCAACATCCCGGGGCTTCCGCTGAACATTCCGGCCCAGGCCTGGGTGCTGGGCGTCGAACTTGCCCTGATCTGGCTCGTCGGCGGTTGGCTCGTGCTGCGCGATGCCCGCGGATCCGATGAGCCACGCAGCCGGTTCGTCCTGATCTACCCGGCCGCCTTCCTCGTCGTGCACGGGTTGCTGTGGATGTCGGCGTTGCCGCAGTTCCTGGCCGCGAAGGACGGCGTCACCGCGGCAGGAACTCCAGTCGGCAGCGGCTGGTACGTGCTGGCCTGCTTTGCCGCCGCGTCAGTTCTCGTGGCGCTGCTGTTCCGTTCGGACCGAACGGTGGCGCCGCGGAGTCAGAGCTCCTTCTCGTAGTGGATGAATCCGGTTCGTGTCGCGACCTGGTCGTACAGGCCCTGGGCGATGGAGTTGGCCTCGGCCGTGAGCCAATAGACCTTCGCGGACCCGTTCCGCTCGGCCCAGCGCCGAACGTGGCCGATGAGTTCTCGCCCGGCACCCGTTCCCCGCGCGCTCGGCGTGACGAACAGGTCCTCCAAGTAGCAGTAGTCGGTCGTCGTCCAGGTCGACAGGTGTGTGAGCCAGTGCACCAGGCCGATCGCGGTGCCCCCGTCGTCGCGGGCGAGCGCACCATGCAGGCCTGAACCGGCCGTGGTGAGCCGGGCGAAGGTGGCGTCGGTCGTCGACGGCTCGAGTTCCGCGTCAGAGAACGCCAGGTAACCGTCCCACAGAGGTTGCCATTCGGCACGGTCGGACGACTTCAATCCCTCGACGCTGACCATCGTCCCAACCTACGTCGACTGCGGCCGCATGAATGTCCTACTCCGACATGAACGCGATCGCCGGGCTGATGCCGAGCTCCTTGCCGCGCAGCGTCGTGATTCGTCGGCCCGGCTGAACGGCATCCTTCACCCGGCCGACTCGGTCGCCGAGGAACGCCACGGTTGCGTCGAGATCGTCCACCGCGAAGGTGAGTCCCCACAGGCTGGCCGGGCCCGGTCCGGCGTCCTTCGGGCCGACGAGCTCGAGGATGACCTCGCCCAGGCGGAAGAACACCTGCTGGAACGCACCCGCGTCGCGCTCCCGGCGCACCTCGAGCCCCAAGGTGACGAGAGCGCCCGTCGTGCGCGGCAGGTCGGGCGTCATGAAGACCAGGTGGTCGATCCGCGTCACGCCGTTGGCATGCGCCTCGCCCTCGCCCGGTGGTTGAGGTGCCGGCGCGGCCGACCGCAAAACCACCCCGTCGATGTCCGTGAGATCCGCCGGGACCCCACGGAGTGTCCAGTCCGTGATCCCGGTTCCGCCGCCGCCCAGCCGGATCCGAACCGTGCCCACGCGGCAGGTGTCGCCCTCGACGGCGAACCCGATCCCGCGCCATGCGTCGGCGGAGTCGCCGATGCCCAGCTCATCGATGGTGGCCAACGGGTCAGCCGTCGGTGATGCGAACGAGCCCGGCCAACGTGGCGATGTACGCGGCTCCGTCGGGGCTGAGATAGATCGCGGCGTAGTGGTTGTTCCACTGGATGCCGGTGCCGGTGAGCCGGTTCCACACGGTACGGCCGGTGCGGATGTCGATGGCGGTGAAATACCAGGCGTCGACTTCGTTGGCCGTCGCCAGCTTCGGCTTGGTGTACGCGTACAGCAGGCCGTTGCCCAGAGATGCCTTCGCCACCGAGCTGGGGGCGATCGAATCGTTGGTCCACGCGACGCGGCAGCCGTCCTTGGTGACCATGACGCGGGCGATGCCCGGCGTGGTGGTCTGGCCGAGGACGGTCGACGTCGGCCCGCCGTACCCGTAGTTGTTCTCGATGATGAAGGAGTTGCCGGCTGCGACCAGGCTGTTGTCGGTGGTCCCGGCGTTGTCGGCGAGGACGGGTTGCGTGCAGTGCAGTCGATCCTCGACGCCCTTGCGGCGGTCGTAGACGAGGATGTTGGTCTGCGGGTCGGCGTTGTCGTTGATGGCGACCCAGCGCTTTCCGAGCAACGTTGGCGTCGTTCCGGACCCTTGCGAAAGGTTGCCCGGTTTCAGCCGGGTTCCGCGGTCGTAGGTCTCGCGCCAGGTCACCTGGGGGAGCCCGGCCGCGGTGGCGTCCAGGCGGTAGAGCGCATGCGTGGAGACGACATACATGCCGCCGGTCTCGTCGGTCGCAACCGAGTTGGTCACCTGCTCACCGGCCGGCAGATGCATCGTCTGCACGGTGCCGCTGTCGCGGTCGAGCGTGCCGGCGATGCCTTGCTGGGTGAAGAACCAGATCCGGCCGTCCCAGTCCGGCATCGTCGCGATCAGGCAGTCGTCAGCGGGCAGGTGCTCAGCCAGCGACCACTCGTGCTGCTTGACCAGCTTCCCGTCGGGTTTGACCTGGATCTGCTGGACGGTCTTGGCGCCGGTGGTCGGGTAGGCGGTGTCGTGGGCATCCAGGAAGAAGTACGTCCCACCGCAGATGTCGGTGAACGGGTTCGCACCGGCGAGCAGGTTCCGCGCGGACGTGCGCAGCTCCGAGATCGGCTTCAGCGTGACCGGGTCGATGACCATCAGGGTGAAGCCCTCGAGCCCCCCGCACAGGCCGATGATGCGCTCGCGTGAGTCGAACGCCATGGTGGCGCACTCGCGGATCCCGTAGGAGGCGGACTTCACCTTCAGGTTCTTGCCGAGCGGTCCGCTGACGGCGTAGGCGTCCGAGGCATACGCGTCGTTGTGCATCGAGTTGCTGCCGTCGGGCGCGAGCCAGGGATTCTGCGGGATCGCCGGATGGTCGAGCGGCCGCGTGGTGGCGGCCGAGCCGATGAACTTGGGCACCAGAAGGTCAGTGGGCAGAGAGGGAATCGGCAGCCCGGAGACGGCCGGAATCGCCGGCGCGCTGAGCTCTGCGGAGGACGCCGCCCCGACCGTCGTCCCACCGACGCCGAGCGCGGTGAGGGCGGCCGCAAGGGTCAGGAGGAGTGGGCGACGCATGGTCGTGAGTCTAGGGATCAGGCGAGGTGGCCGTGGGCTTGTTTCAAAGCTTCGGCTGCCTGGGTCACGATCCGGTCGATGAGCTCCTCGCACGACGGCAGGTCGTCGATCAGGCCCACCACCTGGCCGGACGCCAGCACACCGGCATCGGGATTGCCCTCGACCAGCCCGGCCTTCAGCATCATCGGGGTGTTCGCGGCCAGCACCATCTGGGCCCACGAGCGATCGGAGCCGTGCTTCATGGCGCGGCCATCGGCCGCGAGCTCGCGCCAGGACATGCCGCTCATGCGCTTGAACGCCAGGGTGCGCCGGACTGTCGGGCCCAGTCGCTTCAGGGTGCTGGACTCTTCGACGGACTCCACGAGGTCGGTTCGCAGCATCCGGTGCGGCATGCCGTCGACCTTGGCGGTCACGACCGTGTCAGTGAGCCCGGCTGACAGATACCGCTGCTTGACCGCGTCCGGGACGGTGGAATCGCTGGTGAGGAGGAAACGGGTGCCCATGCCGACGCCGGCCGCGCCGTACGCGAGCGCGGCGGCGAGGCCGCGCCCGTCGAAGAACCCGCCGGCGGCGACGACCGGGATGTCGACAGCGTCGAGAACCGAGGGCAGGAGCAGCGTCGTGGGCACCGGTCCGGTGTGGCCGCCGCCTTCGCCGCCCTGCATCATGACCGCGTCCGCTCCCCACTCGGCGACCTTCTGCGCATGCCGGGCAGCGCCGATGGACGGCATGACGACGACGCCGTTCTCCTTCAGTTTCCCGATCAGGTCGGCCTTCGGGGCCAAGGCGAAGGACGCGACCTTGACGCCGTGGTCGATGAGCAGCGTGCAGCGATCGCCGGCGTCCCCGGCATCGGCGCGCAGGTTGACGCCGAACGGCTGGTCGGTGCGGCTCTTGACCTCGAGAATCGCCTGCTCCAGCTCGACCAACGTCATGGTCGCTGAGGCGAGGATGCCCAGGCCGCCGGCATTGGCCGTTGCCGACACGAGCCGCGGGCCGGCCACCCAGCCCATGCCGGTCTGGACCACCGGGTGGCGGACGCCGACCAGTTCGGTCAGGGGTGTGCGCAGTCGCTGCTCGATCACTGTGTCGTCTCCTGTGGGGGCACTTCACGCTCGCGCAGCTTCTTCGGATCGAGCATCTCCCGGATGACCACGACCTCGGCGTAGCTGGGAGTGCGGGTCTCGGTCACGTCGTCGGCAACCGCCAGGTCGAAGCCGGTCGCCTCCTTGACCTCGTCGACGGTGACGCCGGGATGGGTGCTGATCAACCGCACCGTGTCGCCGGGACCCTTGACGTCGAGGACGCCCAGGTTCGTCACGATGCGATGGATGTCGTTGTACCGGCTGGCGGCCGGCCCAGCGGCCTTGGCGCGGGCGGGGCCGACGCCGGAGACCACGTCCACCTGCTCGACGAAGACGCGCGGGCTGTGCTTCGGCACCCAGTACGAGGTCCGGTTGTTGACCGTGTTGCCCGGTGCGCCACGCGATCCGAGCAGCTGGCGCTTCGGCTGTGCGAACGGGCCGATCGCCGAGATGTTCTGGTTGCCCTTGCGGTCCACCTGGGTGGCCCCCATCATCACGTGCCGCTTGCCGTAGGCCACGACGTCGAAGACGCGGCGGAACGGGATCCAGCCCTCGACGACCTCCTGCTTGGCGTGGATCGGCGGGACGCCGGCCAGCCACAGTGACTCGCCGTCGCTGATGACCAGGTCGGGATTGGAGGTCAGCTTCGCCAGCCTGACGCCGAGCATCGGCAACAGGCCCATCGGGCTGGCAAAGATCTCGCCGTCCTCGGCAAAGGCGTCGGCGATGGCTGCTGCGCAGACCTCCGCGCGTGTCGCCTGATCTTCCTGCGTGGCCTCGCTCATGCGTTCGCCTCCTGCTCCCGCTGGAACTCGGCCACCGCGGCCTGGTACGCGGCCTCGTCGCCGCTCAAGAAGCGCTGTTCGAACTCGGCCCAGCTGTCGTCCTCGGCTGCCGCCTTGGCATACGCCCGCTGGAATGCCTCGTCGCGCTCGTAGTCCGGTGTGCAGGTGGTGAAGTGTGCACCGTTCGGCGTTTCGACGACGCCGTCGACCATCATCCGGCTGATCAGCAGCCGTTGGACCGGGGTGTCCACGGTCAGCCCGGCGGTGTCGACGATCTGCTCACACGAGACGTACGCCTTCGTCGCAGCTTGCACGAACAAGTCGTCGAAGTACGGGTCGGGTCCGAGGTAGGTGGCGTTGCCGTGCTGGTCGGCCCGGTTCAAGTGCACGAGGGCGACGTCGAGGTTCAGAGCCGGGACGGCGACGAAGTCGCCGAACGTGCCGTCAGTGTCGGGGTAGGGGCTGCGGACGGTCTTGATCGAGGGATTGTTCACCAGTACGTCGGAGCCGAGGCCGGCGCGCATCGGCAGGAACGGCAGTCGCTGGGCCGCGGCGTAGAGGCCGGTCTGGAACATGCCCTCGTCCAGCTCGACGACCTCCGGGATGGTGGCGTTCTGCCGCGCCAGCTGGAAGTTCGGCTCGAGCGGAACGGTGTCGAGGGAAACGAACGCGTAGACCAGCTTGCGGATCTTGCCGGCGCGAGCGAGAAGGCCCACATCGGCGCCGCCCCAGCTGACAATGGTGAGGTCCTTGAGGTCGGAGCGGAGCATGGCGCGCACCAGCGCCATCGGCTTGCGGCGTGGGCCCCATCCGCCGATGCCGATGGTCATGCCGTCCTCGATCTGGGCGACGATCTCGTCGATCGTCATGCGCTTGTCGCGCGGTTGTCCCGTCACTTGCTGCCTGCCTTGCCTGCTGATTTGGCCGTGCCGGAGAACTCGTCGCGCAGTTCGTCGGAAACGCCCGTCAGGTTGAGCTCAAAGGTGAAGCCCTGCTCGAACCGGTAGCTCTTGTTGACGTCGATGGGGTCGATCCCGTTGAGCGCCTCCTTGGCGGCGCGGATGACGCGGGTGTCCTTGTCGGCGATGTCGGAGGCGAGCCGCAGCGCGGCCGCGTCGAGCTCGTCGCGGGGGACGACCTCGTACACCGACCCGAACTGCACCAGGTCGGCCGCCGTGATGGTCCGCGCGGTGAAGTAGAGGGTGCGCATGAGGTGCTGCGGCACGAGGCGAGCCATGTGGGTGGCCGCTCCGAGCGCTCCCTGCTTGACCTCGGGCACGCCGAAGTACGCGTCGTCGCTGGCCACGATGATGTCGGCGTTGCCGACCAGCCCGACGCCGCCGCCGACGCAGAAGCCGTTGACCGCGGCGATCACCGGGACGGCACACTCGTAGACGGCCTTGAAGGCGGCGAAACAGCCCTTGTTGGCACCGAGCAGGGCATCGAATCCCTCGGTGTTCTGCATCTCCTTGATGTCGACGCCGGCATTGAAGCCCTTGCCGTCAGCACGCAGGATCACCACCTTGGTGTTCAGGTCCGCGCCGGCGGCGTCGAGGGCTTTGGCCAGGTCGAACCATCCCTGCACCGGGAGGGCGTTGACCGGGGGATGGGCCATCGTGACGACGCGGATGCCGTCATCTCTCAGTTCGCTGGTGATCGCAGACATGAACCTCTCCGGTGTCCAACCAAGCACTTGCTTGGTACTCTATCAGCATGGCGCTGGCGATCGACCTGACTGGACGCGTGGTTCTCGTGACCGGTGGGCAGCGCGGCATCGGGCGCGGGATCTCCGAAGCCTTTGTCCTCGCGGGCGCGGACGTGGTCACCTGCGGACGATCGGACGTCGATGATCCGTTGCCGGGCACCACACACCTGACCTGCGATGTCCGCGACGCCGATGCAGTGCAGGCGCTGGTGGACGAGATCGTCGCGAAGTACGGCCGGCTCGATGTCCTCGTCAACAACGCCGGGGGCGCCCCGGCCGCCGAAGCCGCGACGGCGTCGCCGCGGTTCCACGACAAGATCATCGGCCTGAACCTCAATGCCCCCTTGTTGGTCGCGCAGGTGGCCAACCGGGTGATGCAGCAGCAGGCCACCGGCGGCTCGATCGTGAACATCACGTCGGTCGGTGCACACCGACCCGCGCCGACCATCGCGGCGTACGCGGCGGCGAAGGCCGGGCTCGAGTCGCTGACGAAGAGTCTGGGCATGGAGTGGGGCCCCAAGGTGCGCGTGAACGCGATCGAAGTCGGCCTCTGTCGCACCGAGCAGACCGACGATCACTACGGCGGCGACGAACGCGTGGCCAGGATCGAGGCCACCATCCCGCTCGGCCGGATGGCCCGGCCGCAGGAGGTCGGCAACGTGGCCGTCTTCCTGGCCAGCGACCTGGCGTCGTACGTCAGCGGCGCGAGCGTCGGCTGCCACGGCGGTGGGGAACCGCCGATCTTCCTGCACATCGACTAACCACACCGACCATCCGCACCAGCCACATCTATTGGGGAGCCTGACTTGTCTCGTCTACTCGAAGGCCGCGTCGCCATCGTCACCGGAGCCGGCCGGGGGATCGGCCGCGCGCACGCGCTCGAACTCGCCCGCCACGGGGCCAAGGTCGTCGTCAACGACTACGGCGTGACGCTCGCCGGCGAGGAAGCGGGCGAATCACCGGCGCACGACGTGGTCCGCGAGATCGAGGCCCTGGGCGGCGAGGCGGTCGTCAATGGCGCCGACGTCGCCGACTTCGAGGCCGCTGCCGCCATGGTGCAGCAGGCCATCGACACCTTCGGCGGGCTGGACATCTTGGTCAACAACGCCGGATTCGTCCGCGACCGGATGCTGGTCAACACCAGCGAGGAGGAATGGGACGCGGTGATCCGGGTGCACCTCAAGGGTCACTTCGCGCCGCTGCGGCACGCCGGTGCCTACTGGCGTGCGGAAGCCAAGGAGGGCCGCCAGCGGGCGGCCCGGGTCATCAACACCTCATCCGGCGCGGGCCTCCAGGGGTCGATCGGGCAGGCCACCTACTCGGCGGCCAAGGCCGGGATCGCCGGGCTCACCCTCGTGGCCGCCGCCGAGATGGGCCGCTACGGCGTTACCGTCAACGCGATCGCGCCGGTGGCCAGGACACGCATGACCGAGGGTGCCTTCGACACCTCCGCGATGGCGCTGCCCGAGGACAACTCGCCATTGGTCGCCTGGCTTGCCTCCGCCGAGGCCGGCGACGTGACCGGCCGCGTCCTCGAGATCGACGGCTCGGTCATCACGGTCGAGAACGGGTGGGCCCACGGCCCGTCCGCGGACGCCGGTGCGCGCTGGAACGCCACCGAGGTCGGGCCCGCGCTGCGCAAGCTGCTGGCCGAAGCCCCGAAGCCCGAACCCGTGTACGGAACCCAGGGCTGAGGCGCTTTCGCCTCTAGAGTTGGGGGCGTGAGCACCGAATCCGTGATCCGCAGAACCCACCGCATCGTGGCGGGCCTATTTCTCCTCACGTTCCTTCCGGCCGCCTACTTCTCCGTGACCGGCGATCCCGACGCACCCCATCCGTTGGTCTATGCGCCGTTGCTTCCGCTGCTGCTGCTCACCGTGACGGGGACCTACCAGCTGGTTCAGCCGTGGACGCGCCGCCGACGCGCGAACGCGGGCGCGACGAACCCGTAGGCCGCCTCAGCCGCGCCTGAACGCCGCCCGCACCCGCGGGATGCTGATGGCGAAGCACAGCAAGGCCAGGGCCGAGGTCGTCGCGCCGCCGAGGACGACGGCGCCCGGACCGTGCGGCACGAGCAGGCCGCCCACGACCGGCGCGATGGCCAGGCCGACGTACATCGCGGTCGCGTTCCACGCCAACGTCGATGCCGCGTGATCGGGGCGAAGCTCGAACAGGCGATGCTGCTGCGGCACGCCGGCCATGGACACCGTGAATCCCCACGCGAGGAAGGCCGCGGCCGCGGTGAACAACCCCTGCGTTCCGGCCATCGCCGCGAGCACCACCACGAGGGCGAGCAGGGCGCCCACACCGGTGCGGCCCGTGCCCCGGACATCGCTCAACCATCCACCGGCGATGCCGCCGAACATGCCGCCGAATCCGTAGGCGCTCATCAGGATCGCGAGCTTGGTGCCGTCGCCGTCGGTGAAGTCGTGGACGACGAACGCGCTGTACACGTAGACCATCTGGAACGCCGCGGTCATCAGGAGCCGCACGATCAGCAGCAACACCAGCTCGACCGACGCCAGGTCCCGCAAGTTCGGGGCGGCCACGACGACGCGGGTCGATTCGGCCGCCGACAGCGCGCGCGGCAGGAGCGCGGCGATCAGGGCCGCGCACACGGCGAGACCGGCCAGTGTCCAGCGCCACCCGACCACGGTCGCGACGGCCGTGCCGATGGGTGAGCCGACGGCCAGCGCCACGGCAAAACCCAGTCCGACGAAGGCCAGGGCCCGGCCGCGTCGGTCCTCTGGGACGAGTGTGGGTGTCACCGCAAAGGCCGTCGGGACGAGGGCCGCCGCGCCGACGGCGGCGACGATGCGGCCGACGACGAACCACGCGAAGGTCGGTCCGATCGCGGTGATCAGCGTCCCCGCGGCGATGACGAGCATCCCGACGGTCATGACCGTCACCCGCGACACCGGCGTCAGCACCCGCGTCATCGTGGGGGAGATCAGCGCGACCACCACCGCGTAAACCGTGAGTGCGTAGCCCACGGAAACCATCGACACGTCGACGGAGTCGGCGACGTCCGGCAGGACGCCGGCGATGACGAATGCGTTGGTCCCCACGAGCAGCAGGGCGAGAGTCAGCAGGACGAGCGGCGGGTTGGCCGTCCGACCTTCGGTGCTCACGCGGGCACGCTATCGCCCGACACGGTTGGTCGGGGCTCTGCCACGATGTCGGCCATGGCAGAACGTGTCAGCTTCCCGAGCGTCACCGGCGAGAGGCTGGTTGGGCTGATCGACCTCCCCGAGGGCGACGTGCGCGGGTGGGGCCTGTTCTCGCACGGGTTCACGCTCGGCAAGGACTCGCCGGCTGCCGCCCGGATCTGCAAGCAGCTCGCGGCGGAGGGCATCGGCATGCTGCGCTTCGACAACCTCGGGTTGGGCGACTCCGAGGGCGACTGGGGCGACGGCTCGTTCTCACACAAGGTGGCCGACACCGTTCAGGCCGCTCAGTTCATGCGAGACAGCGGTCGGGCGGTGGAGTTGCTGGTCGGGCATTCCTTCGGAGGCGCGGCGGTCATCGCCGCCGCGCGCGAGATCCCCGAGGCCGATGCGGTCGCCACCGTGGGCGCGCCGTACGACCCGTCCCACGTCGAGCGCCAGTACGACGCGGTGGTGGAGCGGGTGCTGGCCCACGGTGAGGCGCCGATCCGCTTCGGTGACAAGGCTCTGACGATGAAACGAGCCTTCGTCGAGGATGTCCGGCGCGCCGACCTCCGAGACGCGATCCGCACGCTGCGCCGACCACTGCTGGTCATGCACTCGCCGACGGACAACACGGTCGGCATCGTCAATGCCAGCGAGATCTTCAAGGCTGCGCGGCATCCGCGCAACTTCATCTCGCTCGAGGGATCGGATCACCTGCTCACCGCGCGCGGGCAGGCCCAGCGGGCCGCACGCATCATCAGTGCCTGGGTGGACCAGTACCTGGCCGACTAGGTCAGGAGGCGGTGAAGGCGAGCAACTCGTCGACGGACCACTGGTCCGCGGCGTGCTCGCCGTACTTGGCTGCAAGAACCGTCCCGTCGGTGTCGATGAGGAAGTCGGCTGGCATCCCCAAATGCGACTCGGTGAGCGTGCCCATCGTGCCCTTGCCGCGTTGCTGGACGAAGCCGGCACCCGCCGCGGCGAGAACCTTCGGCGCCAGGATCGCCTTCCACGACTTCTCGACGCCGAACGCGCCGTAGACCTTGCGCTCCGGGTCCGCAATGACGTCGTACGGGAGCTCCTGCTGGTGGTCGCGGATGGAGTCGGCGGTCGAATGGAAGAAGACCACCTCGCGGATACCGGCGGCCTTGATCTCGTCCAGCCGCGCATTGACGGATCGGAGATGGATGTTGCACACCGGGCAGCCGGCATGCCGGCGGAACTGCAGATGCAGGCGGTGCCCCGGGTCGGGAATCGGAACGGGGTCTCCGTTGAGGTTCGTCAGGGTTTGCGGGGTGATTTTGTCGCCTACGGAGATCATGTGCTCACGCTAGAGGCGTCGCCAGCCGGGTGTCCTCCACCCGGAGTATGAATCGCGGCTGGACCTTTGGGCCCCGCGCCCAAATCGGACCACGGATCTTCGTGGCGAACACCGAGCCTGCCGCCTGTCGGCACATCTAGGTTGAACCCAATGCCAACCGAGGAGTCCGAGATGAGTGCAGTGTCGACCAAGACCAGGCCGGAGTTGCGGCAGCCCGTGCTCGGCCTGCCAGATCCGGGCGAACGCGTTCCGAGCCTGGCGTGGCCGACGGTGCTTCTCTATCTGGGGACCCTTGGCCTGTTCGGCCTGGAGATGTACGGGGTGCTCTCGGCCAGGTGGTCACCGATTGCCACGGTCCCGATGGGCGCCGCCGTCACGTTCCTGATGTTCAGCGTGCTCCATGAGGCGACTCATCACGCGATCAGCACAAGCACCCGGCTCAGCAATCTGTTCGGCCATTTGTCCGTGCCCTTCGTCGTTGCGTGGGGCACCTTCCCGTTGGTGAAGTTCATCCACATCGAGCATCACCGCAACACCAACGAAGCCAAGATGATCGACCCGGACGCGTGGTGCGACGAAGGGCCGTGGTGGCAGAAGCCGTTCCGGTGGGCCACCCTCGACGTCTGGTACCTGGTCTTCTACGCACGGCGCCTCCGTGATCGTCCTCGACGCGAGGTTGTTGCCACGCTCGGCTTCGCAGGGGCTGTCATCGCGGCCTTCGGTGTGCTCGCGCTGGCCGGGTACGGCCGAGAGATCCTTTGGGGATACCTCGTGCCGCAGCGCATCGGCATTCTGTTCCTGGCTTGGTGGTTCGATTACCTGCCACACCACGGCCTGTCGGCGACACAGCGCGAGGACAAGTACCGCGCAACGCGGGTTCGGGTCGGTGGCGAAGGCATCCTCACCCCGATGTTCGTCTACCAGAACTACCACTTGGTCCACCATCTGCACCCGAGCGTCCCGTTCTACCGCTACCTGCGCGCCTGGCGCCGCAACGAGCAGGCGTACCTCGATCGCAACGCGGCGATCTCCACGTGGTTCGGGCGGTCGCTGACGGCCAGCGAGTACCGGACGTGGCGGCGCATCACCGATCAGTTCGATGCCGGGCAGTCGATCGGCTCTGGGCAGCGGCCGGTCTTCTACACGCTCCGGGTCAGCTCGATCGAGCCCATGACGTCGGACAGCGTGGTCGTCACCTTCGAGGTGCCCGACGACCTCGCATTCCGCTACCGCTACCTGCAGGGCCAACATGTGACCCTGCGCGCGATCGTCGACGGCAAGGAGCTGCGGCGTTCCTACTCGCTGGTCGAGGCGGTGTCGGCACAGACGATCCGGGTCGCGGTGAAGCAGGTCGAAGGTGGAGCTTTCTCGACCTACGTCAACAACGTGCTCCGGGTCGGCGACCTGCTCGATGTGATGACGCCGACCGGTCAGTTCCAGGTGGGGCTCGACCCTGAGGCGGAGCGGGACTTCGTCGGCGTTGCCGCCGGGTCAGGCATCACGGTCATGATGTCCACGATCGCGACAATGCTCGAGGTCGAGCCGAAGAGCCGGTTCACACTCCTCTACGGAAATCGCACGACCGACTCGACCATGTTCCGGCGCGAACTCGAACAACTTCAGGACCGCTTCGATGGCCGGCTGGTGATTCACCACGTCCTCTCCCGCGAACCCGCAGCGCCGGTCACCGGTCGGCTGAGTTCCCAGGTCGTCCGTGATCTGGTCCCGGACCATGATGCGGTTGCGGCGTGGTTCCTGTGTGGACCCGAACAGCTGGTCGTCGACGTCAAGGAATCGCTGTCGGCCGGGAGCGCGCCGGTGCTGTCCGAGTTGTTCCATCGTGACTCGGTTGGCCAGGCCGACATCGGCGTCGACGTCCTCAGTGAGGTCGTCGTCTCGCTTGACGGCGTGGAGACCACCCTGTCGTTGCAGTCCACCGGCGAACCCATCCTCGACGCGGCACTCCAGGCCGGCATCGACCCGCCCTACTCCTGCGCCGGCGGCGCCTGCGGTACGTGCCGCGCGAAGGTGCTCTTGGGTCGCGCCGTCATGGACCAGAACCACGTTCTCGATGACGACGAGGTCGCGCGCGGCTATGTCCTGACCTGCCAAGCACATCCGGTGACCGAAGAGGTGCGGATCGACTACGACGCCTGATCGGACTGGACCGCGCCCAGGGAGGACAGCTTGCCGGTCAGTTCCCACGTGCGTGCGTAGCCGGTGTGCGCGATCTTCCAGCCGTCGTCGGTCCGTACGTAGCGGTCGGCGTAGAAGGCGGCACCTTCAAGGTAGAAGTCGTGCTCGGGGGCGAGCACCCGGTCGTAGAGGTACCACCGGCCGGACGCGGTGTCACCGTCGATGGAGATCTCGGGGTGGTGCACCTGGTGGGTCGTCAGGATGCCGACCAGGTTCGTCTGCATGTATGCGATCAGGGCATCGCGGTCGTCGAACCGCAGGCCGCTGTAGTCGCAGGTCACGTCCGGCGTCATGCAGGTGGCGAAGCCGTCCCAGTCCTTGGTGTCCAGGCAGCGGACGTAGCGGTACTTGAGGGCCTTGATGGCCTCGAGGTCGGACGGCGCCGACACTTCAGCCACCGATCCCGAGGCGCGCGGCGAGCTTGTCCAGATGCGCGATGACAACGTCCGGCTCGGCGTCCGGTACGCCCCAGATCATCTCGGCGGCACCGGCGTCCTGCCAGTCGGCCAGGTCCTCCGGGGAGGGGCGCTTCGCCACGAGGATCCGGACCTCGGGCTCGCCGTCGCGGCCCGCCTTGGCCCACTCCTCGCGCAGCAGGGCCGCGCGGTTGGCCACCTCGGTTTCCCGCGGGGTGGTCATCCAGCCGTCGGCGTGCTGAGCGATCCAGCGCATCGTCTGCGGACCGCCTCCGGCCCCGACCAGCACCGGAATGCGGCCCTGTGGCGGCTTGGGGTAGGCCCAGGACGGGCCGAAGGAGACGAACTCGCCGTCGAAGGAGGCCTCCTCCTCGGTCCAGAGCGCACGCATCGCACCCAGGTACTCCGCGAGCGCCGTGCGCTTGCGGTCACCGGGAATGCCGTGGTCGGCGAGCTCATCGGTGTTCCAGCCGAAGCCGACGCCGACGCTCACCCGGCCGCCGGACAGATGATCGAGCGTCGCGATGGTCTTGGCCAGCGTGATCGGGTCGGACTCGACCGGCAAGGCAACGGCCGTGGACAGGCCGATGCGCGACGTCACCGCGGCGCAGGTGCCCAGCGAGACCCACGGGTCAAGGGTGCGCAGATAGCGATCGTCGGGGAGATCCTTGCCGCCGGTGGGGTGCAGGGCATCGCGACGCACCGGGATGTGCGTGTGCTCCGGGACGTAGATCGTGTCGAACCCGCGCTCCTCGGCCGCCACGGCCAACTCGGCCGGGCGGATGCCGCGGTCGGAGGTGAAGAGGACGACACCGTGCCGGGGTCCTGTCATCAGCGCAGGCCCAGCTTGCGCATCCAGCGCAGCGAGGTCTGCGTCTGCTTGGCGTAGTCCTCGTACGGCTGGCCGGGTCGCGGGCCCATGACCTGCTTCTTCAACACCGCGATGTTCTGGGTGTCGGTGTACTTGAGAATGCCCTGATCGCCGTGCCGGGCACCGACGCCGGACTGCTTCACGCCCCCGGACGGCGTGCCCTTGGAGGCGTATGCCGTGGCCAGGCCGTCATTGATGTTGACGTTGCCCGATTCAATCCGGCGGGCGAGCGCTTCGGCCCGTTTGAAGTTCGTCGTCCAGATGGACGCATTCAGGCCGTAGTCCGTGTCGTTGGCGAGGGCGATCGCCTCATCGACGGTCGAGTAGCGGTACAGCGACACGACCGGTCCAAACGTCTCGACGGTCCCGCAGATCATGTCGTTCGTCGTGCCCTCGAGGATGGTCGGTTCGAAGAACGTGGGACCGAGGTCGGGCCGCGCCTTGCCGCCGGTGAGGACGGTCGCGCCCTTGGCGACGGCGTCCTCCACGTGGCTCTCGATGCGGGCCAGGTGATCGGGGGAGACCAGGCCGCCTAGGTCGGCGTCGAAGTCGTAGGTGGCTGCCAACTTGAGGTCGCGCGTGGCGGCGACGAACTTCTCCTTGAACTCCTCGTACAGGCTGTCCGGGAGGTAGATCCGCTCGATGTGCATGCAGATCTGGCCGGTGTTGCCGAAGGCCGCGAACAGCGTGCCCTTGACCGTCTCGTCCAAGTTGGCGTCGTCGAGCACGATCATGGGGTTCTTGCCACCGAGCTCGAGGCAGCAGCCGATCAGGTTCCGTCCGGCACGCTCACCGATGACCCGGCCGGTGCCGGTCGACCCGGTGAACATGACGTAGTCGACGTTGTCGATCAGGGACGGGCCGACGTCCGGGCCTTCGCCGCAGACCACTTGGAACAAGCCCTTCGGCAGGCCGGCCTGCTCCAGCAGCTCGATGCCGTACAGCGGGGAGAGCGCGGTCTTGTTGTCCGGCTTCACCACCACCCCGTTTCCGGCCATCAAGGCCGGGATCGCGTCGGAGATGCCGGTCGCGAACGGGAAGTTCCACGGCGCGATGATGCCGATGACGCCGCGCGGAGGATGCACCTCGGTCGAACTGGAGATGAAGGGGACCGGGCCGGGGCGACGCTTGGGTGCGAGGACCTTGGGCGCCCGCTTGAGGTAGTGGCTGATGCCCATGATCGGGTCGCAGGCCTCCTCGAAGGCCATCCGCCGCGTCTTGCCGCTTTCGACCTGGATGAGGTCGGCGATGACGTACTGCTGCTCGAGGAACAGGGCATGGGCGCGCTCGAAGACGGCGAGCCGCTCCTTCAGCGGCGTCGCACCCCAGGCGCGCTGGGCGTCGCGGGCGGCGCCGGCGGCGGCGACGATGTCAGCCGGTGTCGACTGGGGGAGCTCGACCAGGACCTCGCCGGTGTAGACCTCAGTCAGCTTCCAGGTGCCGCCTGCGGTGGATGGCACGCGCGACACGAGCCGATCCAGGAACTCGGTGGTGATGCTCGCTGGCCGTGTGAGTGTCACGTGGTACTCCCTGTTAGTGACCGAGGATCAGTTCTGCGCACTTGTCGCCGATCATGATCGACGGCGCGTTGGTGTTGCCGCCGATGATCGACGGCATGATCGAGGCGTCGGCGACGCGCAGTCCGTCGATGCCCTTGACCCGCAGGTCGGGCCCGACGACGGCGCGGTCATCCACGCCCATCCGGCAGGAGCCGACCCCGTGGTAGATGCTGGTGGCCCGATTGGTGATCTCGTTCTTCATCGCCGCGGCGTCGAGGTCCTTGCCGGGGTGGATCTCCGACTTCACCTGGTTGCCGAACGCCGGGCTGGCCATGATCTCGCGGATCATCGCGATTCCCTCGAGCAGCACCTGGTGGTCGCCGGGCTCGGCGAGGTAGTTGAAGTCGATCAACGGCTCGCTGAGCGGGTTGGCGTCGCGCAGGCGCAGGGTGCCGCGGCTGCGCGGGTAAATCAGCGACGACATGACGGTCAGTGCCGCGCGCTTGTCGACCTCGTGCCGGATCGGTGCATCCTGGTTGGGCGACGGGTAGGCCCAGGGCAGGACGTGGATCTGCAGGTCAGGCACGTCGGTGGCCAGCGACGTCCGCACGAAGGCGACGGTCTCGAACACCGAGTTCACGAGGAACGAGTTGCCTCGGGTGAGCTCCTTGGTCAGGCCCCGCGCGAAGTACGACGGCAGGCCGCGGTGCAGAGCAGTCGGCATCTCGAACGTCAACGGCACGAACATGTGGTCGTGCAGGTTGTCGCCGACGGGCAACTCGGCGATCGGCGTGATGCCGTGGGCCGTGAGGTGGTCGGCGTGGCCGATGCCGGAGAGCATCAGCAGCTGCGGGGAGCCGAAGACGCCGGCGGACACGATGACTTCCTTGCCGGCGCGGACCACGTGGTGACGACCCTTGCGATCGGCCACCTGGACCCCGACAGCACGCCCGTTCTCGATCACGACCTTGGTGGCGTGCACCTGGGTCAGTGTGCTGAGCGTCGGCAGGTCCTGGTCGTGCAGGTAGCCACGGGCGGCGGAATAGCGGCGGCCACCCTTGGCGCTCTGCTGGAAGGTGCTCACGCCTTCCTGCTCGGCTCCGTTGTAGTCGTTCAGGATCTTGACCGACAGCGTGTCGGCCGTCGCCTGCTGGAAGCTCAGGGAGGCCTCGGTCGGCTGGTTGTGCCGGGTGACCTTGATCGGGCCGCCGGCGCCGCGGTAGGCGTCGGCCCCGTCTTCGAAGTCCTCGATCCGCTGGTAGACCTTGTTGACCGAGTCGGCGTCCCAGCCGTCGTTGCCCTCGGCCGCCCAGGAGTCGTAGTTGGCGCGGTTGCCGCGCACCCAGAGCAGGCCGTTGATCGAACTGGACCCCCCGAGCACCTTGCCCCGCGGCTGCGGAAGCTCGCGGTTGCGGGCGTGCGACTGCGGCACGGTGTGGTAACCCCAGTCGACGGTTGCCTTGAGCTTGGGCTCGGCATGCATCGGCCCGATCATTCCGGGCTTGTTGACCATGAAATTGCGGCGATCGTTCTTGCCGGCCTCGATCAGGATCACGCTGGCGCCGGACGCGGCCAGCCGGCCGGCCACGGCACATCCGGCGCTGCCGCCACCGACGACGACGTAATCGGCTTCGGTGGGAATGGACGCTCTGGTCATGACTAGATGCGCTCGATGATCGTGGCGGCCGCCTGGGCGCCACCGGCGCACATGGTGATCAGGGCGGTGGACGCGTCCCGTCGCTCGAGCTCGTGCAGCGCGGTCGTGATCAGGCGGGTGCCGGTGTTGCCGACCGGGTGCCCGAGCGCGATCGCACCACCGTTGACGTTGAGCTTGTCGTCGGGGACGTTGTGGACGCTGGCCATGGACATGGCCACCGAGGCGAATGCCTCGTTGACCTCGACCAGGTCGATGTCGTTCATGGACATCCCGGCGATCTCGAGCACCTTCTCGGTGGCCTGAACGGGGCCATCGAGGTGGAAGTACGGATCAGCACCGACGAGGCGCTGCGCGACGATGCGCGCGCGGGGCTTCAGACCCAGCCCGTTGGCAACGTCCTCGTCCATGAGGAGGACAGCCGAGGAGCCGTCGGAGATCTGCGACGACGTGCCGGCGGTGTGGAATCCGCCTTCGAGCACGGTCCGGAGGTTGGCCAGCGCCTCGAGGTTGGTGTCGCGGATGCCCTGGTCCTGCGTGACGACCTGGACCTCGCCGGTCGGCTTGCCCTCGTCGTCCAGGACGGGAGCCTCGACGGCGAAGATCTCGCGGTCGAAGCGGCCGGCCTCCTGCGCGGCCCTGGCCAACTGCTGCGAGCGCAGGCCGAAGGCATCGAGCTGCTCACGGGTGAAACCACGAGCCTTCGCGATGCGGTCGGCGCCGCCGAACTGGTCGGGCATGTCGATGTTCCAGTCGTCCGGCTTCGGGAAGCCGAATCCGGCCGGAACGTTGGTGCCGAGCGGGATGCGGGTCATCGATTCGACGCCGCAGGCGATTCCGACCTTGATCTCGCCGGCCTTGATGAGTGCGTTGATGAAGTGCGTCGACTGCTGGGCCGAAGGACACTGGGCGTCGATGACCGTCGATCCGGTGTGGATCGGGAGACCGGCATGGAGCCAGGCGCGACGGACCATGTTGTTCGACTGCTCGCCGGCTTGCGTGACACAGCCGCCGATGACCTCGTCCACGAGCGCCGGGTCGATGCCCGAGCGCTTGAGGACCTCGACCTGTGCGGCACCGAGCAGGACGGCCGGGTGGATTCCGGCGAACCAGCCCTTGCGCTTGCCTTGGGGAGAACGGACGGCTTCAACGATGACGGGGTTGCCCATGGGTTAAAACTAGAACACGTTCTCGTAACTGGCAAGACGCCTGAAAGCGGTGTAGATCACTCCGCGAACCACGGGAGTCGGGGTTGTGGACTTGGGGATCGCATGTCACGATAACTAGAACGTGTTCCAGATTTGCTTCTCATGAGCTCGCACGAGGGAGTTGTGCTGTGACCTCAGTCCTCGAGGGATTTGACCCCACCGACCCGGATCTGTGCGAGGTGGGAATCCCGCTCGCGCAGTTCGCCGAGCTGCGGCGCACCGCGCCCGTCTGGTGGGTGGCGCAGGGGCCGGCGGCGAGCGCCGGCTTTGAGGACGAGGGATTCTGGGCGGTCACCAAGCACGCCGACATCTCGGCGATCTCGAAGAACTCGGTCGACTTCTCGTCCCACGAGGACGGCGCCATCATCCGGTTCGCCCCGGACATGACGCGCGACCAGATCGAACTGCAGCGCGTCATGGTGATCAACCAGGATCCGCCGGACCACACCAAGCTGCGCCAGATCATCAGCCGCGGGTTCACCCCGCGTGCGGTGGGCGGCCTGCACGACACGCTGGTCGAACGCGCGGAGCGCATCGTCGATGAGGCCATCCAGGCCGGTGAAGGTGACTTCGTGGAGCAGGTCGCGGCCGAGCTCCCGCTGCAGGCCATCGCCGACCTGTTGGGGGTCCCGCAGGAGGACCGGCGCAAGCTGTTCGACTGGTCCAACCAGATGCTCGCCTACGACGACCCGGAGTACAACGCCGATCCGGCGACGGCCGCGGCCGAGATCCTCGGCTACGCCATGGCCCTGGCCGAGGAGCGCAAGGCCGACCCGAAGGACGACATCATCTCCAAGCTGGTCACGGCCGACCTGGACGGGCACGGCCAGTTGACCGATGACGAGTTCGGCTACTTCGTGATCATGTTGTCCGTCGCCGGCAACGAGACCACCCGCAACGCCATCACCCATGGCATGCAGGCCTTCTTCAAGCACCCCGACCAGTGGGAGCTGTGGAAGCGCGAGCGGCCGGTGACGATGGTCGACGAGGTCATCCGGTGGGCGACCCCGGTGACGGTGTTCCAGCGCACGGCGCTGAACGACATCGAGATCAATGGGGCCCAGATCAAGGCCGGCGATCGGGTCGGCATCTTCTACGCCAGTGGCAACCACGACGAAGACGTGTTCACCGACCCCCACCGGTTCGACATCACGCGCGATCCGAACCCACACCTTTCCTTCGGCGGCCACGGCGCGCACTACTGCATCGGCGCGAACCTGGCTCGGCTCGAGATCCAGATCATGTTCGACACGATCGCCGACCGGATGCCCGACATCACCGCTCTCGGCGACGTCGAGCGCCTGCGGCACTCGTGGATCAACGGCATCAAGCACCTGCCGGTGCGTTACTCCGCGTAGCGGCGAACGCGCGAACTGAACGGGGAGTGACTCCGCGACGCGGAGGAGCGGCAAAACTGTAAGACGTGGGCGTCCTCGCGACTCCCACAGTCATGAAGAAGATTTCGACGTTCCTTGCTGCGCTCGCGGTGGCGCTGGGTGTTGCTGCGGCCCTCCTGAGCCTGCGGCCTGAGGCTGCGCCGACGCCGGTGAATCCGGGTTCCCACGCGACGTCTGACCTTCCCTCCGGCAACCTGGAGCCGACGCGGGTCGTGATCCCCGACATCGGAGTCTCCGAGCCGTTGCAGCCGGTGGGCCTACTGCCCGACGGTGCGATGGAAACGCCACCGTTCGGCGAGGTCGGTTGGTACGACGAAGGCCCGCCTCCCGGCGCACCCGGGGCGGCGGTGATCGTCGCGCACGTTCACGGACCCCAAGGCGACGACGTGTTCGCGCGACTGCACGAGCTCAGGCGCCATGACCGGTTCCGCGTCGACACGACGCTGGGCACCGTCGTCTTCGAAGTGGACGACCTCGTCCAAGTCGACAAGGACGACCTGCCGTACGACCGCATGTGGCCGGAGACGGACCGTCGCTTGGTCAGCCTCATCACCTGCGGCGGCAAGCGCACGGCCAACGGCTACCCGCTGAACACGATCGTCTTCGCACACGCGATCTGACCCGCCTTCGCCTGGGAAAAAAACTGCAAGATTCTTCGCCGCTCGCGGCTCCTACCGACAGAACGACCGACATCCGGTCGCCACAGACAAGGAGATTTTGATGAACACCACAACCCGCACCCTGATCGCCATCCCATTGGCGGCCGCCGCGCTCTCTGCCGGCACCACCACCGCGATGGCACAGCCCGCCGGCCCGGTTCTGGCGGACCTGGACATTTCCCAGCCGGAGCCGGAGCCCGATCCGCACCCGCAACCCGGCCCGCAGGATGGCCCGGATGACAAGGACGGCCCCAACCCCGACGACGACCCCGGCCCGGATGGCCCAGACGACAAGATCGGCCCGGCCGGTGATCCCGGCCCCGATGGCCCTGACGACCTCGACGGCCCGAATCCCGGCGACGGCGATGACGACGACGACGGCGACAACGACGACGGCGACAGCGACAGCGACGACAGCGATGACGACGACAGCGACGACAAGGTCCGGCGTCCGAGTCGGGTCGACGCCGGCGCCACCGACGAGGGCCTCAGCCTCGCCTGGCTGCTCGCCAGCGGCGCGGTGGTCACCGCGGCCGGTGGGTTCACCGCACGGCGGGCGGCGATGAAGCGGCGCTGACCCACCAGCAACGCCCCCTGTTCTCGGGCAGGGGGCGTTTGCTATTGCCGCAGCTGGCGGATCAGTTCAGCGGTGTCGATCCGACGACCCACATCGAGAAGAACTGCGATCCACCGCCGTAGGCGTGACCGAGTGCCCGGCGGGCGCCGTCGATCTGGTGCTCGCCGGCCATCCCGCGTACCTGGAGCGCCGCCTCGGCGAACCGCAGCATTCCGGACGCGCCAATGGGGTTTGAAGACAGAACGCCGCCGGAACAGTTGACCGGGAGCTTGCCGGTCATCGCGGTCTCACCGGCCTCGGTGAGCTTCCAGCCGGTGCCTTCCTCGGCGAACCCGAGGTTCTCCAGCCACATCGGCTCGAACCAGGCGAAGGGGACGTAGATCTCGGCGGCGTCGATCTCCTCCAGCGGGTTGGTGATGCCGGCTTGCTTCCAGAGCGATGCCGCAGCGTCCCGGCCGGCCTGGGGGTTGACCTGATCACGCTCGGCCGCCGTGGTGGGCTCGGAGCGCATCACGGTGCCGTGAATCCAGGCCGGAGCCGCGACACCGCGCGCGATGCCCTCATCGGCGATGACGACCGCGCAGGCACCGTCAGAGGACGGGCACGTCTCGTCGAAGCGGATCGGGTCCCACAGCATCTGAGACGCCAGGACGTCCTCGACGGTCTTGGCCTCGCGCAGATGCGCGTAGGGGTTCTTCAGCGCGTTCGTCCGGTCCTTGGCGGCGACCATCGCACCGATCTCGGCGGGCGCGTTCGAGCGTCGGATGTAGGAACGGACGTGCGGCGCGAAGTAGCCACCCGCGCCCGCGTGCACCGGCATGATGAACGGCACCGGCACCGACAGCGCCCACATGGCGTTCGACTCGGACTGCTTCTCGAACGCGACGGCCAGCACCTTGCGGTGGACCCCGGACTGGACCAGCGAGGCGGCGACGATCGCCGTGGAGCCGCCGACCGAGCCGGCCGTGTGGACGCGCAGGAGCGGCTTGCCGGCCGCGCCAAGAGCCTCGGCGAGGTAGAGCTCGGGCATCATCACGCCCTCGAACAGGTCGGGCGCCTTGCCGACGACGATCGCGTCGACTTCGTCCAGCGTCATTCCGGCGTCGGTCAGTGCTCGATCCATCGCCTCACGGCAGAGCCCGGCCATCGACACGTCCTCGCGCTTGGCGCGGTGATACGTCTGGCCGACCCCGATGACGGCTGCGGGGACTTTGCTCATCGGTTCGCCTCCATGACGCATACGAGATTCTGTTGAAGCGCGGGACCGCTGGTCGCATGGCCGAGCACCTTCGACGCCGAGCCGTCCCAAATCCGACGGGCCGCCTCACCGAAGCGGATCGCCCCGCCGGCGAACATCGGGTTGCCCGAAAGCGCGCCGCCGGACGGGCTGATGGACACCGAATCATCCAGGCCCAGCGCCGAGCGAAGGATGAGTTCCTGGTGGCTGAACGGTGCGTGCAGTTCGGCCACTTCGACTCCCGCAGTTCCGCCGGCCGCCGCCGCGGCACGTTCGGCAGAACCGGAGGTCGTGAGGTCACGGGTGCCGAGGTGCAGGCCGTCGGTGTTGTGCGCGAAGCCGGTGATCCACGCCGGGTTCTCCTGGATGTCGCGCGCCCTCCGCCCCTGTGCACTGTCGCCGGCGGCGAGAACGAGCGCGACGGCTCCGTCGGTGACGGGCGCGCAGTCGTGCTTGCGGAGCGGATCGCTGAACATCGGCTTGGCCAGCAGTTCGTCGATGTCCCGCGCGCCGGAGCGAACGGCATTGGGGTTCGACTCGGCGTCAGCCATGGCACGGCTGACGACGGATGCCATCTCCTTCTCGTCCCACAGGCCGGCCTCGAGGCCGGCGCGCGCCTGGATCGCGGCCAGGGACACGGTGTCCGGCCACAGTGGCGTCATCGTGTACGGGTCGAGCTGCATCGCCAGGGTGCGGCGCAACTGGCCGGCCGAGGACTTGCCGAAGCCGAAGGCGACTGCGGTGTCGACGTCGCCGGACTGGATCTTCAGCCAGGCTTCGTAGAGCGCCCACGCGGCGTCCATCTCGACATGCGACTCGTTCACCGGCGGCAGGACGCCGATCGCGTCGATCGCCGACACGAACGAGAACGAGCGGCCGGCCAGGTAGTCCGATGACCCGGAGCACCAGAAGCCCACGTCGGCCTTGGTCCAGCCGGTCTGCTCGTAGATCTCGGAGAAGATCGGGACCAGCAGCTCGGCGCAGGTCGGTGATCCGTCGTAGTCCAGCAGTTGGCGTTGGGCGAACCCAACGATGGCAACGTCTCTCATCTCACTCTTTCGGTTCCTGGGCTCGTCGCCGGGCTCAGAGGTGGTGCTTGTAGGTGTCGTAGTCGGCGTCGGGCTCGCCGCTGGGTGCGAAGTGGCTGATGTTCTCGATCGTGGTGCCCCACTCCTCACGCGGCCGCCACACGGCCTTGACCCGCAGGCCCATCCGCACTTCGTCGGCCGGGATGTCGAGGATCAGGTGCTGCAGGGCGATGTCTGCCCCGTCGAGCAGGATGTATGCCGAGACGTAGGGCGGCGTGATCTTCTGGCCGAGAAACGGCACGTTCACGATGCAGAAGGTCGTCACCGTGCCGTTGTGGCCGAGCTCGATCTCCTCGGCGGTCGGCACACCGTCGACCGGGCACGCTGGTCGCGGCGGAACGTAGACCTTCCGGCAGGTCGGGCAACGCTGGCCGAGGATGCGGCCTTCGGCGAGTCCGCGGAAGAATGCCGACTCCTCGGGCGAAGCGGCATAGCGGTAGTCGAGGCTGACCGGGGTGATGATGCCGGTGATCTCGTCACCGGGTTCGGCCGGTGACGAGTCGGGCACGGACCCTTCCGGGACGAAGACGAAGTCATTGATGACGCCGATGGTTTCTTCGTTCCAGCGCGCCTGCACCCGCATCCCCGTGTGCATCTTCTCGGGTGAGCCGGCATCGACCGCGTGCAGCATCGGGGTCGATGCGCCGTCCAGTGTGACCAGCGCAAACGCGAACGGATGCGTCAGCGGCTGGCCGGCAACGGGCTCGCTGACCCACGTCCAGGAGGTAACAACTCCGTGGTCGCTGACGTCGACGAAGTCGGTGGTCGCTGCGTGGTTGACGGGGTCGAACTCCGGCGGTGGCACCGCGATGCGTCCGTCGGACAAACGGGCACCGACGAGCTGGCGGTCACGCAGTCCGGTGAAGAATCGGCCGAGCACCGGGCCCACCGATCGGGTGTAGTCAAATGCGACTGTGACAGGGGCCTCAAGGGTGCGGCTCATGACAGAAAGTGAAACACGTTCTAGTCTGTGGAGCAACAGAGGTGAGGGGAGTCACGCCGTGAAGCTGGGTCTGCAACTGGGGTACTGGGGAGCACAGCCACCCGAGGGTGTCGACGCATTGGTCAGCGCGGCCGAGGAGTCCGGATTCGACGCGATGTTCACCGCCGAGGCGTGGGGCAGCGACGCGTTCACGCCGTTGGCCTGGTGGGGCCGACAGACCTCCCGACTGCGCCTGGGCACGTCGATCGTGCAGATGTCGGGCCGTTCGCCGGCTTCGATCGCGATGCACGCGCTGACCCTCGACCACCTCAGTGGCGGACGCGTCATCCTCGGCATGGGCGTGAGTGGCCCGCAGGTGGTCGAGGGCTGGTACGGCCAGCCGTTCGGCAAGCCGCTCGCCCGCACCCGCGAGGTGGTCAGCATCATCCGCAAGGTCCTCGCCCGCGAGGAGCCGGTGACAAACGAAGGCCCGCACTATCCGTTGCCCTACCGCGGCGAGAACTCGGTGGGCCTCGGCAAGCCGCTGAAGTCCATCGTCCACCCCCTGCGTGCCGACCTGCCCATCTGGTTGGGCGCCGAGGGCCCGAAGAACGTCGCGCAAACCGCCGAGATCGCCGACGGCTGGCTGCCGATCTTCTACTCGCCGAAGAGCGCCGGGATGTACCAGCCATGGCTGGACGAGGGCTTCGCCCGGCCGGGCGCGCGCCGCTCCCGCGCCGACTTCGAGATCGCCGCCACCTGCCATCTGCAGATCGTCGACAGTGCGGCGGAGAAGCAGGCCGCCGTGGACGCCATGAAGCCGTATGCCGCGCTCTACATGGGTGGCATGGGCGCCAAGGACCAGAACTTCCACAAGCAGGTCTTCGAGCGCATGGGCTACGAGAAGGTCGCCCAGGAGGTGCAGGACCTGTACTTGGCCGGCGAGAAGGACAAGGCCACCGCACTCATCCCGGACGAGCTGGTCGACGACCTGCACATCATCGGCACCGAGCCCGAAGTGCGTGAGCGGGTGGCCGAATGGGCCGAAACCGGCGTGACGATGCTGGTGCTCAGCCTCCGTACGCCGGCTGACATCCGTCGCGTCGCCGACGTCCTGGCCTGACGAGAGGCTCTGCATGGGAACCTTCGCCGTCACCGGGGCGCGATCCGGCATGGGACGTGCCGTCGTGGACCGGCTGGCCGCCGCCGGTCACCGCGTCGTCACCGTGGACCTCGCCGACGCCGACGTCGTGGCCGACCTCTCGACGCCGGAGGGCCGGAAGTCCGCCGCTGCCGACGTCATGGCGAAGTGCGGCGGTGTGCTTGACGGCGCGGTCATGGCCGCCGGCATCGGGCCGGTCCCCGGGCGGGACATGCCGCGACGCATTCTCGAGGTGAACTACCTCGGCGTCGTCGACCTGCTCGACGCGTGGCGCCCCGCGTTGGCCGCCGCCGGATCGAGCAAGGTGGTCGTCATCGCCAGCAATTCGCCCACGGTGACGCCCGCCGTCCCGGGCAAGGCGGTCCGGGCGTTGCTGGCCGGCGACGCCAAACGCGCCACCGGTGCGCTGAAGAGATTCAGTGGGCGCGCCCCGGTCTTCGCCTACGCGGCCTCGAAGCTCGCGGTGAGCCGGTGGGTCCGCCGCCAGGCCGTGACGCCCGCATGGGCCGGTGCCGGCATCCGGCTCAATGCGATCGCGCCGGGAGCTGTGCTCACGCCGCTCCTGGAGGCACAGCTGGCCGACCCTCAGCAGGCGAAGCTCGTCAAGAACTTCCCGATCCCGGTGGGCCACTACGGCGACGCCGGCGAGATCGCCGACTGGGTCTTGTTCATGCTCGGCCCGGCCGCCAACTCCCTGTGCGGCAGTGTGGTGTTCGTCGACGGTGGCTCCGACGCGTGGTTCCGCGCCGATGACTGGCCGCGGACGGTCCCGCTGCGGGCGATCCCCGGCTACCTGAAGAAGATGAGGACGACATGACCGCCGATCCCTACGCGCCGGCCCAACTCGGACCGGTCACGCTGCGCAACCGCACGATCAAGGCGGCCACGTTCGAGGGCTCCACGCCGGGCGGACTGGTCAGCCAGCGACTGATCGACTACCACCTTGCGGTCGCCGAGGGCGGCGTCGGCATGACGACTGTCGCGTACCTCGCGGTCTCACCTGAAGGCCGCACGCATGCCGATCAGATCCATTGGCGGCCCGAAGCGCTCGCCGGCCTGCGACAACTCACCGATGCGATCCACGCCACGGGCGCAAAGATCTCCGCACAGATCGGGCATGCCGGCCCGGTGGCGAACTCCGCTTCCAACGGATCGCCGTCCATCGGGCCGAGCCGGCACTTCAATGGGCTGTCGATGCGGTTCGACCGGGCCGCCACGTCGGCCGACTTGGATCGCATCGTGGCCGACCACGGGCGTGCCGCACAGCTGGCGGCGGACGTGGGATTCGACGCGGTCGAGGTGCACCTGGGCCACAACTACCTCGCGAGCGCCTTTCTCAGCCCGAAACTGAACAAGCGCAAGGACGAGTTCGGTGGCTCGCTGGACAACCGTGGAACGTTCCCGCGCCGCGTCGCCGAAGCCGTCCGACGCGCGGTGGGAGACCGGATCGCCGTCACAGCGAAGCTGAACATGCGGGACGGATACCGGGGCGGCTTCGACCTCGAGGAGTCGATCCCCTTCGCGCAGACCCTCGAAGCCGACGGTCACCTGGATGCGTTGGAGCTCACCGGCGGTTCCTCGTTGCTGAACCCCATGTATCTGTTCCGCGGTGATGCGCCGATCAGCCAGATGGTCCAGCGCATGCCGCTGCCGAAGCCGACGAAGCTCGGGATGCGGGTCGGCGGGCGCGCCTTCTTCAAGGAGTACCCGTGGCAGCCCCTGTACTTCCTGGAACAGGCCCGCCAGTTCCGGTCGGCGGTGTCGATGCCGCTCATCCTGCTCGGCGGCATCACCGACCACGCGTCGATCACGACCGCGATGGACGAAGGGTTCGAGTTCGTGGCCATGGGCCGCGCGCTGCTGCGCGATCCGGATCTCGTCAACCGCGTGCAGGCGGACAACGAAACCCCCTCGCGGTGCATCCACTGCAATGACTGCATGTCGACGATCTACCTCGGGACGCATTGCTACCTCGACAAGGACCACACCTATGGTCCGGCCGTCGCGGTCCAGAAGGGAGCCTGATGCTCGAGCCGGTGGAGGAACACCTGACCGAGGAGGAACTCGAGCAACTCGAAGGCCCGAGTGAGGCCCTGACGAACAGCGTCCGGGGCCTGATCGACGCCGTCATCCGGACCGAGGTCGGGTCCGACGTGCTCGACGACGTCCGCCGGACGATCGACGAGGCGACCGAGCGCTTGCGGGCCAAGGTGTTGCCCGGCTCCTTCGGAGTGCGGTTCAGCTTTCCGGGGAAGCTGCGCGCCTGGGGCAACACGGTCGTCGGGCTGCGCAACGCGATGGCACCGCCGCTCACCATCGTCTGGAACGACGACGGCTCGGTGGTCGGGCACGCGACGCTGGGTGCGGCGTACGAGGGCCCGGCCGGGTACGTCCACGGGGGCGTCAGTGCACTGTTGCTGGACCAGGCGTGCGGTGAGGCGGCCCACGCATCCGGGCGCCCCGGCATGACGGCGTCGTTGACGCTGAACTACCGGCGGCCCACGCCGCTCGGCCCGGTCCGGGTCGAGGCGGCCGCGGTGCCCGGCGGAGGAATCAAGACGACCGTGCTCGGCCGCGTGATCTCACTGGCCGACGGCAAAGAGGAGCTCTGTGTGGAAGCCGAGGGGTTGTTCATCCTCCCGCGGGCCGTGCGTGAGCGCATCGAAGAGATGAATGTGGAGACCGAAGAGCGATGAATCCTGAAGAGTCCCTGCGGATCGGCGTACACAACGGCCACCTGCTGGCCTCGGCGCTGCGACGACACCGTGACCGACCGGTCCTGCACCTGGGCGACACCGAGCTGACCGGCGGCGAGGTCGAGACGCGGATCAGCCAGTACATCCAGGCCATGGAGGCGCTCGGTGCTGGCACGGGTGTCGCCGGCGCGCTGCTGTCGCCGAACCGGCCCGAAGTCCTGTTCGTCCTCGGCACCGGGCAGACCCAGGGGTTCCAGCGCACGTCGCTGCATCCGCTGGGATCACTCGACGACCACGCCTACGTCATCAACGACGCCGGGATCACCGCGCTCATCGTCGATCCGTACTTCGCCGATCGGGCTGCCGACCTCGTTGAACGCTGCCCGGAGCTCAAGACGGTCCTGACGCTGGGACCGGTGCCGCCGCAGCTCGCGGCCGTGGGCGTCGACCTGATCGAGGCGGCCGCCGGCTACGAACCGGAGCCGCTACAGGTGCGCGTTCTGCCACCTGATCACGTCGTCTCGATCACGTACACCGGCGGGACGACGGGCAAGCCGAAGGGCGTCATCGGGAACGCGCAGGCCATGAACACGATGAGCCAGATCCAGCTCGCCGAGTGGGAGTGGCCCGAATCCCCGCGCTTCCTCATGTGCACGCCGCTGTCGCACGCCGGCGCCGCGTTCTTCGTCCCGGTGGTCATCAACGGCGGGACGCTCTTCGTGCTGGGTCGCTTCGACCCGGCCGAGGTCCTGGAGGCGATCGAGAAGCATCGGATCGACTCGTTGATGGTGGTGCCGACGATGCTGTACGCGCTGATGGACCACCCGGATTCGCGCACGCGCGACCTGTCCTCGTTGCAGACCGTCTACTACGGGGCGTCCGCGATCAATCCGGTGCGGCTGGCCGAGGCGATCGAACGTTTCGGCCCGATCTTCGCGCAGTACTACGGCCAGTCCGAGGCGCCGATGGTCATCAGCTACCTGGCCAAGGCCGACCACGTCGACGCCGACGGCAAGCCGCGGACCGAGCGGCTGACATCCTGCGGCCGGCCGAGCGCGCTCATCCGCACGGCGCTCCTCGGCGAGGACGGCGAGCCGGTTGCGGCAGGAGAGCCGGGCGAGATCTGCGTTGCCGGTCCACTGCTGGCCAGCGGCTACTGGAAGCTGCCCGACGTGACCGCCGAGACCTTCCGTGACGGCTGGCTGCACACCGGAGACGTCGCGCGGGAGGACGCCGACGGCTTCTGGCACATCGTGGACCGGACCAAGGACATGATCGTCAGTGGCGGCTTCAACGTCTTCCCTCGTGAAGTCGAGGATGTCGTCGCCGAGCATCCGGCGGTCGCGCAGGTCGCGGTCATCGGCACTCCGGACGAGAAGTTCGGAGAGGCCGTCACAGCGATCGTCGTCCCACGTCCCGGGCACGAGCTCACCGCCGATGTGATCGCCGAGATCCAGGCCGCAGTCAAGGAGCGCAAGGGATCGGTGCAGGTGCCCAAGAAGGTCATCGCCGCCGAAGCCATTCCGATGACGGCGCTCGGTAAGCCGGACAAGAAGGCCCTCAGGGCGCAGTACGCCTAACCGGACAACGACCACCCGTCACGTTGTGCGAAGTGCCCACGCATCCGGTGGGTCGCGGTCACTACGGTCGGCCAATGAGCGAACTCACGAACCGCTGTTACCGACTGCGGAGCAGGCCGGAGCGCCTCGTCACCGACGATGTGCTCGAGCTGGTGGAGGAGCCGGTGCCTGCAATCGGACCGGGTCAGGCCTTGGCGCGCACGAGATACCTCTCCCTCGATCCGTCCAACCGGATCTGGATGAGCGACGCGCGCAGTTACCTCCCACCGGTGCCGATCGGCGCGGTGATGCGCGGGATCGGGATCTGTGAGGTCATCGAATCGCAGCGCGACGACCTGAAACCCGGCGACTTCGTGACCGGCTTCACCGGGTGGCAGGAGTACGTCGTCGTGGACGAGGCCATCAACGAGTTCCCATTGACGGTGCTGGCCGCCCCGCTTCCGGCGCCGGCGCCCGCCCTGCTCGGGCCGCTGGGTCACACCGGGATCACGGCGTACCTGGGGATCGAGGACATCGCCGACCTCAAGCCCGGCGAAACGATGGTCGTGTCCGCGGCCGCCGGCGCAGTGGGGTCGATCGCCGCGCAGATCGGCAAAGCCCGCGGAGCGCGCGTCGTCGGGCTGGCTGGGTCGGACGACAAGTGCAAGCACCTGGTCGAGGAGTTCGGCCTGGACGCGTGCGTCAACTACAAGGCCGACGATTGGCGCGAGCAACTGGACGCCGCGACGCCGGACGGCATCGACGTCGACTTCGAGAATGCCGGCGGCGAGATCATGGACCACGTCTTGCGCCGGATCAACATCGGTGCGCGCATCGTCCTGTGCGGGATGATCTCTCAGTACACGTCATACGGAGCCGGGGACGGCCCGGCCGGCCAGCGCGAGATCGCTCAGCTGATCATGCGGCGTGCCACGATGCGCGGATTCCTGGTCCTCGATCACGCTGATCGCTTCCCGGAGGCGATCGAGTACCTGGCCGGGCTGCTCGGCAAGGGTCAACTTCGCTATGACGAGACGATCGTTGAGGGTTTGGAGAACGCCCCGCAGGCGTTGAACGACATGTTCTCGGGCGCCAACGTCGGCAAGCTCCTGATCAAGGTGAGCTGAGCCGGCTCAGCGGCCCTTGAACTCCGGCTTGCGCTTCTCGAGGAATGCGCGCGGGCCCTCTTTGGCGTCGTCGGAGGCGAAGACGGCGGCGCCGACCTTGGCGTCTTCGGCCCAGCACTCCTCCTCGTGCTTGCCTTCGGAGTCGCGCATCGTCTTGAGGATGGCCTGGACGGCCAGTGGTCCGTTGGCGGCGATCAGGTCGGCGATCTCGTGCGCCTTGGCGAGTGCTTCGCCGTCGGGAACGACATGGCCGATGAGGCCCAGCTCCTTGGCCTCCGGCGCCAGCAGGGTCCGCCCGGTCAGGAGCAGCTCGGCAGCAACCGTGTACGGGATCTGTCGCGGCAAGCGCACGGCCGAGCCGCCCATCGGGTACAGCGACCAACGCGCTTCGGCGACGCCGAACTTGGCCGACTCACCGGCGACGCGGATGTCGGTGCCCTGCAGGATCTCGGTGCCGCCGGCGATCGCGGGTCCCTCGACGGCCGCGATGAGGGGCTTCGTCAGCCGGAATCCCTTGAGCAGCCCCTTGATGACGGTGGGGTCGTAGCCGGACTCGAACGCCTCCGACGGCGGCTTCTCGTCCGCCTTCTGCAGGTCCATGCCCGCGCAGAAGTAGCCGCCGGCGCCGGTGAGGATGCACACCCTGATCTCCGGGTCCTCGTTCACCCGGTCCCAGGCGTCCTCCATGATCCGCAGCATGTCGCCGGACAGCGCATTGCGGCGCTCCGGGCGGTTCATGGTGACGATCAGCTTGTGGCCGTCCTGCTCGACGAGGCAATGCGGATCTGAAGGGGCAGTCATGGACCCCACGCTAGCGAAAAACAAGAACGTGTTCTAGTCTCGGGGTGTGGCCCTGAACATCGCCGATCTGTTTGAGCATGCCGTCGACGTCGTTCCCGACAAGCCCGCCGTGCAGGTGGGGGACGACGCCATCACCTTCGCCGCACTGGAGGCCGAGGCCAACAAGTTGGCCCACTACCTGCAGTCACGTGGCATCGGGGCGGGTGATCACGTCGGCCTGTACTCGAAGAACAGCATCGAGCACGTCATCGCCCTGATCGCCATCCTCAAGGTGCGGGCGGTCGCGATCAACGTCAACTACCGGTACGTCGCCGGTGAACTGGAGTACCTGTTCGACAACGCCGACCTCGTCGGCTTGGTCCACGACCGCGTGTACGCGCCGTTGATCGCCCAGGTCGCGCCCAAGTTCCCGAAGCTGACCACGTTCGTCGCGGTGCCCAACCCGTTGGAGCCCGACGACGCCAGCGACCTGTCCGCCTTCGGCGGCGTCACGCTGACCGAGGCGACGGCCGGCCAGTCGGCGGAGCGCGACTTCGGTGAGCGCAGCCCGGACGACATCCACATCATCTACACCGGTGGCACGACCGGCTTCCCCAAGGGCGTCATGTGGCGCCACGAGGACTTCTGGCGGGCGCTCGGCGGCGGCATCGACTTCATGACCGGCGAACCGCTGGAGGAGTACGACCAGTCGAAGAAGGCGCTGGAGCCGGGCCTCACCACTCTCCCGCTCAGCCCGCTCATGCACGGTGGTGCCCAGGCTTCTTTGTTGATGCACCTGTTCGCCGGCCAGGTCACGATCCTCGAGCCGAAGTTCGACCCGGTGCGCACCTGGGAGATCGTGGACAAGTACGGCGTGCAGATGATGTTCATGACCGGTGACGCCATGGCCGTGCCGCTCATCGACGCCTACGAGGCGGGGGGGTACGACGGCCAGACGCTGTTCGCCATCGCCTCGAGCGCCGCGATCTTCTCCAAGTCGGTCAAGGAGCGCTGGATGAAGGCCTTCCCCAACGCGGTCTTCACCGACTCCATCGGTTCGTCCGAAGCCGGCTTCCAGGGCACCGGCCTGCAGGATGCGTCGGCGCTGTCGACCGACGGCCCGGTCATCTCGATCCCGCCCACGACGGCGGTCATCGACGACGACAACAAGCTGCTCGATCCGGTGAAGGACGTCGGCAAGATCGGCCGCACGGCGCGGTCCGGCAACGTCCCGGTGGGGTATTACAAGGATCCAGAGAAGTCCGCCGCGACGTTCATCACGATCGATGGTGTCCGCTACTCGATCCCGGGCGACTTCGCCCGCATCGAGGAGGGCAACCGGCTCACGCTTCTCGGGCGCGGGTCCAACTGTGTCAACACCGGTGGCGAGAAGGTCTACCCCGAAGAGGTCGAGCAGGCCATCAAGGCCCACCCGGCCGTCTACGACGCGCTCGTCGTGGGCCTGCCGGACGAGAAGTTCGGACAATGCGTTGCCGCAGTCGTGCAGCTGCGCAAGGGCGAGGAGCTCACCCTCGAGGGGCTGCGCGAGTTCCTGCGCACCAGCCTGTCCGGCTACAAACTGCCGCGCGCGCTCACCATCGTCGACGAGGTCCCGCGCAACGCGACCGGCAAGGCGCAGTACCCGAAGGCCAAGGAAATGGCCCTCGCGGACCGCGTGACCCTCTGACCACCGTCGTTACAGGAGTTCGACCCATGCATACGCAACTGTGCGAAGCCTTCGGCATCGAGTATCCGATCTTCGCGTTCACCCCGTCCGAGCACGTCGCCGCGGCCGTGTCGCGGGCCGGTGGGCTCGGTGTCCTCGGTTGCGTCCGGTTCAACAACGCCGAGGAGCTCGACAAGACGCTCGACTGGATGGACGACAACACCGACGGCAAGCCGTATGGCGTCGACGTCGTCATGCCGATGAAGGTGCCGACCGAAGGCACGTCCACCGACCTGTCGACGTACATCCCGGACGAGCACAAGAAGTTCGTCGACGAGACGTTGCTCAAGCTCGGCATCCCGCCGCTGCCCGAGGGGGAGGGGCGCGAAGGCGTGCTCGGCTGGCTGCACTCCATGGCCCGGTCCCACGTCGACGTCGCGCTGCAGCACCGGCCCGTCCTGATCGCCAACGCGCTCGGCACGCCGCCCAACGACGTCATCGAGCAGTGCCATGCGGCCGGGCTCAAGGTGGCCGCCCTCGCGGGCGCGCCGTCCCATGCCGTTTCGCACGTCGCCAACGGTGTCGACATCATCGTTGCCCAGGGGTACGAGGCCGGCGGCCACACCGGCGAGATCGCGTCGATGGTGCTGACGCCGGACATCGTCGACGCGGTCGGGCCAGACGTGCCCGTCCTCGGCGCCGGCGGCATCGGTTCAGGGCGCCAGATCGCGGCCTCGCTCGCGCTGGGCGCCCAGGGCGTCTGGACCGGTTCAATTTGGCTCGGCACGCAGGAGTACCAGCAGCTCAACACCCATGCCGGCTGGACCGAGGCGTTCACCAAGGCAACGTCGGCGGACACCGTCCGCACCCGGATCTACACCGGCAAGCCGGCTCGCCTGCTCAAGTCCAAGTGGACCGAGGCGTGGAATGAGGAAGAGGC
>DATEDT010000130.1:0-10880 GCA_035281505.1 Aeromicrobium sp. | reverse complement strand
CGCCGCAGCCGTCGACCGTCGGCTGGATGCGGCAGCCGCGGCGCTGGCTGGCGATCCCGACGACGATCGCACCAAAACCCAGCGTCGGGCCGACCTGTTCAGCGAATGGCTCCTGTCAGCCGAGCACGCGCCGGCCTCGATCAACATCGACATCGCCGTGACCATCCCCGTCACGTCGCTGTCCGGATCGTCCGGCCAGCCAGCCGTCTCGTCGGACGGCGCGTGGGCCATCCCCGCAGCCTGGGCACTGGATTCAGAGGTGACGAGCATTCCGTTCTGGCACCGGCTGTTGGTCGACCCCGTCACTGACGATGTGCTCGTTCACGACTACATCGGCCGTTACCCGCCCGACGTCCTACGCCGGGCGCTTCAGTTCCGCGACATGACCTGCCGCGCCCCTGGCTGCACCAAGCCCGCGGACCGATGCGACATCGACCATCGAATGCCGTGGCCGGAAGGCAACACTTCTGGCGACAACCTCTGGGCACTCTGCCGACGGCATCACAACCTCAAGGGCCACCGAGTCCTTCAGTGGGTCCTGCCCGATGGCCAGAAGGTTGCCGCCTGAGCGGCGCTCAGGACGGCTTGCGGTCCCAGGCGAGCTCTTCGACGAGCTCCCGGCTGCGCCAACCCTCTGGGGTGCGCACCAGCTTGTGCAGGTAGTAACCCCCGACGTCCATGTGCCATTTCGAGCCGTCCGGCTGGGTGATCTGCATCGGGTTCATCAGGTAGACGCGCACCTCGGCGGTATCCCCATCGAGGTGGACTTCCTTCTGGGCCACGTAGTGCTGCATGTTCGAGAACATCGGCAACGTCTCAGCGAGCCAGTTGCGCACCTCGTCGCGGGTTCCCGTGAGGCCTCCGCTGGCGGAGTAGTCGATGGTCGCGTCCGGAGTGAACACGGTGTCGAATCGGTCCCAATCCAGGGTGTCGACGGCCCGGGTGTAGCGAGTGATCAGATCATCGATCTCGATGCGATCCGAAATTGTCTGCAGGTCCAACATGCGGCGAGCCTAGTGCGAAAAGTGGAACACGTTCTACTATTGCCCAATGTCGGTGACTCAACCATTCACGGATGCCTGCGCAGAGGCGGAGAAACTGATCCGTGGCGCATCCTTCATCAAGACCGAGCAGGACCTGATCGACGGCTTGGACTATCTCGCGGGCTCCATTCGGGCGTCGCTGCAGATGGCCTGGGCCTACGACAAGGAGCGGCCCTTCTTCGTCAACAGCACGAACCAGTTCACCAAGATGGGCCTGGACAACCCCGACACCGTTTATTACCACGCGTATCTGACCTCGGGCGCGACGTATGTGGTCCGGGGGACGCGGGGCACGACCGTCGATCTGTCGTTCCAGCTGCTCAACGGTGACTACACGCCGTCGGCGACGCCGGACGGCTCGGTCGCCTTCGACGACCGTGCGATCACCATCGCCGACGACGGGTCGTTCGAGGTGGTCTTCGACGATCTGCCGGAGGGCTCTGCGATGCTCGCCGTGCGCGAGGTCTATGACGACTGGTCGGCCCGGCGTGGCACGATCACCATCGAGCGCACCGACACGATCGGGACGTCACCGTCCACGGGCCTCACGCAGGAGGCCCTCGCGAAGCGCTACTCCGTGGCCGGGAAGATGCTGATCTCCCGCATCCACACCTGGTTCATGTTTCCCGAGTGGTTCTACCTGAACGAGCCGGTCAACACCATCACCGCGCCTCGCCTCACGCCGGGCGGGCTGAGCTCGCAGTACTCATCGGTCGGGCACTACGACGTGGCCGATGACGAGGCGATCGTGCTCACCGTTCCGCGCGGCGATGCCCCGTATCTGGGATTCCAGCTCGGGACGCCCTGGTACACGTCGTTGGACTACATCCACCACCAGACGTCGCTCAACGGGCACCAGGCCCAGGTCGATCCCGACGGGAACATTCGCCTGGTCATCGCCGAGCAGAATCCGGGTGTTGCGAACTGGGTCGAGCGGCTCGGGCACGATCGCGGTTACCTGCAGTTCCGCTGGCAGCGGGTCGAGGCGCCAATCACCGAGGGACCGACGCTGCAGGTGGTGCCGATGGCTGAGCTTCCCGAAGCACTGCCGTTCCACGAATCCAACGTCGTGACGCCCGAGCAGTGGGCTGAACGCATTGCCGCACGTCAGCGCGGCGTAGCCGGAAGGTTGATCGGATGATCCTGCAGGACAAGGTCGTCGTCGTCGCGGGCTTCGGACCCGGACTCGGGGCATCGCTCGCACGCCGGGCGCTGGCCGAAGGCGCCAAGCTCGTTGTCGCCGCGCGTACTGCGGACAAGCTGGCGGCGGCCGCTGCGGAACTGGACGGTGATGTCCTCGCAGTCCCCACGGACATCAATGACGAGGAAGCCGTCCGGAATCTGCTCGCGAAGACGCTCGAACGGTACGGGCGGGTCGACTGCATCCTGGCCAACGCGTTCCTGATGCCGCCGATGGATCCGCTGACGCAGGTGAGCCATGCCAAGGTCAAGACCGCGCTGGACACGAATGTGTTCGCCCAGTTGACGCTCGCCTCGGTGTTCGCCGATGCGCTGGCTGAAACCAAGGGCAACATCGTCATGATCAGCTCGATGGTCATCCGGCACAGCCAGCCGGAGTACGCCGCCTACAAGCTCACGAAGGCCGCGCTGCACGCCGCCGCCGGATCGCTGGCCACCGAGCTCGGCCCGCGCGGGATCCGGATCAACACGGTCGCACCGGGCTGGATCTGGGAAGACGTCAACAAGATGTACTTCGAGTGGATGGCCAAGGAGCGCGGCGTCACCGCGCAGGACATCTACGACGAGGTCGCCGGCAAGTCCGATCTCAAGCGGATCGCCGACCCCGACGAAGTCGCCAACGCGACGCTGTTCCTGGCGTCCGACCTGGCCAGCGCGATCACCGGCGTCTGCCTCGACGTCAACTGCGGCGAGTACCACGGAGGTTAGGGATGGCGTTCACGACGCGCGAGCGCGAGTCGGTCGGCACGTACGAAGACCTGCATGCGTCGGCCTCGAAGGCGGTCGGGCTGGACGACTTCGGTGAGCCGATCTACGAGGAGGGCCTGCGGCTGCTGCTCGACGACTACGCGAATCTGTCCGGGCTCACGCCGGAAGGCAACTACCTGCAGCGCACGTTCCTGCGCGGCGGTCTCATCGGGCGGCTCCTCACGGTCAACGCCTTGCAGAGGTTCCCGGACCATGCCGACGTCACGATCGAGCGTCCGATCTTCGTCACCGGCCTGCCGCGCTCCGGCACCACCGCCCTGCACCGGCTGCTGTGCGCCGACCCGGGCTCGCAGGGGCTCGAGCTGTGGCTGACCGAGTACCCGCACCCGCGCCCGCCGCGCGAGACCTGGGACACCAACCCGATCTACCAGGGCATCGCAGCTGCGTACGCCGAGCAGCACGTCGAGAACCCCGAGTACATGGGGATCCACTACATCGACGCGGCCTCGGTGGAGGAGTGCTGGCGGCTGCTACGGCAGGCCGGACTGTCGAACAGCTACGAGTCACTGGCGTATGTGCCGAACTACGTGGCGTGGCTGCGCAAGCAGGACTGGACGCCGGCGTACGAGGTGCACAAGCAGAACCTGCAGCTCATCGGCCTGAACGACCAAGACAAGCGCTGGGTGCTCAAGAACCCGTCCCACCTGTCGGCGCTCGACGCCATCATGACCGTCTACCCCGATGCGCTCATCGTGCAGACGCACCGCGACCCGGTCGTCTCGATTGCGTCGTCCTGCTCGCTCTCTCAGGAGACCGCGCGGACCTGGTCGTCGGTGTTCCAGGGCGGGGTCATCGGTGAGACACAACTCGACCTGTGGTCGTCGTCGGCTCGGGCGTTCAAGGAGGCCCGCGCCAAGTACGACCCGGCGCAGTTCGTCGACATCGAATACAGCGACTTCGTCGGCAATTCGCAGGGGACGGTCAAGGCCATCTACGACGCGTTCGATCTCGAACTCACGCCCGAGCACGTCGCCGCGATCGAGGCGCTGGACGAGGAGTCTCGGCACGGCAAGACCCAGGCCAAGCACACGTACTCACTGGCCGACTACGACCTCACCGAAGACGAGGTTCGCTCGGCGTTCGCGTGACGGGTCTGCCCACGCGGGCCGACCGCAGTCAGTTCACCAGGACGGTGCGCCGGTTCGCGGCGATGTCGTCAGCAAGGCTGCTGCGAGAAAGCGTCCGATTGCCGCAGTCGCACCAAGCCGGCAGTCCGTCGTCGGCGAACTGTGCCTCGAGCGTGTCCACGAACTCCTCGCCGGGGCGTTCCACACGATGCCCCGTGTCGGGGAGGTCCATGTCGCCGTGGGCGTGTGGACCGATCCGCGACACGAAGACCGCGCCGACACTGGTCTCGTACACCGCGGCGACCCGGTGGCCCTGCCGGCACTCCACCAGGAGCACCTCGTGATCGGAACGGTGGCTTCCCAGTGTCGCCAACGCTCCTTCGGCGCGCTCTTGGCGCTCCTGACTCATCGTCTTTCCGTGCATCTCATGTCCTCCTCGGTCTCAGAAGCCGGACGGCTCGGTCTCTCGCTCGGGTAGAGGCTCGGCGCGCTCCAGCAGGTCGACGACCTCGGCGTCCGAGGTGGGGGAGAAGTCCTGGTAGTGCTGGCCGACGGCCCAGAAGGGGCTCGGTGTCGCAAGGCACACGATCTCGTCTGCACCGCGGAAACTGGCGAGTGCCTGATGCGGGGCCACAGGGATGGCCAGGACGACCTTGGCTGCGCCCAAGTGCCGTGCCACTCGGCAGGCGACGCTGGCCGATGCGCCGGTTGCCATCCCGTCGTCGACGATGACGGCCGTCCGACCGGTGAGGTCCAAGCCCCCGCCGTTCGGGCGGAGCTGCTTCAGCCGCTGGTTCAGCGTGTCCTGCTCGTGACGGACGACCTCGCTGATCTGCAGGTCACTGACGTGGGCTGTCCGGATCAGCGACTTGTCGAAGACCTCGAATCCGCCTTCGCCGATCGCGCCCATGGCGACTTCGGGATTGGACGGCAGGCCGATCTTGCGCACGATCAGCACGTCGAGTGGTGCATCCAACGCCTTTGCGACCTCAAAAGCGACCGGCACCCCGCCACGGGGGAGGCCGAGCACCACCACTTCGCTGCCGCGCAGGTGCGTCAGGCTCTGGGCCAGTTGGCGTCCTGCGTCCGACCGGTTGACGAATCGCACTTCATTCGTCCTTCCATTCGTTCGGCACCACGACACTCGGACCGCGCGTATGACGCGCCATCTCGGTGATCACCGGATGGCCGAAGAGGCTCCCGAGCCCGTTGTGCGTCGCCCGTCCGAGCACCAGCAACGCGGCCTCCTTGCTGGCGGCCACGCAGCCGTCATCGATGTCGTCGAACACCAGCCGCCGTACCACCTCGACGTCGGGGAACTGCTCGCTCCAACCGGCCAGCGCCTCGGAGACGTCGGCTCGGATCGCGTTCATCTCATCAGTGGAGGTGTCGGCTGGAAGCGCATGGATCACGTGCAGCTTCGACTTGTGATGCCGGCTTGCCTCGGTGAACGCGAATCGCAACGGACCAGCTGCCGGGCTCCGCCCGTCGACGGCGACGTAGACGCCCTTTCCGACGTGATGGGTGCGTGCCCGCTCCGGGACGATCGCCACCGGGATGTCGACGTGCTTCGCCAATCGTTCGGTCACCTTGTCGGTGAACAGGCGCGCGCCCCAGTCCTCCTCGTCGGTGCCGATGACAAGCAGCGATGCCTTCTCGGCAGCCTCGTCCAGAACGCCAACGGGTGCGCCGATGACGAGTTCGTACGTCGCGGCCGGCCCGTCGTCGAGTACGTCGATCAACGCTTTGGCCGAATCGAGCGTGACCTGGCCTGCCGCCTGCCAGGGTTCGTCGATCGGCAGGACGAGGTCGCCGGCGATGAGCGGTTCAAGGCAGTGGACGACACGAAGGTCGACGCCGCGCGCGAGCGCTGCCTCGGCGGCAAACATCACGGCTGTGGGCTGCTCGTCCTTGACGCCGACAACAACGGGGTTCGTGTTCATGGCACCACGGTCCAACGCCGAGCGGCTGATCGGGAATGGTCCGTGGGCTCGACCTGGGGGGCCCTTGGTCCCGCTGGCCCGCCCGGCGTGCCCCGCCTAGGCGGTCTGGAAACGAGCGGCGCCCAGGGACACCGGGAGACGCTCGTACCCGCGCAGGATGCGGGTGTCGCGCAACGTGGGCGGCTCGGCAAGCCGCAGGTCCGGGAAACGCTCGAACAGCGTGCGCAGCGCCACCGTGCCCTCGAGCCGCGCCAAGCCCGAGCCGACGCAGTAATGCTCGCCGGCGGAGAAGGCGAGGTGGTCATTGGCGTTCGCTCGGGTCACATCGAAGCGGGTCGGGTCCGGGAAGACCTCCGGATCGCGGTTCGCCCCGGCGAGCATCGCCGTGACGGCGCTGCCCCGGCGGATCGTCCGCCCGCCGAGCTCGGTGTCCGCATAGGCGATGCGCAACGTCATCTGCACAGGCGGCTCAAGTCGGAGGATCTCCTCGACCGCGTTGGGCCACAGTTCCGGGCGCTCACGCAGGAGTTCGAGCTGGTCCCGGTGCCGATCCAGGACCACGACGCCGGTGCCGATCAGGTTCACCGTCGTCTCGAATCCGGCGCCGAGCGTGAGCAGTGCGATGGAGTGCAGCTCGACATGGGTGAGTTGGTCGTCGTCCTTGAGGGCCACCAGGCGGCTCATCAGGTCGTCACCGGGGTTGGCGCGCAGGTACTCGATGTGGGTGTCCAGGAACCGGTGGAGTTCGCGCATCGCGGCCTCGGCCCGCCGGTACTCCCGCCAGCTGAGGCCGGGATCCAGGGTCAAGGCGGCATCATTTCCCCAACCGAGGATGTCCAGCCAACGCTCCTCCGGAACGCCGAGCAGGTCCGAGATCACCGCCACCGGGAGCAGCGACGCGTATTCGGTGATGAGGTCGAACGTCTCCGACGATTCCAGGTTGTCGAGCAGCTTGTCCGCGACCCGCTGGATTCGCTCCTCGTGCTTGGCGACAGCCCGGGCCGTGAACTCCTTGGAGATCAGCCGGCGGAAGCGGGTGTGCTGGGGCGGGTCGATCGCCAACAGCGAAGGTGCGTCGATCACGCCGGCAACCTCAGGTGCCTGGACCTTGGCCAGTAGCCGACGCAGGAATGCAGGGAGCTCGCCGTGGCCGCCACCGACGCCGAAGTCCCGGCTGCGCAGCATCTGCTTCGTGGCGGCGTAGGAGATGGTCGCGGGGTTGTACGCCTTTCCGCCGATGTCGGGACCGGACGACCGGACGGCTTCGTACACCGGGTAGGGATCGTCCTGAATCGTCGGGTCCACGAGCGCCTTGGCCACCAGGCTGCCGCGGCGCGCGTAGAGCCGCAGGAAGGTCTGACCGAATCCGTAGGCCAGGACCCAGCGGAGCCAACTCTTCACCGTCTCAAGCATCGTCGCCATGGTTCCCAGCCTGACGGAACCGGCTGAACGTCACATCAGACCGCGGTAGGAAAGTCGGTCGTCGCGCTGCCGAGGCAGAATGCAGGGGTGACTTTCCAGCGCTACGTCGCCCTGGGCGACTCCTTCACCGAAGGCGTGGGCGATCCCGACCCCATGCGCCCGAACGGCTGGCGAGGCTGGGCCGACCGGGTTGCCGAGGCGCTTGCCGCGTCCGCCGGCCCGCAGTTCGGGTACGCCAACCTGGCCATTCGCGGCCGCAAGCTGCCGGCCATCATCGACGAGCAGCTCGAGCCCGCTCTCGCGCTCGAGCCCGATCTGGTGACGATTCATGGCGGGGGCAACGATGTGCTGCGCCCACGAGCGGACATCGATGCGCTTGCGGCGCGGTATGACGAAGCTGTCGGACGTTTGGCGGGTTCCGGTGCGCGTGTGGTCATGTTCACCATCGCGGACCCCGGGCTCAATCCGGTGATGCGGCTCATCCGCGGACGCACGGCGATCTTCAACGAATGGGCGCGTGAGATCGCGGAGCGACATGACGCCACCCTTGTCGACCTGTGGCGCATGCGCGGGTGGAAGGTCGCCGAGATCCTCGACGAGGATCGGCTCCATCTGAACGCGGTCGGCCATCAGGGCATTGCCATAGCGGTTCTCGACGCGCTCGGCGTCAGTCACCAGCTCGAGCCCTTGACCCCGGCGGCTGCGCCGGCGCTGAGTTCCGCAGAGCAGCGTCGCGCCGACATCGCTTGGGCGAGACAGCACCTCGCACCGTGGATCCATCGCCGCGTGACCGGCCGTTCGTCCGGCGACGGCGTCACGCCGAAGTGGCCGACGCTGACACCGATCGCCTGACGGCGGTCGTCAATCGCCGCGCAGGGCGACGCAGCAACCGGTCCCGCGGTCGACCGACGTCGGGTGGACGTCGGTACAGTCCAGACGGCGGCTGACCGCGTCGATGAACCGGCTGTTCATGGGGCAGATGACGCCGGGATGATCGTCGGACAGTTGCTGGAACGGGCAGTTGCTCAACTGGACGCCCTCGCCGGCTCTACCTTCCGGGCGCGGTTCGTACCCGAGGCGGGCAAGCACTCCGGTGATGCGGTCGACGTCGGACGACTCTGTCGGGGGCCACGAATCGAGCACGATGGTTGCGGCGTTCTCAGCAGCCTGCTCGATTGCCTCCTCCAGCGGCGTCCCGGCCTGGATGCGTTCCAAGGTGTCGGCGAGCACGTGCCCCGCCAGGTCATACCGGCGCCGGGGGAGGGTGACGTTGACTTCCTTGCGCACGCGTCGGTACAGCTTCGCCGGCCGGCCGGCGCCGGGACCGGTGCGTCCGGAGAGGCGCTTGAACTCCGGGACGAGCAGCCCCTCGTCGACGAGCTTGTCGAGGTGGAACTTGGCGGTGTGTCGTGGGATCTCGAGGCCGGCGGCGGCCTGATCGCGACTCACTGCGCCGGGCTGGTGCGCGACGAAGTGATACAGCGCCCGGCGGATGGGATCGGCCAGCGCGCTGACTCGGCTCACCCGCTGCGCGAAGCCGTCGAACTCGTCACCGGCAGGGGTCTGATCTCGTCGCGACACGCCGAAAGTCTAACGGACGTCAATGTTGTCGAAATCACATTCGCGATCTACCGTTAAAGATGTAGTCCCTTACAAAAGGGGCACGGAGAGTCCCCACCCGGGACGGTTGAAAAGGAGTACGACCATGGCATTCGCAGACGCAATGCATGACATGCGCGAAGAGATGCACGACCTGACCCACATCACCTCGGTGGACGCAGGGCGGCAGGCATTCGCCGGCCTGTGGGGCGCGTACGTTGCCGTCCCGCTGCTCTTCGGCATCGACAAGTTCGCCGGATTCCTCGGCGTCAATTGGGACGGCTACCTGGCCAACTGGGTCCACACGATCATCCCCGGTGGTGACGCCATGGCGATCACCTTCCTGGGCGTGGTCGAGATCCTGCTCGCCTGCGCAGTCGCGCTGAAGCCACGCATCGGTGGTGACTTGCTCGCGGTCTACCTCATGCTCGCCGCACTGAGCGTGTTCACCGTCGGTGGCATGGTCGTCCTCGGAACCATGTTCGTCGCAGCCGCCGTGTGCGCGCTGGCGATGGCTCGGTTGTCGACGACGCATCGCTGACCGTCCCGACCCGGGTCCCCCGCGCAAGGTGCGCGGGGGACCCGCTCGTGCCGGGAGTCAGTCCTGGTGCGGATCCTCGTTCTCGGAGTGATCGTCGGTCAGGTCATCGGTGTGATCGTCGGTGTAGTCGTCCGTGTGGTCATCGGTGTCGTCGTCGGAGTCGTCGCTCTCCTGGTCCGAGGGGTCATAGGTGGGTCGGTACGTGGGCGCGGGTTGATACGTCGGTTGCGGCGGATACCACCGGGGCGGGTACTCCACCTCGGGCGGCTCGGGATAGACGACGTAGCAGTACTTGCCCTTCTGGTAGACCCACGGCTTCGGCTTCGGATACGACTTCGGATACGGATCGCGCCATTCCGGTGGCAACCATTCGGGTGGGTAGCCGTACCACGGGTCGTAGACACGCCACTTGCACTGCGGCGGCGGCTTGTACTGCGGTGGGCAACCCTTGCATCGGATCTTCGGGTACTGGATCGGTTCAAGGAGCGGGTTCCCGCACTTGCAGCGCACGACCGGCCGTCCGTACTTGTCGACCAGGACGGCCGTGCCGGCCACCAGGATGGACTGGAACGGAACGGCGCGGCCTTTCACGAAGTTGTGGTTCGTCACCCGGGTGTCGACGGTCAGCGTCACCGGCGTCAGGCTGCGGACGTAGCGGCTCACCGAGTCCTTGTCTCCGTCGATGCCCAGGACGTCGGCCCAAGCCTTCCGCTCCGCCTTGTGGCTCTCAAGGAATTCCACCAAGGCCTCGCGGTCGCAGACATGCAGGGATCCAGATCCGCCGAACGGTTCGGCACTGTCAACCGGGTTGGACCCCGACGTTCGCTTGAATCGGACGACTTCCTCTCCGTCGACGTCAGCGACCGTCGTGAACGGATCGTCACCGGTATCCGATGGTCGTTCGTACTCGACGACCGGGAGTTCTTCGGCCGATCCCGAGGGTGTCGGACTGGCCTGTTGGCTGGTGTTGGTCACGAGAAACGCTGACCCCACCAATGCACCGGCGACCGCCAGAGCCACACCAGCGGTCAGGATGATGGCCACCCGCCGGGCTCGTTGCCGTCCTGGCTCAAGGGATTGACTCACGGTGCCTCCCGCGACTCGTCCCCCGATGGAGCGCACGCTACTCCTAGACTCGGCGCGTGAGTAGCGTTCCCCGACGGATCCGCGACAGCTGGGTGCTGGCCAGCATGCGTCCGCCGATCCCGCCCAAGTTCCAGCTGCAGGCCGCCGGTGACTCCAAGATCGACCTGGCCGGCAAGCGTGTGCTCCTGACCGGGGCGTCGTCCGGGATCGG
>DATEDT010000129.1:0-3635 GCA_035281505.1 Aeromicrobium sp. | reverse complement strand
TCGGAAGCCAGTTGCTTCTGCTCGTCCGGCGAGAAGCCGAGACGGTCCATGGTCACAGTCGAGTCGGCCGGCAGGATGCCGCCCCCGACGAGCTTCACGGCCTCGTCTGCAGCTGCGGAGCGGGTCGGGGTAGCCGGGTCGCCCCACTTCGCCGACACGGTCGCGTCGAAGCCGTCGGGCACGCGCCCGTCACGGACGAGCATCGCCAAGCGCGCCACCTCAAGCCAGGACTGGCCGAACGAGAGCTGCCTGCGCTCGGCGCGCTTCACCAGGCGGGACTCGCCCGCTCGGATCGCGTCGGCGCTGGCCGGGTTGTCGGTCTGAAAGCCGAGGTAGTGCGCGGGCATGGACGCTTCCGCGGCGAGGAGCTGCGCGAGCGTCTTGACTTGGTTGATGTACGGCTCGGGCGAGGCTGGGGTGAACTGGCCGACAGTCGGCAGTTCACCCTCCTCGTTGCGACCGATCGCCCAGACGCGGCCCATGATGGTCTCCCACCCAGTGCGCACGGTGCCGTCGGACGCAGTGAAGTCCTCGGCCTCGACGCCGAGCGCGTACCGCTGTGGAGCCTGGAAGAACTCACGGTGGATCTCCATCGCGAGCATCGTCCGCACACCCTGGTCGGTGTAGGACCGGACCGCCTTGGAGATCTCCGAGCGTCCGCAGACGTCGTTCCGCGGCCGGTTCTCGAGTTGCACGGCGAGCGGCCGGCCGAGGTTGTGCCGGTCGCGGTCGACCACCGTCCACGGGTTGTTTCCCTCGCGGGAGAAGACCACGGTCTCGTTGTCGCGGTACAAGGTCGCCTCGACCACGACGCCGTCCTGCGTGACGACCGACAGCGCGGCGTCCAAGCGTCGCTTGCGCGCATTCCACAGTCCGGTCATGGTGCGCGGCGAGTGGACAGTGATGAGCGGGTTTGGCTCGCCCACGTCGCCGGAGCCGACGACGGCGAAGGAGGTGCCGTAGATCAGGGCGTCCAGGTGCGCCTTGCCGGAGTCCAGCGCAAGGCTATTGGCCGAGTAGATCTCGTCGAGCCCGTAGGGGTTGCCGTCGCTGCGCCAGCCCTGCCAGTCCAGGCGCTCCTCCAGCACGTCGACCACAGTCCCGGCCCAGCCCACGATGACCTTCACGCGCGCCAAGTTCGGCGGGACCGCGATGCCGAGGGCCCGCACCCGCTGCTCGCCCTCGTAGTAGGCGAGTTTCAGTGCGTTGGAAGCCTCGTAGAGCGAGAGCTTGTTGACCATGCGGTTGACGAGGTCGGCCTCTTCGTCGGTTGCGAACGGCTGGACCAAGGCAGGTCCAGCGAAAGGCAGGATCGACATCAGAGGACCACGACCTTTCCGCTAGTCGGCTGCTGAGGCTTCTTGGTCATGGAGGCGCCGAGGCGTGCCAGGGTCACGGCGACGAGCGGGGCAATGTTCACGGTCGGGTCGCTCCGGTTGTAGCCCCAGCCTCCGGCCGACCCGATTGCGCGCTTCCGAGCACCTTCACGCGCGGCATTCAGAGGTTCTTGGTCGGCGTGCGTCAGGCGGCCAGCCTCGAGGTCGGACTGGAAGAGGCCGCAGGCTCGTGCCATGTCGCTTGCGGAACCAACGTGGACCTTGATCTTGTGCGCCTTCAGGGTCGGAAGGAGAGATGCGGCGGGAGACTGGCTGTCGATGACCACCGGGATTCGTCGGCCGACGCGCTCGATGAGCCACGTCGTGACCGCTGCGTCATCCACGCCCGCCCAGACTTCCTCGACGTGAGCAGACTCGCCTTCGACCCAACAGGCGCCGACTGAGATCTCGCGGCCGTGCGACATGTCGACCGCGAGCGCCTGCGGCTTCGCGCTGTCCGACGGTCCGATGTCTACGCAGCCGCGCCACAGTGGGCCGTTCAGGGGCGAGAACTGCTTGGCGAGCTCGTCCCAGATGCCCAGCGCCTCACGGCGGAAGTCATCGTCGTCGAGGATCTTGCGATTGAGGAGGAAGGCTCGCTCCGGTGTGCGTTTCGGGAACGACGGGTTGGCCTTCGCCCACTGCTTCCGGTCGTTCAGATCGGCCTTGGGATCTGCGGAGAACTCGACATAGAGCGTGTCGTCCGAGATGCCGTCAAGGGCTGCCTTGCGGCGGAGCGTGAAGGCCTCGCCACTCACGTCCGGGCCGGGCGGAGTGCCGGCGCAGAGGATCAGCGGGTTGTCAGCCGTGTTTGTGGTGGGAACGAGGTTCGCCAGAGCGCGGCCGGTGATGTGCTGGAACTCGTCGAGCACCAGGACGCCGACCCGAGCCTTGCCACGACCGAATCCCTGCGAGCGAGCACCGAAGTCGATCCGGGAACCGTTCGTGAACTGAATACGCCAGCGCGAGCCCTGCAGAGCGATGCACTTCACAACGTGCGGCGCGACCCGCTTGTGTGAAGCCAGCTCCTTCATCGCCTCGTACATCTCTTCGGTCGTCGCGGTGTGGTGCGACGTCCAGATGACGCGAAGTTTCGGGTTCAGCAGGCATAGGGCGAAGATGATGCAGCCGAGGAGGTACGACTTCCCGGTCTGGCGAGGAATCGACAGGATCGACAGGTCCGAAGCCCAGCGCCCGCCCTCACGCTTCGCCAGGATCAGCCGGCCGATCGCGTCCTGCCACGGATCGAAGCCCCAGCCGATGTTCGCGCAGGTCTTCTTGACCTTCGGCCAGGCTGTCGCGACGATCCCGGATGGAGCGATCGCGTGCCGAGCGCCAGGGACTAGCGGCTCAGCCTCCCGTGGTCCAGGCTTCGTCGTCTGAGTCATCGAGGATGTCGTCGGGGTCGTCGCCCGCGTCAAGCTGCTTGATCTGGTCGAAGATCTCGTGCTTGCGCTTGCTGAGTGCTGCGACCGCCGTCGCCGTGGTGGTCTCCGACTTGATCCGGCGATCCAGTGTCTTGAGGTCGTCGAGCAGCATGTCGCGCTCAGTCAGGAAGCCCAGTGAGCCCCACGGGGTGTTCGGGTCGACCTTCGGGGGCTTCTCCTCGCGCTTCGGCATCGAGATCACCTTGGCCTTGGCCGCCATCTCGTCACCTCCCTGCAAGAAAAAAGAACGGTGCTCCCTCTCTGCCCGCCTATGCCCCGAGGTGCGGCGGCCGAGGGGGTCGGGGGGGTCATCCCCCCTGGTCACCACGTGCGAGACGTGACGAACGTGCGCGGCCCCATCTCGGCGGCGAGTTTGTCGCTCTTGGTCCGGTTGCAAGAGCGGTGCGCGGCCTGCTTGTTCTCGAGCGTGTCGGCGCCGCCACGGTTCAGCGGCACGACGTGGTCGACGACGTAGGCCATGGGGTCGAGGTACGGCAGCGAGTAGTCGATCTCGCCCTCGCAAATCCCGCACGGCGGCCGGCTGCGCTTGATCGCTGCTCGGTGCTGGTCGCGGGTGGCGGTGTTGCGGCCGGTGCTCACTCGTCGTCGTCCTGCGAGTCCCGGTCCTGCCCAACCTGCTCAGCCGTCAGCGCTTCCATGAGCAGCCCGTAGGTGTCCCATCGGGTCGCCTCGTCGTGCGTGTCGGACCAGATGCCGCGCTTGCCCTCGGAGTCGATGACCTCGGCCACGAGCACGTACTTGGTGACGAACGCGCCGGGGTCCATGGTCTCGATGAGCTGACCCACGATGGCGTCGTTGTCGCCGCTCATCG
>DATEDT010000128.1:0-2098 GCA_035281505.1 Aeromicrobium sp. | reverse complement strand
CGCCAGTGGCTTCAAGCCGACGTGAAGCTGCGTCGCGACGGCTGCGTTTGCCGACTGGAAACGGCTGCGCAGCAGCCCTGCCTTGACCGCCTCCGCGTCGTACACGGCGCCGTCGGTGAACTTCACCCCCGGACGCAATGTGATCTTCACCGTCTTGGAGTCCACGACCTCGACGTCCTTCGCCATCCACGGCTCCAGAGTCCCGTCTTCGGCTTGCCGCATCAGCGTGCCGAAGATGAGATCGTCGTACTGGACGGTGCACACGCAGGCACTCTGGATCGGGTCGAAATGGACGACCTGCAGGCTCGAGATCAACCGCGCGGCGTACTTCAGGGTGCCGTTCGGGTCCATGTCGCTCGGCACCGTGCTCGCCGCTGTCGTGCTTGCCCCGCCTCCGACCGTGGTGCTTGCCCCGCCACCCGCCGTCGTGGTCGACGCGCCACTCCCGGCTTCTGTGCCACTCGGTTGGACACTCGCGTCGCTGTCGTCGTCCTCGTCGCCGCACGCGGCGGCGATCATCGACAACGAAATCAGCGCAGCCAGCGTCCAACGGCCGCGCGCAAGGCGTTTGTGCATTCGCTCCCCCAAGTCTGATGAGCTGAGGCCCTCGTAGTGGTCCAGGTGTTGTGCGACTGTGATGCCCGTGAGGGCAGGAAGCAGCGCAGGATCATGACCAGGAAGCGCCGGCGGCATACGCCGGATCAGATCATCCGCAAGCTCGCCGAGGGTCACCGGCAGCTCGCGTCGGGCAAAGAGCTCGACGAGGTGTGCCGGCATCTGGAGATCGCCGAGTCGACGTGGCATCGCTGGCTCGCCCAGTACGGCGGGATGAAGGCCAACGACGCCAAGCGCCTCAAGGAGCTCGAGGTCGAGAACACTCGGTTGAAGAAGCTGCTCGCCGAAGCCGAGCTGGACAAGGCGATGCTCAAGGAGATCGCGGAGGGAAACTTCTGACCCCGAACCGCAAGCGCAGCGCCGTCGGGATGCTGTGCGACCGGTTCGGGGTCTCCGAGCGACGGGCCTGCCGAGTGGTCGGTCAGCACCGCTCCACCCAGCGTCTCAACCCGCCAGCGATCTCCGACGATGAGGCCCGCCTGCGGACGTTCCTGCGCGAGTTCTCGACCCGCCGCCCCCGCTGGGGATGGCGTCGCGCGGCCAAGGCGGCCCGCAAGGCCGGGTGGCAGGTGAACGACAAGCGGGTTCGGCGTCTGTGGCGTGACGAGGGCCTGCGCGTGCCGCAGCGCAAACGCAAGAAGCGACTGACCGGGATCGGCGCCCACATGGGCGCGATGTGCCCGATCCAACCCGACGTGCTGTGGGCGCTCGACTTCCAGTTCGACACCACCGTCGACGGCAAGACCTTGAAGATGCTGAACGTGATCGACGAGTTCACCCGCGAGTGCCTGGCGATCGAGGTCGACCGATCAATCGACGCCGACCACGTCGTCGCCGTGCTCGACCGTCTGGCCGTCGAGCGTGGCGGCGCGCCGGTGTACGTGCGCATGGACAACGGGCCCGAACTCGTCGCGCACGCGCTCGCCGACTGGTGCCGCTTCGCTGGCACAGAGTCGGTCTACATCGACCCGGGCTCGCCATGGCAGAACGCGTGGGTCGAGAGCTTCAACGGCCGGTTCCGCGACGAGCTGCTGAACCTGTGGCAGTTCGACTCACTGCTCGAGGCCCGCGTGATCATCGAGGACTGGCGGGTCGACTACAACTGGCAGCGGCCCCACACCGCCCACGGAGACCTCGCACCAGCCGAGTTCGCCGCCCAGTGGACCACCATCAACCAACCCCAAGCCGCATAACACCCGGACCACTCACCGGGTCCCGCTCACAGGTGCTGCCGTCGGCGGTGTCACGAGATCAGTACCATTTTGGTACTGATTTTGAAGCGCCCACCAGGCTGCCGTGGGGCCTTCGACACCAAGCCGACGTGTCGCGGGCGGTTGCTTTACAGGCCTCGCAAGCCAGCGACGGTTCGTGGCAATCCCGACTGCGCGAGCCGATCGAATAGTTCCTCGACCGTCATGGGTGGATTGCGTGGTGCCGCGGCTTGAGCCTCCAGCGCGCCGAACACGGTTCTCGGAGACAGGTC
>DATEDT010000127.1:0-13494 GCA_035281505.1 Aeromicrobium sp. | reverse complement strand
GCGCCACTGGCCAGCGCGGTTGCCACCGCACTCCCACCAGGATCAGCCCCGCGACGCCGAGGGCCACTGCGGGCGGGCCGAAGTCCGGCGCTCGCACCCATTCGATTGCGGCGTCGATGGCGACGCGCCAGACTCGCTCACCGGTGGCGTCCACACCGAGCGCAGCCGGAATCTGCTGGAGCGCGATGACCACGGCAATGCCCGCGGTGAACCCCTCGACCACCGAGATCGGCAGATAGCGGACCCAACCACCGACTCTCGCCCACGACATCGCGATAAGCACAAGGCCGGCCAGGAAGCCGACCATGAGCACGCCTTCCGGCCCGAATCGATGAACCACCGGCACGAGCACCACAGTCATCGCGCCGGTGGGACCCGAAACCTGCACTGATGAGCCGCCGAAGACGGCAGCGACCACGCCGGCCACGATCGCCGTGACAAGTCCGGCCTGCGCGCCCAGTCCCGAGGCCACGCCGAAGGCCAGCGCCAGCGGCAGCGCCACCACGGCGACCGTGAGGCCGGCCACGATGTCGGCTCGCGGACTGCGCCCCATGGCGCGGAGGTCAGCTCCGCGCGGTGCCAACTCCCCCAGGCGGCGGCCGACGTCGCCGGCCATCGACCGAAGGCCGTCGATGGGGCTCACTCTGGCTCGACGTCCTGGCTCAGCTCTGCCAGGAGGCCCTCCGCGTCGCGCCACTTGGCAGCGAGGATCTGGCGACCCGATGCGAGCAGTTCGGCGACGTGCGGCGTCGCCAGTGTGTAGAGAACGGTGGACCCGTCACGGGCCGAGGTGACAAGCCCGGTTCTGCGCAGCACGGCGAGCTGCTGGGACAGGCTCGACGCCTCGATATCGAGGGCCGACAGGAGGTCGCGTACCGCCACCGGCCCGTCCTGCAATAATTCGAGGACTCGAATACGAGTGGGATGGCCGAGAGTGCGAAACAGCTCGGCCTTTGCCTGGTAGAGCGGAACGCTGGTCTTCACGGCACCTCACTGGATCCTCGGGGTCACTTGAAGGCTACACAAGTTGCAAACTTCTTCAAGTGAGGTAGCCTCGGACGGTGCGCGCCGCGGCGTGAAATAGTCCGACTAGGCAACGGGACAGAGAAGGCGGAAACAGGCATGGCAACAGACGTCGACGCAACGCTCGATGCAGCGGGTCTCACGAACCCCGCGGTCCGCGAGTACGTCAAGTACTGGGCGGGGGTGACCGGGGCCGACCGCATCGAGGTGATCAACGCCGACGACAACGACCGTCTCGTAGCCGAAGCGCTCGAGGCCGGTGAGTTGCTGCCCGTAACCGGTGGCCGCACCTACTCGCGCTCCTACGTGAAGGACACCGCACGCGCCGAGGAGCGCACCATCGTCGCCACGGCCGACCCGGCCGACAAGGGCGTCTACAACAACTGGCAGCCGTCCGGACCGGCCAAGGAGAACTACCTCTCCCTCGTCACCGGCGCCTCGGCCGGCAAGACGATGTACGTGGTTCCCTACCTGATGGCCCCGCAGGGTTCGCCGCTGGAGAAGTTTGCTGCCGGCGTCGAGCTCACCGACAGCCGCACGGTCGTGCTCCACATGATCCGCATGGCCCGTGTCGGCGTGAAGTACATCAACGAGCTGGCCGAGCCCGACTTCTTCGTGCGCGCCGTTCACGTGACCGGCGACCTGCCGAACCTCGGCCAGGGCACGCCGGACGACAAGCGCTACTTCTACACGATCGCCGACGAGCGAACGATCCTGCACTTCGGCTCCTCCTACGGCGGAAACGCGCTGCTCGGCAAGATCGCGCACGGCCTCCGTCAGGGGTCCTACGACGGCTGGAAGAACGGCTTCCTCGTCGAGCAGTTCCTGCTCCTCGGCATCAAGGACAAGGAGACCGGCAAGACGTACAACGTCGTCGGCGGCTTCCCGTCGGCCTCGGGCAAGACGAACCTGTCGATGACGCTGGCGCCCGACTCGCTCGGCGACCGCTACGAGATCGAGTTCTACGGCGACGACATCGCGTGGTTGTGGCCGGGCGAGGACGGCAAGCTGCTGGCCTTCAACCCGGAGTTCGGTGTGTTCGGTGTCGCCAAGGACACCAACGAGCACTCCAACCCGACGGCCATCGACGCGATCCAGCCGGGCACGGGGACGATCTTCACCAACGTCGCGTACAACCCGACGACGCAGGAAGTCTGGTGGGAGGGTCGCACCGACGAACCGCCGACGGACGAGGGCTGGCTCGACTGGAAGGGCAACCCGATTGCGGACCGCTCGGCCGACGAAGCCGACGAGCCGTGGGCGCACCCGAACAGCCGATTCACCACGACGATGGCGAACGTGCCGAACCTCGCCGAGGGCTACAGCGACCCGGCCGGCGTGCCGGTGGACGCGATCATCTTCGGCGGCCGCACACGTGATCGCGAGCCGCTGATCCGCGCGATCACCGACGTGGCTGAGGGTGTCTACGACGGCCTGACGCTCGGCGCGGAGGCCACCTTCGCGGCCGACGGCCTGGAAGGCGTGCTGCGCTACGACCCGATGTCGATGCGTCCGTTCATGTCCTACGGCGAGGGCGACTACGCCCAGCACTGGCTGGATGTCATCGGCAAGGTCGCCGACAAGCCGATCTTCGCGCACGTCAACTGGTTCCAGCGCGATCCCGAGGACGGACACTTCCTGTGGCCGGGCTACCGCGAGAACGTGCGCGCGCTGGTGTGGCTGATCCAGGCCAAGCTGGGCGAGGTCAAGGGCAACGCGACCGCGGTCGGCATCATCCCGGTCAAGGACGAGCTCCTGCTCGAGGGCCTGCAGGCCGACGAGGGCGACCTGGACAAGCTGCTGACGATCGACGTGGCACGGTGGAAGCAGGAAATGGGCTACCGCGAGGAGCACCTGTCCGGCTTCACGAACGTGCCGGAGGCCATCTGGGAGGCCCACCGCCGGGTCGCGGCAGCGCTCGAGCAGAGCTGATTGCCTTCCAGGAATCTCACCGGTGTGCCCCAGTCGATTGGCTGGGGCACACCGCTTTTTGGGCGAGCGTTCGGCGCAGATAGGCTGGGTCGGACATGACTGATCCGTTGATCGTTCCCTCCGTTCTCCCGGCGGACTTCGCCCGCTTGGGCGACGAAGTGCGGGAACTGTGCGAAGCCGGCGTCGACCGCATCCAATGGGACGTCATGGACGGTGTCTTCGTCCCGAACCTCACCTTCGGGCCCGATGTCATCGCCGCCGCCAAGCCGCACAGCTCGGTGGGCTTCGAGGCGCACCTCATGGTCGTCAACCCGGACGAGCTGCTCCCCCGCTACATCGAAGCCGGCTGCGAGCTCGTCATCGTTCACGCCGAGGCCTGCACCCACCTGCACCGCACGCTCGGTCGCATCCGTGACCTCGGTGCGCGCAGCGGGGTGGCGCTCAATCCGCACACTCCGGCTGACGTGGTCGCGCACGTGTTGGCCGAGGTCGACCTCATCCTGCCGATGACGGTCAATCCGGGCTTCGGCGGCCAGAAGTACATCGCTGCCGTCGAGCCCAAGATCGCCCAGCTACGTCGCATGATCGACGCCTCCGGATTCGCGATCGAACTGGAGGTCGACGGCGGCATCACCGATGCGACCGTCACCGGAGCGGCCGCCGCCGGCGCCGACGTATTCATCTCGGGATCGTGGATGTACTCCCACGCCGAAGGCAAGGCGGCCGCGGTCAAGCTGCTGCGCACCCTGGCAGCTCGGGCATCCGCCAAAGGACAGGACTCATGAACGACAAGCTGGCCATCGACACGCTCCGCTTCCTGGCCGCCGACATGGTGCAGGCGGCCAACAGCGGCCACCCCGGCATGCCCATGGGCGCGGCGCCGATGGCGTGGACATTGTGGAGCCGGCATCTCAAGCACGACCCCGCCGACCCGGCGTGGTCCGATCGGGACCGGTTCGTGCTGTCCGCCGGTCATGGCTCGGCCCTGCTCTACGGCCTGCTGCACATCTTCGACTACGGCCTGCCGAGGTCCGAGCTGCAAGACTTCCGGCAGCTGGGTTCGCGCACACCGGGTCACCCGGAGTACGGCCACACCGTCGGCGTCGAGGCCACCACCGGACCGCTCGGCCAGGGGCTCGCCATGGGCGTCGGATTCGCGCTCGCCGAGCGCATGCAGAACGCGCACTACCCCGAGATCGTCGACCACCACACCTACGTCATCGCCGGTGACGGCTGCCTGATGGAGGGCGTGAGCCATGAAGCCGCGTCGCTGGCCGGGCACCTCGGGCTGGGCCGCCTGATCGTCCTGTGGGACGACAACACCATCACGATCGACGGGTCCACCGACCGGTCGACCAGCGACGACCAGTTGGCCCGGTTCGCCGCATACGGCTGGCACACCGACGGCGTCATCGACGGCACCGACATCGACGCGATCGATCAGGCCATCAGCCGTGCCAAGGAGGATCCGCGACCGAGCTTCCTGGCCATCCGGACCGTCATCGGTCAGGGCGCTCCCGGCATCGAGGGCACCGCCAAGGCCCACGGTTCACCGCTCGGCCCCGAGGTGCTCGCCGAGACCCGGCGGCTGGAGGGATGGGAGTACGACCCGTTCGTCGTCCCGGACGAGGTGCAGGCCGATTGCGCTGCACTCGCCAAGGCCGGCGCGGAGGCCCACGCGGCCTGGCAGGAGCAGTTCGACGCGTTCGAGTCCGCCAAGCCGTCGGCTGCCGCCGAGTTCCTGCGGGCTCAGGCCCATGTCCTTCCCGACGGTTTCGCCGCGGCGCTCGACAGCATCGTCGGCGAGGCACCGCGCGCCACCCGCCAGTCGTCGCAGGCGTGCCTCAAGGCCCTGCACGCAGTCATGCCCGAACTGGTGGGCGGCTCGGCCGACCTGGCCGGCTCCACCGGCACGGCGCTCGGGGAACTGGTCACGCGCGACAACTACGCAGGTACGGAGATCGCCTTCGGCATTCGCGAGTTCGGCATGGCCGCGTGCATCAACGGCATGGTCCTGCACGGCGGTTTCCGGCCCTTCGGGAGCACCTTCCTGGTGTTCGCCGACTACCTGCGCCCGGCGCTACGCCTGTCCGCACTCATGCGGATCCCGGCGATCTACGTCCTGACCCACGACTCCATCGCAGTCGGCGAAGACGGTCCCACGCACGAGCCGATCGAGCACATCGAGTCCCTGCGCGCAATCCCCAACCTGCAGGTCCTGCGGCCCTACGACGACGCCGACACGGCACGTGCCTGGCGTCAGGCCCTGGAACGGCTCGACGGGCCCACCGTGCTCATCCTGAGCCGGCAGAACCTGCCGCAGCTCGATCCGGCGGCGTTCACCAGCGAGGACGCAACAGTTGAGATCGTGGCCACCGGCTCGGAGGTGTCGGTCGCCCTCGGCGCGGCCGAGATCCTGCGCGCCGAGGATGTGCCGACTCGGGTCGTCCCGGTGCTCGACCGCAGCGACTACGCGCCGACGCCGGACGTGACCACCGTCAGTGTCGAGGCCGGTGCGACGTCGGGGTGGAACGGCGTCGTCGACCTGGCGATCGGCATCAACACCTTCGGCGACAGCGGCAAGGGCGACGAAGTGATGACGCACCACGGGTTCACCCCGGAGAAGGTCGCCGATCGCATTCGCGAGTGCCTGGCCGACTAGCGGTGGTCATCCCCACGCGCTGACCGCGAGGTCAGACCATTTCGGGGACGTGCAGGTGCGAATGGGCGAGTTCGAACTCGTGCACCTGGACGATCTCACCTTGCGCGTCGTGGGCGATACGGCTGCGCATGTCGTCGGCCGCCAACCGGCTGGCTTCCATCGCAGGCCGGTCCCGCCATGCGGTCGTGATGCAACCCACGTCGCTGGTCTGATTCACCAGCAGGCTGGCGCTGCAGAATCCCGGGGTGCGCTCGAGCTGAGGAAGGATCCCGACGCGGAATGTCCCGATCATCGCGTCGACGTCGCCGGTCAACCAGCTGACTCGGCAACACTCGCCATGGTGGGTTCGATGCAGAACCGCGATCTCCCAGGCATCGATCTGCGTGGGGCCACCGAGGATGTCCCGGCCACGATCACGAATCGGCCGGAGGTACTGGTCGCTGGCGAGCATGGTCTCCTCGGAGTCCCATGAGCTCGTGGCTATGCATTCGCCGGTCCGTCGATCGACCAGCAACGAAAGCCCGCGGCAGCCGTCGATCTGGTTGAGCGCGGATGCAACCTCGTCCTTGACGAACTTGACCCCCGCGTCGATGCTCTCGGGCCTCCCGTGAAACGTGGTGGAACGCGCGTACATGGCCCACTCCCTCTGCAACGGGGCGGTGCCCGGTCCGGCGCCGCCTGCTTCTTCCTGTGTACTCCTTCCCGGGAGTCAGACGCCATCGACAGCAGCACCGAAGACAGCACTTGAAGAGCGCCGCACGGTAGGGTCCGGTGCCCGAAAAGGAACTGTCGGTGGTCGCTTGTATGTTCGAATCATGGATCGGATCTGGCTCGAGGTGAGTGGGGAGTCGCAGGCGCGGCTGGCCTCCTCCCGCCGGGCTCGTGCGCGTGCGGAGTGGGTCGAGTGGCAGACGCTCGTCGACGTCTCTCGCGAGCTGCACCAGCAGATCGACGCCGAACCGCAACCTCTGCGCCGGCTGGTCATGCGTTCAGGTGTCGGCCTCACCCTTGGCAATCGCCTAGGCCTGTCGGAGGGGCAGGCCGTCGCTCGGGTGACGGTCGCCGAACGGGTCATTGACCGCGCGCCCGCTGTGTGGTCGGCGTTTGAGGCGGGACGTGTCGACGGCGCGCGCGTCTGGGAGATCTCGGCGGCTGCCGGCCGGCTCGAACAAGCCTCGTCGTGGCAGCGGCTGGATCAGCTGGTCATCGACTACGCAGAACGACACACGGTGGCCGAGTTGCGCGCCTGGTTGAGGCGTTTTGTGGCACGCGTCGAACCAGAGCGCTTCAACGCTCGAGCCGACGAGGAGCGGCGCCAGCGCCGAGTCGAGATCAACCACACCGATGACGGCATGGCGTGGATCAACGCCTACGTACCCGCGTTCGTCGCCGCTGCCGCCGACCGCCGGCTGGACGCCCGCGCGAAAGAACTCGGGACGGACGACGAGCGCACCATGGACCAGCGCCGCGCCGATCTGTTCGCCGAATGGCTGTTGTCGTCCGACCACGCTCCGGCCTCCGTCTCCATCGACGTCGCCGTGACAATCCCGGTCACGTCGCTGTCGGGATCATCGGGCCACCCGGCCGTCTCCGCCGATGGCGCTTGGGCCATTCCCGCTTCGTGGGCGCTCGATTCGGAGGTCACGAGCATCCCGTTCTGGCACCGACTTCTTGTCGATCCGGTCACTGATGACGTTCTGGCCCACGACTACATCGGTCGCTACCCACCGGACGTTCTTCGCCGAGCTTTGCAGTTCCGCGACATGACCTGCCGCGCCCCCGGCTGTACCAAGCCAGCTGACCGGTGCGACATGGACCATCGACGACCCTGGCCCGAAGGGCCAACCTCGGGCGACAATCTGTGGGCACTCTGCCGACGACATCACAACCTCAAAGGACACCGTGTCATTCAGTGGGTCCTGCCCGACGGTGAGAAAGTCCCCGCCTGAGCGGGGTCAGGCGGCCTTGGACTGAATCGTCTCCGGATCCAGGTGGGACGCGGGGAAGGCGCACTCAAGCACGATGCGTGCTCGCATGGTGTCGTCCAGAATTCCAGGGCTCTTCTCATTGAGGACACGGATCGCATGGAGGAAGGTGTTCGTCCAGGTTTGCGGCGACAGTCGGTCCAATGCGGCGGCGCGGTAAGCGTGCGGCCACATGACCTTGGCAATGTTCACGGCGTTGTCGTCGACGCGGTGCTCAGGCGGGAGATCAGGGATCCCGAACTTGTCCGAGCCCACTGTGGACGCGACACGTTTCACGATCGGCAGGGGGTCGGGCACCGGTTTTCCGGCTTGGCGCAATGGTGCAGTCACCTGAGCAAAGACCGACTCCGCCGGGTCTTCGAGAAGGAACGTGTTGAGCACGTCCCCGAAGTAGTACTCCGATCCATCGGTTGCGCTCATCACGGCCATGCCCGCGCGTTGCAGAGCTGCACGAGAGCCGGCCATCTCCCGCAGTGCGGCAATCACCGAGAACCCGGCCAATGAACCAAGGATGCCAAGGGCATCTTCGATTCGAACGCGATGCTCCTGGTCCGCCAACAGGTTCAGCACCCAGTTCTCACCAAGGAACCTGCCTGTGGCCTCCGGCAGTACACCGAGTTGCGGAGGCTTGGTTTCGTAGTTGATGTTGGCCAGCGGGTCGGCCACGGGTTGGCGGCTTTGCTCGAGGCGGCCATTCATGAAAGCCGCCAGTTGTTGGTTCGACATTTCCCGGTATCTGGACTGCAGGTCGCCATCGATTCCTGTCAGCCGCCGCATTGCCTCATGCCAGGCTCGTTCGAGAGGCGACCGCCCCGCTGCGTGCCTCGAAGCGTCGAAACGCGACGGGTCGTATACGAAGCCGACGCGTCCGGTCAGTGCCGAAGTCTTGAAGTGCTCGATTCTGGTCCAGAAGCTTCGGGCTATGCGTTTTGAGCGGCGGTGGACTTCGAAACGGTCCGCGTACAGCCTCAACTCGCAGGGGCCCTGCAACAGTCGCCTCGTTGTCGAAAAGAGTACGAGTGCGGTGAAGGTTGCGTAGATCTTCGACACGCTCATGCCGGCCAACAGTTCGACGACGATGAGGTCTGCCAGAATCACGGCCAGCGCGAACAAGGCCCACGTTCCGCGACGCGTGCCATGGAGCACCAGTTCGGGAGTTCTCATGGCAGACATGATTCACATGCCAAGGACTCGACGTCAGGGCTAACGCGGTGACGGTTCGGTGAAGATCGCCGGCCTATCCGGCGGTGACGCCGACACGGGGCGACTCCTGATCAACGCCAGGTGGATCCACTTCGGTGAGCCAGTCCACGATGCCGCACACCAGCGACTTGCACCCGCCGCAGCCGGTGGTGGCCAGCGTCTTCTCGGCGAGCGCCTCGACGGTCGTGCAGCCGTGCTCCCATTCCCGCACCAGGTCACCCTTGGAGACGCCGTTGCAGCGGCAGACGGTGGTGCTCGACGGCATCGTCGTCGGATTGACGGCCTCGGTCACGGTTCCCGCGGACGTCCCGAGCAACAACTGCAGCGGGTCGGCCGGGATCATCCCGGGCCGATCGAACTGCGTGCTCAGGTGCGCCGCGATCTCGGGTGCGCCCACGCACGTCACGCCGATCAGGGTGTCGTCGCGGACCACGACCTCGACATGACGCCGAGCGGAGGCGTCCCGCAGATTGACGACGCGGTCGTGGGAATCAGCCGTGGAGGCACGACGTCCCATGGTGACGACGTCGAGCCCCACCGCCTTCAGTTTCATGGCCGAGCCGGTGATCTCGACCGGCTCGATCAGGGTGCCGTGCACCAGGCTCCGGGCGAGTTCGCGGGCCTGCGCCCAGCCGGGTGCCACGAGACCAGATGTGCCGGTCGGCGTTTGGGCACAGTCCCCGATCGCCGAGATCGACCGGTCGAGGGTCGTCCGGAGGTCGTGGCCCACCACGATTCCCTGGGCCGTCTCCAGCCCGGCAGCCGTGGCCAGCGACGTCTCGGGGACGACACCGGCAGCCAGGACGACCAGCTGCGCGTCGATCACCCGCCCGCCGCCGAGGTGAACTGCGGACACGTGACCGTCGCGCACTGCGACGGAGTCGATCCCCACCCCGCCGAGGAACTCGATGCCAAGGTCGGCCGAGGCCGCCTCGACGATTTCGGCGACACTCGCGTCGAGATCGCGATCGAGCAGCGACGTCTCGAGCGACAGCACGCTCACCCCGACGCCGCGGTGCCGCAGGGCAGCGGCCGCCTCCAGGCCCAGCGGCCCTCCCCCGATGACGACGGCGTGCCGCGCGTTCAGGGCCGCCGCCTTGATGTCGCGCGCGTCATTGAGCGAGCGGAGCAGATGTACACCGCGTGGCAGCCCGTCGCGAAGGCCTGGCACCGGGATCACCCGACCACGAGCGCCCGTCGCAAGCACCAGGTGGTCGTACTCGACGGAATCACCAGCGGTGATGACGAGCTTGCGCTCGCGGTCGATCTCGAGCGCCGGAGAGCCGAGCCGGACGTTCACGTCCTCGTCGTGTGCCGACATCGTCAGGCCGGCCAGGTCAACCCGGCCCGCGAGCAGTTCGGTGAGCAGGATCCGGTTGTACGGCTCGTACTCCTCCTCGCCTATCAGCGTGATGTCGATGTACGGATCGAGCCGGTGGAGCTCTTCGGTGAACCGGTGACCGACCATGCCGGCACCGACGACGACAACTCTCATGAGTCACTCCTCTTGATCGTCACAGCGCACACCTTGAACTCAGGCATCCCGGAGATGGGATCGGTGGCCGAATTGGTCAACGCGTTGACCATGCCTTCGCCGGCGAAGTGGAACGGCACGAAGACCGTGTCGGGCCGGATGTCCTTGCTGACGCGCGCCGGCGCCCGCATGGTGCCGCGGCTCGACGTCACCTCGATGTCCTCCAAGCCCTCGACGCCGATCCGCTGCGCGAGCACCGGATGGATCTCGACATAGGCCCTGGACTGGGCGTTGTTGAGCTTGTCGACACGGCGCGTCTGCGCTCCGGACTGGTAGTGCTGCAGGACCCGACCCGTGACCAGCCACACCGGAGCATCCCGACGCAGCGAGTCGTCGGGGCCCAGCCAGCGGACCGGAATCAGCTTGGCCTTGCCGTCCGGCGTCGGGAACGACTCGGTGAACAACCGTGGCGTGCCGGGGTGGTCCCCTCCATCCTCGGTGCTGCTGGGACACGGCCAGTACAACGCCTCGCCCGCATCGAGCCGCTCGTAGCTGATGCCGGCGTAGTCGGCCTTGCCGCCAGAACTGGCCCGACGCAACTCGTCGAACACCTCGCGCGGTTCGGTGGGCCACCGCCCGGGGGCATCGAGTCGCTTCGCGAGCTCTGCGAAGATCTCCAGCTCGCTGCGGACTCCGGCCGGTGGCGCGAGAGCCTGCCGACGACGCAGGACTCGGCCTTCCAGGCCGGTCATCGTTCCCTCCTCCTCGGCCCACTGCGTGACCGGGAGGATGTAGTCGGCGAGTGCCGCCGTCTCCGACGGAACGAAGTCGCACACCACGACGAGGTCGAGCGACCGGATGCGCCGAGCGATGTCGATGGCATCGGGCGCGCTGACGACGATGTTGCTGCCATGCACGAACAGCGCGCGCGGCCCGCCTTCTGTGCCCAGACTCTTGAGCAGCTGCATGGCGGGCATGCCCGGCGGCGGAAGAATGTCGGGATCGACACCCCAGACCTCGGCCACGTGAGCGCGTGCCTCGGGGTCGGCGATCATCCGGTAGCCGGGGAGCTGGTCGGCCTTCTGGCCGTGCTCACGACCGCCCTGACCGTTCCCCTGTCCGGTGATGGCGCCATAGCCACCGCGCCCCTTCCCGTCGATACCGCCGCCGACGAGCCCCAGGACGAGGGCCAGGCTGATGGCGGCGGTGACGGTATCGGTTCCGTCGGTGTGCTGTTCGGATCCACGCCCGGTGAGGACGAACGCCCCCCAACCGCCGCGGTGCGGCGAGGCGTTCGCGAGCAGGTGGGCGACCCGCCGAAGCTGCGTCTCCGGGACTCCGGTGACCGATGCGACGCGCTCGGGCCACCACTCGCTGACACTGCGTCGGACCGCCTCCAGGCCCGTCGTGCGCGCCTCCACGTACGCCAGGTCGTGCAAGCCCTCGGCGAAGACCACGTGCAGCAGGCCGAGCAGGAAGACCAGGTCGGTTCCCGGGACGAGTTGGACGTGCTCGCCTCCCCCGTTGTCGGTCAACTGAGCCGTGGCGCTGTGCCTCGGGTCGACCACGATGAGCCCTCCGCGCTCCCGGACTGCACCGAGGTGCTGCACCGACGGCGGCATGGTGTCGGCGATGTTGCTGCCCAGCAGGAGAACGGCTTGGGCGTCGCCGAGGTCGCTCAGCGGGAACGGCAGGCCGCGGTCGATGCCGAGCGCCCGATTCGATGCCGCAGCAGCCGACGACATGCAGAACCGGCCGTTGTAGTCGATGTTCTTCGTGCGCAGCGCGAGCCGGGCGAACTTGCCCAGCTGGTAGGCCTTCTCGTTGGTGAGACCGCCGCCGCCGAACACGGCAATCGCGTCCGTGCCGTGGTCGTCGCCGATCGCCCGCACCCGGGCCGCGATGTCGTCCAGCGCCTCCTCCCAGGAGACCGGCTCGAACCCACCCGCAGCCGACCGACGCTGAGGCATCGTGATGCGGTCCGGGACGCGGAGAAGCTCTGCGCTGGTCCAACCCTTCTGGCACATCCCACCGAGGTTGGTCGGGAAGTCCCGCGGCTCAGCGGCGAGGGACGTGGGTCCCTCGCCGCTGAGCTTCTGCGCGCATTGGAGCGCGCAGTACGGACAGTGTGTGTCGGTCACTCGGTTCAGACACCCGCCTTGCCCATGACCGACCGCTTCGAGACGTAGACGACGTACGTCACGGTCAGGCAGACCACGTAGAAGGCGGTGAAGATCAGGAACGCCGTCTTGCAGGCTGCCACCGGGTCCGTGACCCACGGCGACCCGAACGTGATCGGGATGAGGAAGCCGCCGAAGGCGCCGACTGCCCCGATGATGCCAAGGGCAGCCGAGCCCTCCTTGACCGCCTTGGCCTCGGCCGCGTACCGCTCGACCGTGCCCTCGGAGGTGGCCGCATCGGCTTGCGCCTTGAAGATGTGCGGAATCATGCGGTAGGTCGACCCGTTGGCAACGCCCGTCGCCGCGAACACGAACAGGAACATGGCCAAGAACAGCGGGAAGATGCTCGAGTTGTGGTTCACCGCCGCGACGACCTCGGGCGTGAAGCCGGGGAACGTCGACGGGTCGGCCTGCCACATCTTCAGCTTGGCCGGATCGGGTACCGGTACCGGCCGGAGCATCGTCAGCGTCCAGTACACGCCGAGCGTGCCGACGATCATCGCCAGGAAGCAGGCCAGGGTCACCTTGGCGCCGCCGATCCGGTCGGCGAGCCAGCCGCCGAACGGACGGGTCAGCGACCCGACCAGCGCACCCAGGAACGCGTAGTAGGCGAAGTTGATGCCGATCGACTCGGTGGGAATCGGCGAGCGGAAGAAGTTGATCTTGATCAGCAGCGGCATGGCGGCCGAGTAGCCGATGAACGACCCGAAGGTGCCGATGTACAGGAACGCCATCACCCAGGTGTGCTTGTACTTCGCCACCGCGAGCGTCTCGCGCGGCTTGCCGACCGCGCTGGTCAGGTTGTTCATGAACCAGTAGGCGCAGACGGCCGCCACGACGGCCAGCGCCGCGTACAGGTAGCCCGCCCAGTGCAGATTCACCGCCTGGGATGCCTTGACCAGCCCGAACGCGCCGCCTGCACCGACGATGATCGGCAGGAAGAACTGGATCAGCGCGACGCCGATGTTGCCGCCGGCGGCGTTCAGGCCCAGGGCGGCACCCTTCAGTCGTGCCGGGTAGAAGTAGTTGATGTTC
>DATEDT010000126.1:0-32091 GCA_035281505.1 Aeromicrobium sp. | reverse complement strand
CTCGCCGTCGCCGGCGTCACCACCATCGACTACAAGGACACCGCATTGCTGCGGAAGTTCATCTCCGACCGCTGCAAGATCCGCGCGCGTCGCGTGACCGGCGTCTCGGTTCAGGAGCAGCGGCAGATCGCCAAGGCGATCAAGAACGCCCGCGAGATGGCGCTCCTGCCCTACACCGCCAGCACCCGCTGAAAGGTACTGACATGACGAAGCTCATCCTCACCCACGAGGTCAGCAATCTCGGCGAGCCCGGCGATGTCGTCTCGGTCAAGGACGGCTACGCGCGCAACTACCTGCTGCCGCGCAACTACGCCATCCGTTGGACCCGTGGCGCGGCCAAGCAGGTCGAGTCCATTCGGGCGGCCCGCGACGCGCGCGTCATTCACGACCGTGAGGACGCCGAGGCGGTCAAGACCAAGCTCGAAGCCGACACCGTCAACGTCCCGGTTCGCGCCGGTGATGGCGGCCGTCTCTTCGGCGCGGTCACGGTCGGTGCCATCGCCGACGCGCTCAACGAGGCCACCGGCGCCAACGTCGACAAGCGTCGCATCGACGTCGGCCAGCCGATCAAGGCCCTCGGTGCCCACCAGGTCACGGTGCGGGTTCACGCCGAGGTCGCCGCTCAGGTGCGCCTCAACGTGGTCGCCAGCAAGTAGTTTTCTGGAACGAGCTCGACTCGCTCCGGCACCTCCTCGAGGGGAGATCCGGAGAACGGGTCGGGCTCGTTCCATGTTCCGGCGACGGCAATGACCCGGCCCAGGCCGATTCCCAGCCGCTTCGCGTAGCGCGCGAGTCCGGCCGCGGCCACCGCTCCCCGGCCGTAGCCGATGAGCATCAGGGTGTCCGGGTCCGTACCGCGGTCGACCAGGGCTTCCCGGGCGTCCCGGACCGAGTTCAGCAGCGTGGTGCGCCCACGGTCGACGGCGCCGGGGTCCCAGGTCGCGACGAGGACGTCGTCGGTGAAATCGGCGAGGAGCGCCTGAACCGTCGAGTCGGCCTGGCCGGCATCCGGCCACACCAGGACGAACGTCATGTCAGGCGTCGAGCTCGGCGGGGCGCCCGATCCCCGTGCGGCGGCGCACCGACTCGCTGTAGACCCGTGACCGGGCATGGAGCACGGGATCGTCACTGAGCTCGATGCCCGGAATCACGCGGGTCGGGTCGAACACCAGGATGTCGCCGTTCGTCTCGCGCCGGGTTTCGGGGGCCACGAGCTCCAGGGTTCCGGTGTCGACCACCGGCCGCGATGACGGCCACGGGATGGTCGGGTCGTCGGTGCGGTCGCCGGGCTCGGCCACCTGGACCTTGAGTGTGAACCGCGCGACCGCGGCGCTCAGACGGCGGTCGAACTCGTCGTGGAGGTAGTCCGGGCCCAGCGTCTTGGCGTCCTTGGGCTTCAGGAAGCCGACGCCCGCCTCCGGCTCCCACGTGTACCTGACGGCGCGGCGACCGCCGTCGACGTCGACCCAGGTGAAGGCATGGACGCCGAAGTAGCGCTGCTCGGCGTAGCTCGTGGGTGGCTTCAGTGCCTTGGCGTCGGCGGCCAGCGCGGGAAGGACCGTGCGCGGGTCCTTGGCGACGAAGGCTGCCAGTCGGGCCAGGCCCTTCGGCGACGGGTCGTTGGCCTTCACGAACTCGACCATGCGCTCCAGCGTCCGCACCGGGAACCGTGGAGCGCTCTGGGCCACGATGTCGAAGGTGTCGGGTCCGACCGCAAACTTCACGGCGAGGCCTCGTACATCGGGCGCATGGTCCGGCTGCCGGGGGTTGCCGCTGCCGTTGGACACCCGCGCGACGACCGGGATGGTGGCTCCGGAGAACACCGCGGCACTGGTCAGTGCTGTCGCCGCGGGCGTCGCGGTGAAGGTGCCCTGATACAGCCAACCCTTGGCGTGCAGCCGGCGGAACCCGTCGTGGCTCCCGAACCGCTCCTCAAAGCTGGCGACTGCTTCCTCGGGTGTGACCATGGCGTCACGCTAGTGCAGCACGGCCGTTTCCGAGCACCATCCAGCGATCGGAGCGCTCGCGCAGCCCGAGGGTCACGAGTCGGGCCAGCATGAAGGCCGCGTAGGCGACCCACAGCCAGGTGAAACCCCAACCGGCCAGGACGACGGCGACCGGCGCGTATACGGCCAGCGTCACGAACCCGGCCCACGCCAGGTAGCGACCGTCGCCGGCGCCGATGAGCAGCCCGTCGAGAACGAAGACGACGCCGGACAGCGGCTGGATCATCGCGATGACCAGCAGCGCCGGCAGCAGGGCCTGTCGCACGGCGCTGTCGCCGGTGAACGCGATGACGACCAGCGGCGAGGCGACGGCCAAGGCGGCTCCGGCAGCGAGGCCGGTGACCAGACCCCAGCCCATCATGCGGCGCGCCAGCCTGCGGGTCTCCTCGGCGTCGCCGGCGCCGAGCGCGCGCCCAGTCAGCGTCTGGCCGGCGATCGCGATGGCGTCCAGCCCGTAGGCAATGAAGGTCACGACGGCCATGGCCACCTGATGAGCGGCGAGCGATGCGTCGCCGAGCCGTGCGGCGAGGATGGTCGGCAGCAGCAGTGCGATGCGCAGGGTCACGGTTCGGGCGAAGAGCGGCACGCCGTCCCGGGCGGCGGACAGCACGGCTTCGGGATGCGGCCGGGTGAGGGCCCCGGCCCGGCGCGCACGTAGTGCCACGATCGCCGCGAGCCACAGAGCGGCCCCCCACTGGGCGAGTGCGGTGCCGAGCGCCGACCCGGCGATACCCATGTGCAGCCCGTAGACGAACACCAGGTTCAGCGCGACGTTGACGAGGTTGGCGACGACGGTGACGAGCAGAGGTGTGCGCAGGTCGAGCTCGCCGCGCAATGCGCCGGTGGCAGCCAGTCCGAGCAGCATCGCCGGCAGCGCAGCCGCGGTGATCGCGAGATAGATGCTTGCTTGATCGGCGACGGCCGGCGAACTGGCGAACCAGCCCGTCAGCGTCTCGGCGCCGACGCCGAGCATCACGGCCAGGACAGCACCCAACGCGACCGCCAGCCACAGTCCGCTGACGGCGATCGCGTGGGCCTCCTTCTCGGCGCCGGCTCCGTGGCTGCGGGCCACCGCGGCGGTGCTTCCGTACGCCAGGAAGATGCAGAGCCCGACCACGGTGTTGAGGACCGTCGCGGCAATGGCCAGGCCGGCCAGGGGCGTCGTGCCGAGATGCCCGATGATGGCGGTGTCGGCCAGCACCATCAGCGGCTCGCTGACCAGCGCGAAAAGCGCGGGGACGGCGATGCGGAAGATCTGCCGATCGGTCCCGGTGAAGCGGACCGCGGTCACGAACGCGACCTGTGGACAGGGGCGTGGGCAACGGCTGAGTGGGACTGCACCGGAACTTTGTCGACACGTCGACCCGTTGCGTGGATGTCATCTTCCGGAAATCTTGGCTCCACACTCTGTGCGCTACGTTTCCGCAGGTCAGGGCCACATTGGGTGGGCTGCGACCGTCGTCGTCCACAGCTGCGTCCACCCCATGTGCACACGCCCGACGGCGTTTTGCACACGCGCGTTCCCGTTATCCACACGCCCTGTGGATAACGGGCTTCCCGCCGGCGCCGTGCGGGCCTAGTGTGGCGCGGTCGGAGCGAATGAAAGCGGGCGCGACGAGCCCGGAAACACGCAGGCGAGCACCGCTCGTCCGTGGGCTGAATGTCGGAGGCATTCCCTACGGTCGGGCACATGACAGGAGTCAATCACTGATGGTCGCGGACCTGTATCCAGCCGAAGCCTCGGAGGACGTTCCGGGCGGCCGGGTTCCTCCGCAGGACCTCGTGGCTGAGCAGAGTGTTCTCGGCGCGATGATGCTGTCGAAGCAGGCCATCGATCCGGCGTCCGAGCTCTTGTCCGGGCGCGACTTCTACCGACCGGCGCACGAGGCGATCTTCGAGATGATCGTCGATCTCGCCAACCGGGGCGAGCCGGTCGACGCCCTCACGGTCAAGAACGAGTTGCAGCGCCGCGGCGATCTCACCCGTGTCGGCGGTGCCCCCTACCTGCACACGTTGGTCGAGACGGTGCCCAACGTGGCCAGTGCCGACTACTACGCGTCGATCGTCCACGACAAGGCGGTGCTGCGGCGCCTGATCGAGGTCGGTAATCGCATCTCGGCACTCGGCTGGGCCGAGACCGGTGAGCTCGAGTCACTCGTCGACACGGCCCAGAAGGAGGTCATGGACGTCGACTCCTCGCGTGGCGTCGACGACTACCGCGACGTCGCGTCGCTGCTGGGCGCCACGATCGACGAGATCGAGGCCATCCAGGCGCGCGACGGTGACATGGCCGGACTCGGGTCGGGATTCGACGACCTCGATCGCATCACCACCGGGTTCCGTCCCGGGCAGATGATCGTCGTCGCGGCGCGCCCCGGCGTGGGCAAGTCGACGTTGGGTCTCGACTTCTGCCGGGCGGCGTCCATCCGCCAGTCCACCCCGTCGGCCATCTTCTCCCTGGAAATGACCGGCGCCGAGATCTCGATGCGCCTGCTTTCAGCCGAGGCCAAGGTGCCGATCCACCACATGCGCGGCGGTGGGATGAGCGAGGACGACTGGAATCGCATCGGCCGTGCCATGCCGCGGGTCCAGGCCGCTCCGATCCTCATCGACGACTCGCCCAACCTGACGATGCCGGAGATCCGGGCCAAAGCCCGGCGCATGCACAAGCAGCACGGCATCGGCCTCATCGTCATCGACTACCTGCAGCTCATGACCTCCGGCAAGCGGGTCGAGAACCGGCAGGTCGAGGTCTCGGAGTTCTCCCGGCAGATCAAGTTGCTGGCCAAGGAGCTCGAACTCCCGGTCGTGGCGATCAGTCAGCTCAACCGTATGTCGGAGCAGGGCGGCGACAAGAAGCCACAGCTTTCCAACCTGCGCGAATCGGGCTCGATCGAACAGGACGCCGACATCGTCCTGCTGGTCCACCGGCCGGAGATGTACGGCGATGACGAGCGCAAGGGCGAGGCCGACCTGATCGTCGCCAAGAACCGTTCCGGTCCCACCGACAGCGGAATCGCCGTGGGCTTCCAAGGGCACTACTCGCGGTTCGTCCCCATGGCCAAGCAGTCGACGCCGCCACCGGCTTCGGGCGACTTCTTCGGCTGATCAGGCCCGGCGGTGCCGCAGCGCCTCGATGACGATGGGAACCACCGACACGAACACGATGGCAATCGCCAGCGCCTCGACGTTGTCGCGGATGAAGTCGACGTTCCCGAGCCAGTAGCCCATGAGCGTGATGCCGGTCGCCCACAGCACGCCGCCGATCGCTGACAGCGTCATGAAGCGGGCGAACCCCATGCGCCCGGCCCCGGCGACCGCCGTGATGAACGTCCGCACGATCGGAACGAAACGGGCCAGGATGATGGCCGGCGCGCCGTATTTCTCGAAGAAATCGTGCGTCTTGTCGAGGTACTCGGCCTTGAAGAAGCGCGAGTCCGGTCGGCGGAACAGTGCGGGGCCCACCTTGGCCCCGATGGCGTATCCGGTTGCGTTCCCGGCAATGGCCGCCGTCGTGAGGAGCAGGCAGGTGGTGACGATGCCCGGCATGCCGGCGACGTCCTGGGCCACCAGGATTCCGGCCACGAAGAGCAGCGAGTCGCCCGGAAGGATCGGGAAGAGCAGCCCGCATTCGATGAACACGATGGCGACGGCGACCCAAATGGCGGCGGGACCGAACGACGTCAGGATGTGCTCGGCGTCGAGCCAGTCCGGAATCAGGGTGAGCATTGGCCGAGCCTAACGATTAGCCTCGCCGTTATGGCTGAGCCCTTCGTCGACAACGTTCCGAAGCAACTGTTCATCGGCGGCGCCTGGCGCGACGCGACCGGCGGGGCGACGTTCGCCGTCGAGGATCCGTCCACCGGTCGCGAGCTCGCCCAGGTCGCCGACGCGACGGTTGCGGACGGGGCCGCGGCACTCGACGCCGCCGTGGCGGCTCAGGCCGAGTGGGCCCGCTCGGCACCGCGGGACCGCGGCGAGATCCTGCGCCGCGCGTTCGAGCTGATCACCGAGCGCACCGACGACCTCGCCCGGCTCATGACGCTGGAGATGGGCAAGACCCTGGCTGAAAGTCGTGCCGAGATCGCCTACGCGGCCGAGTTCTTCCGCTGGTTCTCCGAGGAGGCCGTCCGGATCCACGGCCGGTACGCGGTCGCACCCAACGGGGCGACGCGCCTGTTGACGCTCAAGCAGCCGGTCGGCCCGTGCCTCATGATCACGCCGTGGAACTTCCCACTGGCCATGGCGACGCGCAAGATCGGCCCGGCCGTGGCGGCCGGGTGCACGATGGTGCTCAAGCCGGCCGGTCTGACGCCGCTGAGCGCCTTGGCCGCGGCCGACATCCTGCGGGAGGCCGGGCTGCCGGACGGCGTGCTCAATGTCATCACCACGTCCCACACCGGTGCGGTCATGGGCCCGCTCGTCGCCGATCCCCGGCTGCGGAAGCTGACGTTCACCGGCTCGACCGAAGTGGGCCGGACGCTCGTGGAGCAGAGCGCGCAGAACCTGTTGCGGGTGTCGATGGAGCTGGGCGGCAACGCGCCCTTCCTCGTCTTCGACGATGCCGACCTCACCGCCGCCGTCGACGGCGCCATGCTGGCCAAGATGCGCAACATCGGCGAGGCCTGCACTGCAGCGAACCGGTTCCTGGTGCAGGCGTCGGTCGCCGATGAGTTCGCCGAGCAGCTCGCCGCGCGGATGGCCGGGCTCCGGCTCGGCCGCGGCGTGGACGCGGGCGTCGACGTCGGCCCGTTGGTCGAGGAGGCGCAGCGGGTCAAGGTCTCCGAGCTCGTCGACGATGCCGTGAGCCGGGGCGCGCGCGTGCTCACCGGCGGGGCCATTGCCGAGGGGGACGGGTGGTTCTATCAGCCCACCGTCCTGACCGACGTGCCCAAGGACGCCCGGCTGTGCGCCGAGGAGATCTTCGGCCCGGTCGCGGCCATCGTCCGGTTCGAGGACGAGGCCGAGGCGATCGAGATGGCGAATGCCACCGAGTACGGATTGGTCGCCTACGCCTTCACGCGGGACTTCGCCCGAGCGACGCGATTGTTCGAAGCCCTGGAGACCGGCATGGTCGGGCTCAATCAGGGGATCGTGTCGAACCCGGCGGCACCGTTCGGTGGAGTCAAGTCGTCCGGATTCGGTCGCGAGGGCGGGTTCGAGGGCATCGACGAGTACCTCGAGACGAAGTATGTCGGTTTTCCCTGGGAGTAGCCCCAAGCGCCGGGCGGGGCGGGGATCGGTGCTTCGCTGGGCGCGGCTCGTTACAGTCATTCCGTGCGAACGCGTGTGGTCCTCTCCGGGATTGTGATGTGCGCGGCGCTCGTGGCCTGTGACCGCTCCGCGCCGCAGCCGGTTCCAGCCGGAACGCTCGAACCGAGCATCACCGAATCGTCCGCCATGCCGTCAGCAAATCCGGACAACCCGGCGTGCACGCTGTTGTCCAAGAAGGAACGCTCCGACCTGGTGGGCTACTCGATGGATGCCGAAGTCGCCGTGCGGCCGGCTCCGGGCACGCAGGAGTGCGTATGGGTCCATTCCTTGCGAGAGCCGGCCCGCTCGGCGATTCGTGTGGTCATCCTCAGTCCACGTTTGTGGATCCAGCAGGTGGAGCCGCAGATCCGCGCCGCGATCATCAAACCGACGACCAGTCGGTCCGTGGCCAGGCAGCTGGAAGACTCCTGGCTGTCGCTCAAGAACGATGGCGCCGACAGTGCCGTGGACGACATCTGTGAGACCTATCTGCTGTTGGCTGAGGCGTACGGCTCCACGCGCGAGACGGACACCTTCTACTACCACGCGATCGGTGCGTTGCCGGCTGCCTACGGCGTCTCGTGCGAAGAGGGACGCATGACGATTGCCGGCTACGGCGAGTACGGCCTGCGCGCATCCCTCGCCCTGAACCACGGGGTCATCCGCTTGGTTCAGGCAGCCAAGGTGAGGGCGGCGGAACTCGACGAAGACGTCACCGCCGAGCAATCCGTGGAGCCTGCTGCCACCGGCGAATCGGCGAACGCCTCAGGAACGGCGAGCGATTCGCCGAGCCCCGAGCCGTCGGAGAGCGAGTCCTCCGCACCCGAATCGGACGACGCCGAGGACGACTGACTCAGCCGGCCGGCAGGGTCGAGCCGATCTGCCCGCCCGTCTGCTCTGCGTGGAGGCGCGCGTAGAGACCGCGCGGGTCGGCCAGCAGCTCCTCGTGGGTTCCCGACTCGACCAGGCGCCCGCCGTCCACGGCGAAGATGACGTCGGCCGACCGGATCGTGGAGAGCCGGTGGGCGATGGCCAGTGTGGTTCGGTTCTGAGTGGCGCGCTCGATGGCCTCCTGCACCAGGCGCTCGGTCTCGGAGTCCAACGCCGAGGTCGCCTCGTCGAGGATGAGGATGCGTGGGTTCATCAGCAGGACCCGGGCGATCGCGAGTCGCTGCTTCTCGCCGCCGGAGAGTCGGTAGCCCCGCTCACCGGTGATCGTGTCGTACCCGTCCGGAAACGACAGGATCCGGTCGTGGATGTTCGCATCTCGTGCGGCGGCCTCGATCTCGGATTGGGTCGCGTCGGGGCGCGCGTACGCGATGTTGTCGCGGATCGTTCCGTGGAACAGGTACGGCTCCTGCGTGACGATGCCGACGGTGCGGGCGATGGAAGCCATCGTGAGGTCGCGCACGTCCTGCCCGTCGATGAGCACGGCGCCCTCGGTCACGTCGTAGAAGCGTGGCACCAGATACGTGATCGTGGTCTTGCCGGCGCCGGAGGGCCCGACGATGGCTGCCATCTGGCCCGGCGCGACGTGCAGGGAGATGTCCTGCAGCGCCCACGGCCCGACGCCGGTGCCCCCGGTCGCCTGCTGACTCGGGTACGCGAACCAGACGTCCCGCAACTCGATGTCCCCGCTGGGATCGACGAGGTCGTGCGCATCGGGCTTCTCGGTGATGGCCGGCCTGAGATCGAGGTACTCGAAGATCCGGCGGAACAGGGCAACCGAGGTCTGCACATCCAGCGACACCCGCATGAGCTGCAGCAGCGGCATCTGCAGGCGGGCCTGGACGGTGGTGAAGGCAACCAGGGTTCCGGTGGTCATGTCGGCGCCGCCGGGGACCTGCCCGGTGAGCATGAGGCCGGCGGCCAGGTAGAGCAGTGCCGGCGTGATGGCGAAGAAGGTCTGGACGATGGCAAAGAACGCGCGACCGGTCATCGCCTGGTGGACTTGCAGCCGCACCTGCTCCCGGTTGGCTTCGCGGTAGCGCTCGACTTCGGCCTCGCCGCGACCGAAGACCTTGGAGAGCAGGATGCCGGAGACGCTCAGGGTCTCCTGCGTGATCGCCGTCATCTCCGACAGCGACTCCTGGGTCTCCTTGGCCAGCCGCTGCCGGCGGCGTCCTACCCGCAGCTGGATGACGACGAAAAGCGGCATCAGGATGAGGGTCAGGATGGTGAGCGGCCACGACAGCACCAGCATCGAGATCAGGGCCGCCGTCACCGTGACCGACGTCGACAGGATCGACGTCGCGGTGTCGGTCAGGACGGTGCGGACGGCCGCAACGTCATTGGCGAGCCGGGACTGGATGTGGCCGGTCTTCGTCGCGGTGAAGAACGCCAGTTCCATCGTCTGCAGGTGCGCGAACAGACGGGTGCGGAGATCTGCCATGGCCGAGTTGCCGACCGTGGCGGTGAGCCAGTTCTGTCCGATGCCGATGAGCGCGGCAATCACCGGGATGACACACATCGCGGCCACCAACCAGCCGAGGATGTCCAGTCTCGGCCCGCCTTCGGGCGGGAAGAGTGCGTCGTCGAAGACGGCTTTGGTCAGGAACGGCACCAGTGCCGTGAGGAGGGCCGCGGTCAGGACCGCGATCATGACCAGCACGATCTTGCCCCGGTACGGCTGGAGCAGCCGACCGACCCGGCGCAGCACCGGCCCGGCATCGCCGACGTAGTCGTCCGGCGAGAGGTGGTGGGCGCGGAGGCCGGGGTTCACAGACCGAGATTACCGAGGTGGTGGCAGCGTGATCTCGACGGCGACAGCGTCGCCACTTCAATCACCGTGGGACCTGCGGCCGAACCGCCGGAGTCGCAGCGAGTTCGTGACGACGAAAACCGAGCTGAACGCCATCGTGAAGCCGGCGATCATCGGGTTGAGCATGCCGAGCGCAGCCAGCGGGATGGCTGCGACGTTGTAGGCAAAGGCCCAGAACAGGTTCCCCTTGATCGTGCGCAGGGTGGCGCGCGCGAGCCGGACGGCCACCACCGCAGTGGCGAGGTCGCCATGCACGAGCGTCAGGTCGGACGCCGCCATGGCGACGTCGGTGCCGGTACCCATGGCGATGCCCAGGTCGGCCCCGGCCAGGGCAGCCGCGTCGTTGACGCCGTCGCCCACCATGGCGACCACGCGACCCTCGCCCTGGAGCTCGTGGACGATGCGTAGCTTGTCCTCCGGGGACACCTCCGCGATGACCCGGCGAATGCCGACCTCGCCGGCGACCTGCTCGGCGATCGACTGTGCGTCGCCGGTGAGCAGCACCGGTTCCAAGCCGAGGGCACGCAGGTCGGCGACAGCCTGCTTCGAGGTCGGCTTCACCGTGTCGGCAACTGTGATGACCCCGCGCCGCGAGCCGTCCCACTCCACGGTGATTCCCGACCCCGCGCCGAACCGGCCGACGCGGGCCGTGTGTCCCGCGACGGTGCCGCTGACACCAATGCCCGGATGGGCCAGGAAGTCGGTGACGGGCTGGGGTTCGGCCAGCGCGGCGAGCGCCTTGGCTACCGGGTGTTCGGACGCATGCTCCAAGGACGCGACGATCGTGCGGAACTCGTCCTCGTCCACGCCCGGCTCGAGGTCGATCGACACCACCGCGACGTGGCCGGTCGTGATCGTGCCGGTCTTGTCGAGCACCACGGTGTCGATCATGCGGGTCGATTCGAGGACCTGGGGACCCTTGATCAGGATGCCCAGGACGGCGCCGCGACCGGTGCCGACCATCAGCGCGGTCGGCGTGGCGAGCCCGAGCGCGCAGGGGCAGGCGATGATCAGGACCGCGACCGCTGCGGTGAACGCGCGGTCGGTGTCGCTGGTACCGAACTGCCACCCGAGGAAGGTCAGCGCGGCCAACACGATGACCGTCGGCACGAACCAGGCCGACACCCGGTCGGCCAGACGCTGAACCTCGGCCTTTCCCTCCTGCGCGGTCTCGACCAGACGCACCATCTGCGCCAGGGCGGTGTCCGCGCCGACCGCCGTGGCCCGTACGACCAGGCGCCCGCTCGTGTTGATCGTGGCACCGGTCACCGAGTCGCCGGTGGCAACTTCGACCGGCACCGATTCACCGGTGAGCATGGACTCGTCGACGGCCGAGGCACCGTCGATCACCAGGCCATCGGTGGCGATCTTCTCGCCCGGCCGCACGACGAACTCATCGCCGGCGCGGAGCTCGTCCAGTGCGACACGGACCTCCCGGCCGTCGCGGAGCACCGCGACATCCCGGGCGCCGAGATCGGCCAGGGCGCGCAGTGCCGCGCTGGCCTGCTTCTTGGCGTTTGCCTCCAGATAATGGCCGGCGAGGATGAAGGTGGTGACGATGGCCGCGACCTCGAAGTACACGTCGTGCTGGGCATGCGCCCAACCGAGCCGGAACAGCTGCAGCGTCGACCAGACGTACGCAGCACCGACGCCGATGCTGACCAGCGTGTCCATCGTGGCGGCGCCGTGGCGCGCGTTCGTGACGGCCGACCAGTGGAACGGGTAGGCCGCCCACAGCACCACCGGAGTCGCGAGCACAAGAGCCACCCACGGCCAGCCGGTGAACTGGAACACCGGAATCATCGAGATGACACCGGTCAGAGCGGCCAAGGGGGACGCGACGATGAGGCGGCGCCGCATCGACTCCCGGGAGTGCAGTCCGTGCTCGTGCCCGTGCTCGGCGCCCGCTCCGGATCCGTGCTCAGAGCGGACGTTCGCCGTGTAACCGGTCTTGGCGACCGTGTCGAGCAAGAGCTGTGGATCGAGCCCGTCCGGCGCCTCGACCACCGCCCGCTCGGTCGCGTAGTTGACCGATGCGCTGACCCCGTCGAGCTTGTTCAGCTTCTTCTCGATGCGGGCCGCACAGGCGGTGCACGACATCCCGTGGACGTCCAGCCGGATGACCTCGGTCATGGCTGCGTCACGCCAACGGCAGGTCGCGGGACGACGCCAGCTGGTAGCCGGCCTCGTCGACGGCCGCGGCGACGTCGTCGCGGGCCAGCGGTTCGTCGCTGGTGACGGTGACCTTCGACGTGCCGCCGGGCGTCAGGTCGACGGTGATGTCGCTGACCCCGGGCACGGCCCGAAGCTCGGTTTCGACGGAGGCAACGCAGTGGCCGCAGGTCATTCCGGTGACGTTGTAGGTCTCAGTGGTCATGGTGGTTCTCCTCATGAGCGCACCAGGCGCGCGACGGCGTCGGTGGCTTCCTTGATCTTCAGTTCGGCTTCCGATCCGCCGACGCGGGCGGCGTCGACGACGCAGTGCGTGAGGTGGTCGTCGAGCAGCTGGAGGGCGACCGCCTCGAGCGCCTTCGTGGTCGCGCTCACCTGGGTGAGGACGTCGATGCAGTACGTGTCGTCCTCGACCATGCGCGCGATGCCGCGCACCTGACCCTCAATGCGGGCGAGCCGCTTGCGGACAGCCTCTTTGTCGTAGCCGTGTGTCCGGTGTTCGTGATCATGCGTGGGCTCCATGGCGACCTCCTTCTTGCGATGTTACCCCTAGGGGGTATCTGATCCAAGGCCCGACCGAGCCGATTCATTCCCTCCCTCATGCCCTCGAGCGCCCGCCCGTAGGCTCGGGCCCATGACTGACGCCGCCGACCTGAACTCGGGACTCAATGACGTCCTCGGCCTCACCTACTCCGAAACGACGCCCGACCGTGTCGTCATGGCGTTCACCATCGGCCCGGAGCATCTGCAGCCTTTCGGCATTCCGCACGGCGGCGTCTATTGCGCGGCGCATGAGGCGGCGGCCAGCCTGGCCGGATACACCTGGCTCAACCGCGACGTTCCTGAGGGCGGTCCGGCCCAGCCGGCGGTGGGCTCCAACAACTCGACCGATTTCCTGCGTCAGGCGAAGCTCGGGGACACGATCACGACCACGGCGACCCCCATCCACCGCGGCCGTACGCAGCAGCTCTGGCGGGTGGAGTCGACCGACCAGAACGGCAGGTTGATCGCCCAGGGCCAGGTCCGGCTGGCCAATCTGCCGCCTGCATCCTGAGCAGCGGATCGGCGGACCGATCGCCTGTGTCGGCACGGTAGAATCGTCCGGTCGGGCGCGACTGGCGTTGAGGTGGGTGACCACCGGGAAGGTCCGACTCCACCGAGCACGTGCGGAACCGTTCGCCTGGGTTCCTCTCGCTTACGAGAGGAGACTGCCGTGACCACGATGTCGATGTTTGGGACCATGACAAACGACCAGCCCTACGCCACCGACCCGGTTGAGGACGGCGACGTCAAGGTCCTCCTCCTGGAGAACATCCACGACGTCGGCGCCGACTTCCTGCGCAGCAAGGGTTACCAGGTCGAGACCCGCGACGGTGCGCTGGACGAGGACGAGCTGATCGAAGCCCTCCAGGGTGTCCATCTGCTGGGCATACGGTCGACGACCTACATCACCGACAAGGTGCTCGCGGCCGCACCGGATCTCCTGGCCGTCGGCGCCTTCTGCATCGGCACCAACCAGATCGACCTCGCCGCGACGTCGAGGCGGGGGGTCGCCGTCTTCAACGCTCCGTACTCCAACACACGGTCCGTGGTGGAGCTGGCGATCGCCGAGATCATCTCCCTGGCGCGGCGCCTGCACGAGAAGTCGACCGACATGCACGCCGGCATCTGGAACAAGTCGGCTGCCGGCAGCCATGAGGTGCGTGGACGCACGCTCGGCATCGTCGGCTACGGCAACATCGGCAGCCAGCTCTCGGTGATCGCCGAGGCGCTCGGCCTGCGGGTGATCTTCTACGATCTCGACGACAAGCTGGCGATGGGCAACGCGCGCAAGTGCGCCACCCTCGAGGAACTGCTGGCCGAGGCCGACGTCGTCTCCCTGCACGTCGACGGTCGTCCGGGCAACGCCGGCATCTTCGGTGACGAGCAGTTGAGCCTGATGAAGCCGCGGTCGCTGTTCCTCAACCTGTCCCGCGGCATCACCACTGACACTGCCGCACTGCGCCGGCACCTCGAGTCCGGTCACATCGCCGGCGCTGCCGTCGACGTGTTCCCGATCGAGCCCAAGCGTCAGGGTGACCCGTTCGAGTCCGATCTGCGCGGGTTGAAGAACGTCATCCTCACCCCACACGTCGGCGGGTCGACGGAGGAGGCCCAGCAGGACATCGGCCGCTTTGTCGCCTCCAAGCTGCGCGCATACGTCGCCTTCGGCAACACCTCGCTGAGTGTGAATCTGCCCGAGATCACGATGTCTGCCGACCCGCAACGACATCGGCTGACCCATCTGCACGAGAACGCGCCCGGCGTGCTGGCGTCGATCGACCGCATTCTTGGCGACCACGGCGTCAACATCGAGGCGCAGTCCCTGGCCACCAAGGGACAGCTCGGGTACGTGATCACCGATGTGTCGGCCGAAGTGGGCGCGAACGTGCTGGCCGAACTCGCCGGGCTGCCGGAGTCGGTTCGGCTGCGCCAGATCAGCTGATCAGCGGGTGAAGAGGAAGACGTAGCCCGCGGTCGCCGCGGCAAGCAGGGCGATGGTCAGGGCCGGCCAGGGCCATCGCCGGCGTCCCTTGTGCCCGGCGACCAGGATCGCGATGGGCGTGGCCAGCACGGCGACGACCAGGAGCGCGGCGTACGCGAACCACCAGGTCATGAAGTAGGCGGCATTGCAGACCGCAGGGTCGTCGGTCCCGGTTCCACAGCTGTCGGTCATCATGACCGACGTCAGCCAGACCAGGGCCAGCACTGCCTCGCCGGCGAGCTGCACGGCGTACAGGACCCACGCGACCACGATGTCCGCCGTTCGGGAGGCGGGCGAATCGCGCGGTGTGCTCACGCCGTGATGGTAGGCCCACGGCCCGTCGGAGTCAGGTGGTCCGCTTGCGTGCGGCCAGGCGGTTGTAGATCAGCAGTGCGGCGACGGCTCCGGCGATGGTGAGGATCCAGCCCTGCACTGCCCCGGACTCGAGCTTCAGGACGTACGCGACTCCCAAGCCGACCAAGGACCCGACGATGCCGAGAAGAATCGTGGCCAGCAGGCCCATCGCGTCGCGGCCGGGGACGATGGCGCGCGCCAGCAGTCCGGCAATGAGCCCGACGAGCAGCGTCGCGAGGATCAGTCCCAGCCAGCCCATGTGGAGTGCCCCTTCGTCGATCGCCGTGCGGTGGTCACGCTAGGCGATCGACGGGGCCAGGTCGCGCCGCGACGGCCGGTATCAGAGCCGGGCAGCCAACTCGGTCGCTTGCTTGATGGCGCGCTTGGCGTCCAGCTCGGCTGCGACGTCGGCGCCACCGATCACATGAACCGGCTTGCCGAGCGCTTCCAGTGGCGCGACGAGGTCGCGCACCGACTCCTGCCCCGTGCACAGAATCACCGTGTCCACGTCCAGGACCCGTGTCTCGGCCTTGTCGCCCTCACCGAGGGTGATGTGCAGCCCGGCATCGTCGATGCGGTCGTAGGTGACGCCCTTGAGCATGTCCACGCCGGAGTCGATGAGCGTCGCCCGGTGCACCCAACCCGTCGTCTTGGCGAGGTCCTTGCCCAGTTGGGACGTCTTGCGTTGCAGCAGATGGACGGTGCGTCGCGGTGGCGCTTTGACCTTGGTGGCCAGGCCGCCGCGCTCCAGCGCGGGATCGGTGACGCCCCAGCGTTCCATCCAGTGCTCGACGCTCTCGTCGGTGTCGTGAAGGAGGAACTCGCTCACGTCGAACCCGATCCCGCCGGCACCCATCACGGCCACCCGCTCGCCGATCGGGGCGCCGTTGATGGCCTGTTGATAGGTCACGACCTTCGGGTGGTCGACGCCCGGCAGCGAGGGGATGCGCGGCACGACCCCGGTGGCGACGACGATCTCGTCGAAGTCGGCCAGGTCCTCGACCGATGCACGTGAGCCGAGCCGGACCTTGACACCGCGGACATCGAGCATCCGCTCGTAGTACCGGATGGTGTGGACGAACTCCTCCTTGCCGGGGATCTTGGCCGCCAGTTTGAACTGCCCGCCGATCTCGGCATCGGACTCGAACAGCTCGACGCTGTGTCCGCGGCCGGCCAGCTCGACCGCCGCAGCGAGTCCGGCCGGACCGGCACCGACGACGGCGATCTGCTTGGCCCGCTTGGTCGGCAGCAGGATGAGCTCGGTCTCGTGCGCCGAGCGCGGGTTGAGCATGCAGGTCGCACGCTTGTTCTTGAACGTGTGGTCGAGGCACGCCTGATTGCACGCGATGCAGGTGATGATCTCGTCGGCCCGGTCCTCGGCTGCCTTCTTGACCCACTCGGCGTCGGCCAGCAGCGGGCGAGCCATCGAGATCAGGTCGGCCTCGTCGGCGGCGAGGATCTGCTCGGCCACCTCGGGCCGGTTGATCCGGTTGGACGCGACCACCGGCACCGGGGTGCCGTTCTCGTGGAGCGCCGTACGCAGCTTGGCCGTCGTCCACGCGAACGCCGCACGCGGCACCGACGTGACGATGGTCGGGATGCGTGCTTCGTGCCAGCCGATGCCGGTGTTCAGGATGTCGACGCCCTCGGCCTGCAGCTTGAGGGCCAACTCGACCGTCTCGTCCCACGACTGGGCGTTGTCCACGAGGTCGAGCAGGCTGATGCGGTACTGGACGATGAAGTCCTCGCCGACCAGGTCCCGCGTGCGGCGGACGATCTCGACCGGGAACCGCATGCGATTCTCGGCCGAGCCACCCCAGGCGTCGGTGCGATTGTTCGTGCGGGCGGTGATCATCTGATTGATCAGGTAGCCCTCGGAGCCCATGATCTCGACACCGTCGTACCCGGCCTTCTTGGCCAGGGCCGAGGCCTTGGCGAAGTCGGTGGCAGTCTGGTCGACCTCCTTGGTCGACATGGCCCGCGGCTTGAACGGCGTGATGGGGGACTTCCTGGTCGACGCGCCCACGCTGAACGGGTGATAGGAGTAGCGCCCGGCGTGCAGGACCTGCAGCAGGATCTTGGCGCCCGGGTCGCCGGCCCCCTCCGGCGCAGCACTGTGCACGGCGTCGGTGACGACCCGGTGCTTCCTGGCCTGACCGGCGGTCGTCATCATCGAGCCGAGCGGCAGCAGCCAGCCGCGCCAGTTCGGTGCGTAGCCGCCGGTGACGATGAGGCCGACGCCGCCCTCGGCCCGTTCAGCGAAGTACGCCGCGAGCTTGGGGAGGTCCTTGGCCCGGTCTTCGAGCTTGGTGTGCATCGAGCCCATGACGACGCGGTTCTTCAACGTCGTGTGCCCGAGGTCGAGCGGGCTGAGCAGCTGGGGGTAGTCGGTCATGCGCTTGCTTCCTTCACGATCTGGTCGAACTGGGCGCCCATCGCCTCGGCGAGGGCTTGAGCAGCCTTCAGCGGCCGGACCATGACGGTGAGCTCGCTGATGAGGCCGTCGTCGTTGACGGTGATGAAGTCACAGCCATTCAGCGTGACGTCGCCGACATTGGCCTGGAAGATCAGTGCGCTGTGCGGCTCGTCATTGATCTCGCGGAGGTAGTGGAAATCGGTGAAAACGCGGCTCACCCCGCGCAGGATCGCGGCGGTGATCGCCTTGCCCGGATAGGGCTTGAACGCGACCGGGCTGGTGAAGACGACGTCGTCGGCCAACAAGCTCTCGACGGCGTCGAAATCCCAACTCTCAATCGCCTCGCGGAATGCCTTCATGCTGTGACTCCTCTGTCTCTTGGCATGATGAATCGGTGATCACCAGATTCCAGGGCCTGTTCCTGATTGCTGCCGGCCTGTTCAACGTCGTCGTGTGGCCGCGGTTCGCGCTGGCGATCAGCCGCGACGACCGCGCGTGGAGCGGTGAGCACTGGAACAGCCAGCCGACGTCGTTCTTCTGGGTGCACGCCGCCCTGATCGTGACCGCGACGCTCTTCGCCGTCGGCATCCTGTGGGTCGCCTATCGCGCTCACGTGACCGCTCCCAAGGCCTGAAGGATCTCGTCGCACCACTCGATCCCGCCGCGTTCGACCCGGATGCCGCCGCGCAGAGCCAGCCAGGGACCGATCTGGTCGGCCGCCAACGCGCTGGGGTTCGGGAAGTACTTGGCCTCGCTGGCCTCGTACGCCGCCAGGAGCTCGGCGTGTGCGGCGCGTCGCTGCTCGACCTCGGCGCGGAACGCGTCCGGATCGGCCAGATGCAGCGCCCGGAGCTTGACCGCAAAATCGATGCGGGTCGCTTCTCGCCGGCTCGGCTTGGCGAGCCATGCGCGCAGTTCGGCGCGGCCGTCGTCGGTGATGGCGTACACCTTCTTGTCCGGCCGACCGTCCTGTGCGACGAGGTCTGCTGCGACGAGCTTGTCGGACTCCATCCGGGCCAGGACCTTGTAGATCTGCTGGTGGCTGGCCGGCCAGAAGTGGCCGATGGATGCGTCGAACCGGCGGGCCAGGTCGTACCCGCTTGCGGCCCGCTCCGCCAAGGAGACGAGGATCGCGTGTTCGAGCGCCATGGGACCACACCGTATATGCATCGAAACGCATATGCAACAAGTTGCGTAGTTGCAAAGCCGCGGTCGGGACATGTCGTGCCGAAGTCCAGTCGGCTCGGGGACGCATGTTTAGACATTCATGCGGTCGGGACCGTCACGAACTGTCGTTGAGACCGAAATGGCCGCCTCAACGACAGTTCTTGCCGCGGAGAGCTACGGCGAGCGGCGGACGGCGGCGTATCCCGCCCAGAGCACGAGCACACCGAGGATCGCCAGACCGGCCAGGTTCTGCCAGTACTGATCGGCGGTGAAGTTGATCAGCTTGTCGTCGACGAATCGCGGCGACCGGTCGAGGTTGGCGCTGGATGCGGCGGCGGCAAAGGCCCAGCGACCGGGGGCGAACATCGTGACCTGCTCGATGACGGCGCGCCCGGCGACCGGGATGAGTGCGCCGCACAGGGCGATCTGGATCATGACGACGGCCACCAGGGCCGGCGTCGTCTGTTCGGTCGAGCGGGCCTTGGCCGAGATCCACAGCCCGACGAACGACATGACCGCGGCGAACAATCCGAGCGGGATGGCGATCTCCCACCAGCCGTGCTGGAGCACGCCCATGCCGTCCTGCTCCGGCAGGCCCCACGTGGCCAGCCGCGCGACAAGGACGCCCTGCAGGAAGCAGACGACGCCGAAGACCAGCGCCTTGCTGGCGAAGTACGCACCGGGCGACAGCCCGACGGCGTACTCGCGGCGGAAGATGGCCCGCTCCTGCACCAGCTCGCGGATCGACATCGCGGCGCCCATGAGCGCGGCCGCGATGATGAGAATGGTGAGCCGCTGGTTGGCCTCCATGGCATGGAAGACGCCGCGACCGTCCTTCCACAGGCCGAGTCCGTGGTCGCCCTGGACGATCCGGCTGAGTCCGGCCAGGACCAAGGGCATCACCAGGAGCATCGTCAGGTGCATCCGGTCGGCCAAGAGGAGCGCGAGATTGCGACGCACCAGCGTCAGGAACTGCCGGGAGGTCGAACGCGTCGTCGACGCGATCGCATTGCGGCGAGCCCCGGGCGGCGCGGGTGCCGAGGGGGCGGTCCGCGGCAGCTGCGCCGGCGTCTCCAGCAGGTCGAACATCTCGGGGTAGTCCGTGCAGCCGAAATGCTCAAGCAGCTCCTCGGGCGGCCCGGCGTACGCGAGCTGGCCACCACGCGCCATCACCACGATCGTGTCGCAGAGGTCGAGGCCCAGCACCGAGTGCGTGGCCACGACGACGACGCGACCGTCGTCGGCGAGGTCGCGCAGCTGGTGCATGATCGTGCGATCGCGGCCCGGGTCGAGGCCGGACGTCGGCTCGTCCAGGAAGAGCAGCGGCGGGGCGGTGAGCAACTCGGTTGCGATCGACACGCGCTTCTTCTGCCCGCCGGACAGTTGTGAGCCGATCCGCTGGCGCTGCTCCGCCTGCAACCCCACCTGGTCGATCACATCGTCCACCCGCGCTTTCAGTGCGCTCGGGCTCGTGTTGTCCGGAAGGCGGAGCCGGGCCGAGAACATCAACGACTGCCGGACGCCCAACTGCGGATGCTGAATCTCCTCCTGCGGCACGAATCCGATCTGGGTGCGCAGGTCGAGGTAGTCGTCGTGCAGGTGGTGGCCCTGCCACCACACTCCCCCGTCCGAGGGCGAGATCTGGCCGGCCAGGCTGTGCAGCAAGGTCGACTTCCCGGCACCGGACGGTCCGATGACCGCGGTCAGCGACTTCGGCCCGAGGGCCACGTCGATGTCGGAGATGAGGACGCGCCCGGACTGTGCCCGCACGGCAAGTCGACGGGCGATGAGGACGGGTCGCTCGGCGGGCGACGGCGACGTGCGGGTCTCGACCGGCCGCGCTTCACTGCGGACGTCGGGGAAGACTGGCGCGACGCGGGGCGCTTCGTCGGCGATCTCGACAACCGGCGCGGGATCAGGCTCGACGACAGGAAGGCTGACGCTCGGTTCGTCCTTGACGACCGTGAGCACCGGTCTGGGCGAGTCGACTGCGATCTCCACGGTATGGCCGTCGGGCCCACCGACATGGAGCGTGAAGGTGCCCGGGTGGTCGAACAGGACATGGCGAACGCTGGTGCCGCCGACGTAGAGGCCGCCGGTCAGTCCCTCGTCGAAGACGTGCCAGCCGTCGGCGCCGGAGACGAAGCCGAGCCGGCCCAAGCGAGCCGACGGCCCGGTGAGCGTTCGCCAGGCGCCGTTGGCGCCGACGCGCAGTCGATCGAGCGCGACGCCGCCGGCTCCGGCGCCCTCGTCGGGGCCGGGCCTCACGTGGGCAGGCGACGGGCCGGTCATGTCCAGCCCCACGCTAGTTGCACCAGCCCCTCGTGCCACAGGGGACACGCCACTAGCCTGCTGTGATGGATGCTGCTGGTTTCGGGACCGAATCCGCGGGTGAATCCGAGCTGATCGCGGCCATGGGGGCGGGGGCGTACGGCTACTTCGCCGGTGGCGCGGGCGCAGAGATCACACTGCGCGCCAATGAGACGTCGTGGCAGCTGCCCGAACTCCTGCCGCGGGTCCTGGTGGACGTCGGCGAGCGGGACTCCGGCGTCCGGGTGCTCGGGCGGCCGTGGCAGCACCCCATCGCGATCGCGCCCATGGCCTACCAGCGGCATGCCCACCCCGATGGCGAGCGGGCCATGGCCGAGGCGGCCAGCTCCACCGGCTCGACCTTCGTCCTGTCGTCCCAGACGACGACCGCACCTCGCGTGGTGGCCGAGGCCGCACCCGACGTCCGCCGGTGGTTTCAGCTGTACGTCTTCCGGGACCGGCAGATCTCCCTCGACCTCGTGGCCGAAGCGCGCGAAACCGGATACGAGGCTTTGGTCATCACCGTGGACTTCCCGGTCGGCGGGTGGCGCGATCGGGACCGGGCGTCCGGGTTCACCGTCGAACACCCGGTGGCGGTGAATCCGGGCGGAGCATCGCTGACCACCGCCGAGCTGTTCGCCCAGCACGATCCAACCCTGACCTGGGACGACATGGCAGGGTTCGCCGAAGCCGCCGGCATGCCGGTCCTGCTCAAGGGCATCCTGCGGATCGATGACGCTCGCCGCGCCGTCGACGCCGGAGCCGCCGGCATCGTCGTGTCCAACCACGGCGGCCGTCAGCTGGACACCGTGCCGACGCCGGCGTCGGTCCTGCCCGGAATCGTCGACGCGGTCGAGGGAAAGGTCGACGTCCTCGTGGACGGCGGCATCCGACGCGGATGGGACGCAGCCAAGGCCTTGGCGCTCGGGGCAGCGGCGGTGCTGGTCGGCCGTCCGGTGCTGTGGGGCTTGGCCCGTGGCGGTGCCGAGGGGGCGCAAGAGGTGCTCGAGCAACTCACTGCCGAGTTCGACAGCACACTGGCGCTGCTGGGCTGCCCGCGCGCCGTCGAGCTCGACCGGAGCTTCGTGAACCTCTGACGGGTGGCCGGGAGCCGCTCAGGCCTTCTTGCGCTTCCCGTCGGCGGGCTTGGAATCACCGGCGCCGTCGTCGTCATCGAGGTGCTGGGGCTTCTCCGGCTTCGGCACGTCGGCCCCATCGAGGCCGGATTCGTGATGTTCCCGGCCATGCGAGCCGGGGTCAGCCGGGCGGGCCGGGCCAGGTGCCGTCGGGTCCGGCTTGGTCTGCTTCTGAAGCTGGCCCGGCGCGGTGGTGTTCGCCGGTTTCGGCGTCTTGGTGGGCACGGTCTTCGGTGTGGGGGGTGCCGTCGGCTTGTTGGCGTGGCCCGTGGCATCGGACGGCGGATTGGTGGGCTTGACCGGGTGCGGGACGACGCCGCCGGTCGCGTTGGCGACGACCTCCTGCACCGGACCCGGCAACTGGTTGGCGGCCGCGGCAGCCGAGGCCCCGCCCAGGGCCAAAGCGCCGACGACGGCGGCCACCGCGCCCATGCGACGGCGCGAACGCAGCGGGATGGCGCCGCCGAGCAGCGCGCGGACCTCGTCGGACGGCTCGGGCACCTCATGGGCCATGCCCGCGACCTCACCGAGGATCGCGCGCAGCGCTGCCGCCTCGGTACTGCTGACGCCGAGGTCGGCCAGCATGTCCTCGGTCGCGCTCGGCGATTCGTTGTCGTTCATCGATGTCTTCTTCACTCTGGTTCCCCCCGCCCCTCCGCGTGTTCGCGGAGGGCCAATAACCCGCGTCGTTGCAGCTGCTTGACCGCTCCGACGCTCTTGCCCATGATCCGTGCCGTTTCCTCGAGACTCAGGTCGCCGAGGACGCGCAGCAGAATGACCGCCTTCTGTTCATCTCCCAGGTGCGCGAGCAGTGCGGTGATCTCGCTGGACCCCCACTGCTCGATCGCCTCCTGCTCGGCCGAGTGCTGCCGTCGGCCATCCAACTCCGCCTCGTACGGGAGCTCGGTGGAACGATTGCGCCGACGGAACTCGTCGATGAGTCGTGAGTGCGCGATCGTGAAGGCCAGGGCCCTCACTCCGGCAGCACCGCCGGTGATGGTGCGGAGTCGCGGGAGCAGTTGCAGGAACACTTCCTGCGTGAGTCCTTCGGCGTCCCGCGAGCCGCGGCCACGCAGATACGCCAGGATCGCCGGCGCCAACGCCTTGTACAACGCGGTCAGTGCCGAGGGCTCGCTCTCTCGAGCGCCCTCGACGACCTCGTCGGTCAAGGCAGGGGTCATCCATGGGCTCCTTCGACCGCGGATCTGACCATTCAGTCTCCATCACGGGCAGTCACCGCCTCTCCCAGCGTTCGCCTCGGGATTCGTCGGCCCCCCCGAATGACTTGAGCCGACGACACAAGGTTCATGAGTGCAATCGCCGGAGAAGACGCAAAGGTTACGCATGAACGCACGATCTGACTGATGCCTTGCTGCCACCCCGCGGTCCCGTGCCCCGCTCGTCCCGGCCCCCGCTGGACTCTAGGATCCTCGCCCATGGGGGGAACGCGGCTGGCTGGCGTGCGCCGGGCGTTGGCGCAGCGCAGCCGGCGCGAGAAGACCGTGGGGCTGGCGGCCGTCGCCCTCGTCGCGTCGGCTCCCTTCGGCGGGCTTGACCGGGCCGGCGAGACGCCTCCGGCGGCCCTCGATCTCGGCGCGGCGGTCGCGGTCGGTCCCTATGACGTCACGTTCGTACGCGCGTACCGGGCGAAGGAGTTCGCCGGCAGCCAGGTGGAGCCGTGGGAGGCGCCGCCGGTCACCTCGTCGGCTGAGGCGCGACGACTCTTGGTGCTCGAAGTCGATGTGACCAACGACGGGAAGCGGCCCGAGTACGCCCACGTGCTCACCAAGGCGGTCGCACTACGAGGTGCCGCGAAGACGGACAGCTTCGGGGGGCCGTCCGCGGACCCGAAACTCGTCTATCGCACGGACGGCTCGGCTGTCTCCACGGTGAGTCCCGGCATGACCCACAGGTTGGCGTTGCTGTTCGAACAGTCAAGCCGGACCCGGTCGCCGCGAGCGACGATCGCCGTCACGAGATTGGTGTACGTCGGCAAAGGCGGATTGGCCAGCAACCTCGATGAGGACTACTGGCTCCACCTCGACGAGACAGCGAGCCGCGGGACGATCACCGTCGGTGAACCAGGAGCCCAGGGATGAGGCGCACCCTCGCCGTCGTTGCCGTGGTGGTCGCGACGATGGCGATCGGCCGGCTCCTCACCGACCATCTCCCGGACGAGGAGAGGTTGGCCGCGCCCTTTGTCCGGAACGGCTCGGTGGGCGAGACCGTCCACCTGCGCTATGGCGATGTGCGCGTCACCGGGGTCCGCGTGGCCACCCGGCTGGAGGGCGCGGACGTGGTGGTGGCGGCCGGCCGCTTCCTCGTCGTCGACCTGGCCTATCGGGCCAAGGGTGAGCCGCGCCGCTTCCTCGGCCTGGAGGTCCGGGACTCGTACGGCCGCCGGTACGACGCAACGGCCCGCGGCTCGACCTGCCCGCAAAACCTCGAGGGGCTCACCGGCATCAGGATGTACGCGATGGCCTGCTTCGACGTGCCGCGATCGGCGCTCCCAGGCGCGAGGTTCCGGTTCTCGCTCGGCGACTATGGAGTCAACGGCTCCGGTCAGCGCCGGGACGACCTCGCCGAGATCGATCTGAAGATAAGTCCCGGCGAGGCGGCCCGCCTGTGGAGCCAGAACCTCACCTACAGGGCTACCAACGGCACGGCGACCGGTCCGCTCGACAAGGAGCCGGTCACGCTGGCGAAGCCGACTTGGTGGGACGAGCTGCGATGAGCGACCGGGGCACCAATCGCCGGCAAACCTGGCTGCGGCGGAACCGGTGGTGGCTGCTTGCGTTGCCGGCGGCGCTTGCTCTGGCTTTGGCGTCAGCGGCCTATCGCGTCAACGACTTCTGGTACGAGAACGGCTGGCACCGCGAACTCGTATCGGCACCGCAGGGTCGCTTCGTCACGACGCATCACACCGTGTACAGCCTGGATCAGAAGCCGAGGCGCGCCGATCTGCGCATGCGCCTGGGCGCGATCGCCGCCTCTGACGTCATGCGCGACTCGCTCGGCGCCGAACTACCCATGCCGCCCGGTGCGGTCGGCGTGAAGCTGCGACTCGACTTCCATGCAGTCGGCGGCAAGCCCGCGCCCTACTGCACGGTCTACGTGCTCGACGACCGTGGTGAGCGATACCCAGTCGAGGAACTCGACGGTGGCACGAACCCGTGCCCGCCGCCCGGCGGGAGTCCGGACGATCCAACCGCGCCCAGATCATGGTCGCGCTCGCTGGTCGCGGTCGTGCCGAAGATTGCGCGGGTCGATGCGGTGCGGGTCGGCGTCAGCTGGCCGGACTACGTCACGTTCCGTACAAGCCGTGCGGAACAGCCGACGCCTGCCGATCGTTGAGAATTCAGAACCTTGCGCGGGAAAGGGGACCGGTCGTGCATCACCATTTCAACGGCCTGAAGACGGCGGCGCTGTTCGGCTTCCTGTGGGCAGCCTTGTTCGCCATGTGGGCGGCACTCGGTGCGCGGTCGGGGATGCTCTGGATCTTCGTGCTGCTGGGCATCGGCTCAACGGCCTGGGGCTACTGGAACTCCAGCAAGATGGCGTTGCGCGCCATGCATGCCTACCCGGTCACCGAGGCCGATCAGCCGGCGATGCATCGGATCGTGCGTGAACTCTCGGTCGCGGCCGACAAGCCGATGCCGGCGCTCTACGTGTCCCCGACACGGGCGCCGAACGCCTTCGCGACGGGGCGTAATCCGGAGAACGCGGCGGTGTGCTGTACCGAGGGGATCCTGCAGCTGCTGGACGAGCGCGAACTGCGTGGCGTGCTCGGCCACGAGTTGATGCACGTCTACAACCGCGACATCCTGACGTCGTCGGTTGCGGCCGGCATCGCCGGCATCATCACCGCGATCGCGCAGTTCGCCATGTTCTTCGGCGGCCGCCGGGACAACGGCGGCAACCCGATCGCGGCGCTTGCCCTGGCTTTCCTCGCGCCCTTGGCGGCGACGATCATCCAGCTCGCGATCTCGCGCACGCGAGAATTCGATGCAGACGAAGACGGCGCCCGTCTGACCGGTGATCCGCTGGCGCTCGCATCGGCACTCAACAAGCTCGAACTGGGAACTCAGGCGGCGCCGCTCCCGCAGGACCAGCGCTTGGTCGATGTCTCACACCACATGATCGCCAACCCGTTCCGGGGCGGCGGCTTCGCCAAGTTGTTCGCCACCCACCCGCCGATGGACCAGCGCATCGCCCGTCTGCAGGCCATGGCCTATGGCAAGAACGGCGTTTGAGGGGGGCGACCTCCTGCGGCTCGGCTCGTTACGCTCGCACCTCAACCACCGGCACGGTCCGACGGTTCGCCAGCAGCCAGTCGAGCGCAGCGCTGAGCATCACGGCGATGAGCACCATCTCGACGGCCTGGATCAGCACGCCCTCCATGGGTGAGAACGCCAGCCAGGTGTCGGTTGCGAGCGGACCGATGAGATGCCGGATCAAGAACCCGATCAGCAACTCGAGCTTGAGCACGATCAGGAAGCCGATGCAGAATGCCAGCATCGGGGCCAAGCCGGCTGCCGCCAGCAGCTTGAGCCCGTTCCAGAACGCGACGAATCGGTCCCGCACGTCCGCGGCGAGCGATCCGACGAGGCTCCAGGCACGACGGCCCAAGGTCTGGGGGTGAGCCTGCCGTCGTTCCGGGCCGGGCTCAGACAGTTGATGGCCGAGGACGACCGCGCCGACCGTCAGCCACGCGAGCGGTACGACGACCACGGCGTCAACGTTGCCAAGCAGCGAGAACAGCCACGATGTGAGCGTCTCGACCGGGTTCGCGAGGGGTCCGAGGCGCTCGGTCGTAGCGTCGTAGTGGCTCACCAGCCAATGGGTGGCATTGCGGTTCTCCACCCAGCCGACCATGCCGTCCTTGTTCGTGTCGATCATCCGGGCGACGACGGTGGAGTAGTAGACGTCGACCAGGGCGCCGATGATGGCCAGCCCGAGGAAGTGCACCCGCTTGTCGAACTGCCCGAGCACCCACCGGGCGAGCCAGGCGATCGCGATGATCATCACCACGATCTGGCCGGGGAACACCCCCAGCCGGCTGGTGAAGTCGTACTCGACGCCCGGCCCGACCTGATTGTGCTCCTTGAACGACGCCTGATTGATGAACGTGCTGTGGTCGTCCTCGAACAGCCCGGCCGCCACGTAGACCGTCAGGAACGGCACCAGCACGCTGACCGCGATGTCGAGCAACCGGCTTTCGTTCTGGGGTGGCAAGGCCTGCAGGGAGCGCCGGCAGACCTGCATCATCGCCACGACGGCAACGAGGTAGGCGAGTGGCCCTACGACGAGGAACAGCTGGCCGGCCCAGCCGCTCGTGTCGCTGACGATGACAGCGGCCCAGACGGCCGCTGATCGCAGAGCTGCGCCGCACAGCGCGATGGTGAGGAGCGCCGGCCAATGCCGCAGCAGGAGGCGCCCAGCGGACCAAAGCACGTCCGGCAGGTCGCGCACCCTGGTGTCCCACGCCGCCATCGTTCCCCCGATCAGCTGCCGCTTGTCTGGGGCATGCTAGTCAGCCGCGGTGGTCAGGGACCGTCCGGCCCGCCCCGGTGTACACCCGATTCAGACAAGTGTCATACTCGGGGGAAGCCCAATTTGCGGGCTCGTCCCAGGCACCAGCTTTCGGAGGTCCTTCGCATGACCGAAGCATTCATCTACGACGCCATCCGCACCCCGCGCGGCCGTGGCAAGAACACCGGCTCGCTGCACGAGGTCAAGCCGATCTCGCTCTTGACCGGCCTGCTCGAGGAGTTGCCGAAGCGCAACCCGAGCCTCGACAGCAACCAGGTCGACGACGTCGTCCTCGGTGTTGTCTCGCCGGTCGGCGACCAGGGTGCGGACATCGCCCGCACGGCCGTCCTCGCCGCCGGATTCGGCGAACAGGTAGCCGGCGTGCAGCTCAACCGGTTCTGCGCCTCCGGCCTCGAGGCCGTCAACCAGGCCGCCGCCCGCGTCAAGTCCGGCTGGGAAGACCTGATCATCGCCGGCGGTGTCGAATCCATGAGCCGCGTTCCCATGGGCTCCGACGGTGGCGCATGGGCGATGGACCCGGCGACCGCCTTCGATGCGTCCTTCGTCCCCCAGGGCATCGGCGCCGACCTGATCGCCACCATGGAGGGCTTCTCCCGGACCGACGTCGACACGTTCGCCGCTGAGTCACAGGCCCGTGCCGCGAAGGCAATCGCCAACGGCTACTTCAGCAAGTCCATCGTTCCGGTCCGCGACAACAGCGGCCTCACGATCCTCGACCACGACGAGTTCGTCCGCGAAGGCACCACCGTGGAGAGCCTCAGCTCGCTCAAGCCGTCGTTCGAGTTCCTCGGCGAGATGGGCGGCTTCAACGCCGTGGCGCTGAACCAGTACTACGAGGTCGAGAAGATCAACCACGTGCACCACGCGGGCAACTCCTCCGGCATCGTCGATGGCGCCGCCCTCGTCCTGCTGGGCAACGAGAAGGCGGGCGAGAGGCACGGGCTCACGCCGCGTGCCCGCGTCGTCTCCACGGCCGTCATCGGCAGCGAGCCGACCATCATGTTGACCGGCCCGGCACCGTCGTGCCGCAAGGCGCTGGACAAGGCCGGCCTGTCGATCGAAGACATCGACCTGCTCGAGATCAACGAGGCCTTCGCCGCCGTCGCGCTGAAGCTGATGCGCGACCTGGACGACTATCCGGCCGACCAGACCAACGTCAACGGTGGCGCGATCGCCATGGGCCACCCGCTGGGAGCCACCGGTGCGATGATCCTCGGCACCCTTGTCGACGAGCTGGAGCGCCGCGAGAAGCGCTACGGCATGGCCACCCTCTGCGTCGGCGGCGGTATGGGCATCGCCACCATCGTCGAGCGCATCTGAAACCACCTCAACCCATCGGTGGTTGAGGTGGCGACGCAGTCGCCCTCGAGACCACGACGACTTTGCAAGGAACCGAAATGACCAGCACTGACGCTGTGAAGTACGACCTGTCCGACGGGATCGTCACCCTGACCATCGACGATCCCAACCAGAGCGCCAACACCATGAACGAGACCTACCGCGCCGCCATGGAGGCGGCGGTCAACCGGGTGGCCGACGAGGTTGCGGCGAACCCCGACTCGATCAAGGGCGTCATCGTCACCTCCGGCAAGAAGACCTTCTTCGCCGGCGGTGACCTCAAGCTCATGCTGCAGGCGACGCCGGCAGACGCCGAGCGCCTGTTCAACGAGGTCGAGTCGATCAAGGCCACGCTGCGCAAGCTCGAGACGCTCGGCAAGCCTGTCGTCGCGGCCATCAACGGCGCCGCTCTCGGCGGCGGCCTCGAGATCGCGCTCGCCTGCCACCACCGCATTGCGGCGGACGGCCGGTACGAGATCGGCCTGCCCGAGGTCACCCTCGGCCTGCTCCCGGGCGGCGGTGGCGTGACCCGCACCGTCCGGATGTTCGGCATCCAGGACGCGATCATGAACGTCCTCATCCAGGGCCCGCGCATGCAGCCGGCCGTCGCCCAGTCGAAGGGCCTGGTGCACGAGGTGGTTCCGGCCGAGGAGCTCCTCAGCGCCGCCAAGGCGTGGATCGAGTCGGTCCAGGGCGACGAGAACGCGGCCGTCCAGCCGTGGGACGTCAAGGGCTACAAGATTCCCGGTGGCACGCCGAGCACGCCGTCACTGGCTGCGGTGCTCCCGAGCTTCCCGGCAAACCTGGTCAAGCAGCTCAAGGGTGCCGACATGAAGGCGCCCAAGGCGATCATGTCGGCGGCCGTCGAAGGTGCCGCGGTCGACTTCGACACGGCGTCGCGGATCGAGTCGCGCTACCTGGTCAGCCTCATCGTCGGCCAGCAGTTCAAGAACATGACGCAGGCGTTCTTCTTCGACCTGTCGGCCATCAACGCCGGCAACTCGCGGCCCGAAGGCATCGAGCGGAAGAAGTTCCAGAAGGTCGGGGTCATCGGCGCCGGCATGATGGGCGCGGGCATCGCCTACGTCTCGGCGAAGGCCGGCATGGAGGTCGTGCTCAAGGACGTCAGCCTCGAGGCTGCCGAAAAGGGCAAGGCGTACAGCGCCAACATCCTGGCCAAGCAGCTGGAGCGCGGGCGCACGACGCAGGAGAAGGTCGACGAGTTCCTCGGCCGCATCAAGGCCACGGACAACTACGACGACCTCGAGGGCGTCGACATCGTCGTCGAGGCGGTGTTCGAGAACCAGGAGCTCAAGCACTCGGTGTTCGCCGAGCTCGAGTCGAAGGTCCTGCCGGACGCGTTGCTCGGGTCCAACACCTCGACCCTGCCGATCACCGGCCTGGCCGAGGGTGTGAGCCGCCCGGACGACTTCATCGGCATCCACTTCTTCAGCCCGGTGGACAAGATGATGCTCGTCGAGATCATCGCCGGCGAGAAGACGAACGACAAGACGATCGCGCACGCGCTCGACTACGTGCAGCAGATCAAGAAGATCCCGATCGTCGTCAACGACGGCCGCGGCTTCTACACCTCGCGCTGCTTCTCGACCTACGTCGCCGAGGGCCTGGCCATGCTGGAAGAGGGCTACGCCCCGGCCCTGATCGACAACATCGGGCGCATGACCGGCATGCCGCGCGGCCCGCTGGAGATGCACGACGACGTCGCGCTGGACCTGTCGGTCAAGGTCGCCAAACAGACCGCTCTGGACCTCGGCGACGCCTATGTGCCGCTGCAGGGCGCCGAGATCGTCCGCAAGATGGTCGAGGATCTGGGCCGCTACGGCCGCAAGAACGGCAAGGGCTTCTACGACTACGAGACCAAGCCCAAGACCCTGTGGAAGGGCCTGTCGGAACTGGCGCCGGTCAAGATCGCCGACTCGACGCCCGAGCTGGTCGAGGACCAGAAGCAGCGCCTGCTGTACCGCCAGGCGATCGAGGTGGCCCGCTGCTGGGAAGAGGGCGTCATCGACGACCCGCGCGAGGCCGACGTCGGCGCCATCCTGGCCTGGGGCTTCGCGCCCTGGACCGGCGGCCCGATCACCTTCATCGACCAGACCGGGCTGAAGGCCTTCGTGGCGCAGGCGGACCAGTACGCCGAACGCTACGGCGACCGCTTCAAGGTCCCGCAGCTGCTGCGCGACATGGCCGATCAGGGCCGCACCTTCTACGGCGACTTCGCCGGCAAGCAGAAGGCGGCGGCCTGACATGGACGGGACGGCGGTCAACGCGGGCTTCGCCACCGCCGCCGTCCTCTCCCTCATCACCTTCGCGGTGCACACCTTCGTCGGCGGGCGGTTCGCCGCCCGTCCGCTGCTGGACGCCCACGACTTCCACAAGGCCAGCCGCTGGCTGAACTACTTCACCTGGCACATGGTCACGGCGCTGTTGCTGTTCATGGCCGGCGGCTTCGCCTGGGCGGCGTACCATCCGGACGCCTCGGACATCGCCGTGCTGCTGATGCTGATGGCGGCGGCGTTCTCGCCGTTGTGCATCTGGGTGGCGGTGAAGGGCGGGATCGCGCCGTGGCGGTTCCCGGCCTCCTGGTTGTTCGCCCTGATCGTCGCGGCCGCCCTGTGGGGCTGTTTCGACACCGGTCTGGTCAGCGTCGAGGTCCGGCTCCCGGCCTAGAGGTTCACCACCTCGAACCCATCGTCCTTGGCCAGACGCTCGGCCAGGATCGCGCGGTGACAACCGGCGTGGTCGGCCTCGAAGCACAGCAGGGCCGTCTTCTTCTCCGCCGCCAGGGCGCGGAGCTGCTGAAAGGCGGCCTCGGAGGCCGGCTCGGCCATGTGGCCGGCGAAGATCTCGCGCATCTCGCCGATCCGGCCCTTGCGGGCGGCGTCGCGCCCAGCCTTGGGCGTGCCCAGCGGGCGCAGGTGGACGTAGTCGATCCCCGCCTCGCGCAGGCTTTCGCCCAGCACCGTCTTGGAGAAGCCCGCCCGCCGCGACGAGGCCACGGCGCGCACATCGGCCAGGACCTCGACGCCGGCGGCCTTCAGCCGGTCGATCACCGCGGCCTGCGGCTCGCCCTCGTATCCGAT
>DATEDT010000125.1:0-47870 GCA_035281505.1 Aeromicrobium sp. | reverse complement strand
GGGTTGGTAGGCCGGCACCCGGGTGCCGCGACGATTCGCACTTGCGCGCGGGACCGTCGCTCGTTTAGATTGGACACGTGTCCAGTCAGGTGTTTGAAGCGCCCCGGCAGGGGTTGAACGTTCGGCAGGCCGAAACGGTGGACAGGTTGCTCACCGCCGGTCTGGAGGAGCTGCGGGAGGTCGGCCACGAGGCGCTGACCATCCGGAGCGTCGCCCAGCGGGCCAACGTCTCACCGGCCACCGCCTACACCTACCTGGCGTCGAAGAATCACCTGTTCGCCGAGCTGTTCTGGCGTCATCTGACCTCCGACCAGTCGACCGTCGTCGTCGACGACGACCGCGCGCCGGTCGTGCGGGTCCAGGATGCGGTGCGCCACCTGACCGCCCGCATTGTCGAGGAGCCGGAGCTCGCGGCCGCGGTGACGCCGGCGCTGCTGGGCAGCACCCCGGACGTCGAACGGTTGCGCCTGCGCATCGGTGGGGAGTTCCTGAACCGATTCGAGGCGGCCCTCAAGGACCCCAAGCATCCGGACGAGCCGGCAGATCCGGCCGTGCTCGAAGTTCTCGTCCTGACGTTCTCGGGAGGGTTGCTGCAGGCCGGAATGGGTGTCATGACCTACGACCAGATCACCGAGCGACTCGTGTCGGCCGTCGATGTGATCATGCGAGGCAACTGATGACCTCCCTGGTCGAGGCGGCGCCGCTGCGGTTCGACCCGTACGACTACGACTTCCACGAGGATCCGTACCCGACGTACCAGCGGCTGCGGGACGAGGATCCGGTCCACCATGCCGTGGCCGATGACCTCTGGGTCGTCTCCCGGCACGCGGACGTGCATGCCGTGCTGCGCGACGACGAGACGTTCTCGAACCGCATGGGGGTCTCGCTGGACGCCAGCGCCTGGACGCCGTTGGCGCACAAGGTGATGTCGTTCCTCGCGCTCGACGGGGTCGAGCAGAGCCGGATCCGCAAGCTCGTCTCGGCCGGGTTCACGCCTCGGCGCGTCAAGGAGCTCACGCCGCAGATCGAAGCCCTCACCGCGCGGTACCTGGATCAGCTGCTGGCCGACGGTGCCGGGAGAGCCGAGGTCGACTGGATCGGTGGTTTTGCCAGCCGGCTCCCGATGGACGTCATCTCCGAAATGATGGGCGTGCCGCCGGCTGACCGCGACGAAGTCAGGCGGCTGGCCGACCTTGTCGTGCATCGCGAAGACGGCGTCCGCGACGTGCCCGCCGCCGGCGTGGAGGCGTCGTTCGCGCTGATGGATTACTACGCGAACATGGTCAAGGAGCGCCGGGCGCAGATCAGCGACGACCTCACCTCGGCGCTCGTCGAGGCCGAGCTCGACGGTGAACGGCTCGAGGACGAAGAGATCATGGCGTTCCTCTTTCTCATGGTCGTCGCCGGCAACGAGACGACCACCAAACTGCTCGGCAATGCCTTGTTCCACCTGTCGGCGAATCCCCACCAGCGCGCGGAGGTGCTGGCTCGTCCGGACGACCCGGATTCCCTGGTCGGAGCGTGGATCGAGGAGACGCTGCGGCATGACACGTCCAGCCAGATGCTGGCGCGGTTGGTGGTGGCCGATGCCGAGATCGCCGGAGTGACGGTGCCCGCCGGCGCCAAGGCGCTCGTGCTCCTCGGCTCGGCCAACCGCGACGAGAGGGTCTTCTCCGAGCCGACCGTGTTCAACCTCCACCGGGACCGGGCCGAGCTCGCACAGATCCTGAGCTTCGGGACCGGCCGCCACTTCTGCCTCGGCGCGAATCTCGCGCGTCTGGAGGCGCGCGTGGTGCTCGAGGAGCTGGTGCGCCGTGTCGAGGACTTCGAGGTCGCGGCCGATCGTGCCGTCCGCGTGCACTCCACCAGCGTGCGCGGGTTCGCCTCGCTCCCGGTGACCTTCACGGAACGGCGCGACTGACGTGGCTGCGGAACACCCGGAACGCCGTCCGGCCGTCGTCGCGGGCGCATCGTCGGGGATCGGAGCCGAGACGGCCAAGGCGCTGGCGACCGCGGGACATCCGGTGGCGCTCGGTGCGCGCCGGGTCGAGGCATGCGAGGAGTTGGCCGCAGCGATCAGGGCCGAAGGCGGTGAGGCCGTCGCCCATCGACTCGACGTCGCCGATTCGGAGTCCGTGGCCGAATTCTCGGCGAAGGCGGCCGCAGACCTCGGCGATCCGGAGATCGTGGTGTACAACGCCGGCCGAGTCGGTCCGGGCACGTTGTACGAGATCGACACCGACCGTTTCTCCAGCGAGCTCAACGTCAACCTGGTCGGCGCGCACCGGATCGTTCGGGAGTTCGTCCCCGGACTTGTGGAGCGGCGCCGGGGGGACATCGTGTTCGTGTCCTCTGATGTGGCCGTCCGCGCTCGTCCGCACATGGCCGCCTACAGCGCGAGCAAGTGGGGACTGGAGGGCATGGCCAGTGCGCTGCAGATGGAACTCGAGGGCACGGGTGTTCGGGCGTCGGTCGTCCGGCCGGGCCCGACGTGGAGCGAGATGGGCGCGGACTGGGACGCCGACGAGGCCGCTTTCGTGCTCAACGAGTGGGTCAGGTTCGGCCTGGCTCGACACGGGCACTTCCTGCGGGCGTCGGCCATCGCGCAAGCCATCACCACCGTGGTCACCGCACCGCGCGGCGTGCACCTGAGTCTGATCGACGTCAACCCCGAAGCGCCGGTTCAGGAGGGCGAAGCATGAGTACGACCTTGGAGGACCAGTTGGTCGGCATCCCGTCGGTGTCGATCGTCCTCGACGACCAGGACCCGTCGGTGCCGGAGATCATCCGCGGCACCGGGCACCTGCCGGAGATGCGGGTGGACCCCATCGGGCTGTTCCACCGGGTCCGTGCGGAGTGTGGCGACATCGGCCGCTTCCGGCTCGCGGACAAGGACGTGGTCCTGGTGACCGGGGCGGAGGCCAACGAGGCCTTCTTCCGCTCACCGGATGAGCTCCTGGACCAGGCTGCGGCCTATCCCTTCATGACGCCCATCTTCGGCAAGGGAGTTGTCTTCGACGCGTCCCCCGAAGAGCGTCAGCAGATGCTCAAGAACCAGGCGCTTCGTGGCGACATGATGCGCGGGCACGCGCAGACCATCGAGGCCGAGATCCGCCGGATGGTCGCGGACTGGGGCGACGAGGGCGAGATCGACCTGCTCGACTTCTTTGCCGAGCTGACGATCTACACGACGTCGTCGTGCCTGATCGGGCGGCCGTTCCGCGAGCAGCTGGATGGCTCGTTCGCCGAGGTCTACCACCGGCTCGAGCACGGGACCGACGCCATCGCGTACGTCGACCCGTACGCCGACATCGAGAGCTTCCGGCAGCGGGATGCGGCGCGCGAGGAGCTGGTCGCCAAGGTTCAGGCGATCATCAACGCCCGCAAGGAACGCGGCGAGGTCGAGCGCGAGCAACGGGACCTGCTCGACGTCCTGATCAGCATCGACATGGATGCCGACACCGTCACCGGCATCTTCATCTCGATGATGTTCGCCGGGCACCACACCTCCTCGGGCACCGCGTCGTGGGCGATGATCGAGCTGCTCCGCCATCCCGAGGTGATGGCTGACGTGGTCGACGAACTCGACGCGCTCTACGCCCCCGATGCCGACGGCACTGCGTCGGAGGTGTCCTTCCAGGCGCTGCGGGAGATCCCGGTGCTGGAATCGGCGCTGAAGGAGACGCTGCGGCTGCACCCGCCGCTGATCATCCTGATGCGGCTGGTGCGCGAGGACTTCGAGCTGCTCGGCCACACGATCCCGGCCGGTGCCCTGATTGCGGCCTCCCCGCGGGTCTCGAACCGGATCGAGGAGGACTTCCCGAAGGCCGAGGAGTTCGATCCCGGCCGCTACATCGATCCGCGTCAGGAGGACCTGCAGAACCGCTGGACGTGGATTCCGTTCGGCGCCGGCAAGCACCGCTGCGTCGGCAACGCGTTCGCGATGATGCAGATGAAGGCGATCTTCTCGGTCATCCTCCGCGATTACGCGTTCGAGCCGGTCCAACCGCTCGATTCGTACGGCGACGACGTCAGCAAGATGGTGATCCAGCTCGCGCAGCCGGCGCGGGTCCGCTATCGCAGGCGGACGCGATGAGTTTCCGCGTCGTCGCCGACGCCGATGTCTGCCAAGGCCACCAGCTCTGCCAGGGCGAGGCGCCGACCGTGTTCGGGTTCGATCCGGCCGCCGACCTCGTGACCGTCTTGGAGGAGCGCCCGGACGAGTCGTTGCGCCCCCAGGTGGCTCAGGCCGTGAAGTACTGCCCGGCGTTCGCCCTGTCGATCGAAGAGGACTGACGATGAGTGACGTGAGCTCTGCCGCGCTGACCAGGGCCGAGATCGAGGAGTTCTGGGACTCCTGGCTCGACATCAACCGCAAAGTCGAGGTGACCGGCGACTGGCGCCCGATGGCCGACTGGTACGCCGAGGACGCCACCTACGGCTGGATGTACTCACCGGACGAGCACTTCATGGCCGTCGGTCGCGACCAGATCCGCGACTGGGCCATCGGCATCGAGATGGACGGTCTCGACGGTTGGCACTACGACTACGTCTGCAGCGTCATCGACGAGCAGAAGGCGATGATCGTCGGCTTCTGGAAGCAGCGGTCGGGCATCCTGGACGACACGGGCCGGGAGTACGAGATCCTCGGGCTCGGCGGTTCCTGGTTCGGCGTCAAGCGGGTCGCCGAGGGCGCCGATGCCGGCCAGATCAAGATCGACTGGCAGCGCGACTGGTTCGACATGCCGTCGACCGCGCACACCTTCCTGGAGATCGTCACCGCCGGCAAGGCACCCGACACCCTGCTCAAACGGATGTCGGTGACCGGCCACGACGTCCCCGGTCACTATCACCACAAGGACCTCCCGTCGTCGGTGTGGCCGCCGCCGGTCGAACGCGGCGACTACATCACGCAAGCCCCCGTACCGAGCGAGAAAGTCACCTGATGAGCAACCGATTCCCCACGAACCCGGCTCCGCAGCAGTACATCAACGGCAAGTTGACCGGTGCGGGCGACGGCGCGACGTACGAGATCCTCAACCCGGCCACCGGAGCCGTCATCGGCCACGCGCCGAACAGCACCGCCGACGACGTCAGCGATGCGATCGCGGCCGCTCGCCGCGCGTTCGACGAGACGGACTGGTCGACGAACCTGCCGCTGCGGCTGCGCGTCCTGCGTCAGTTCCACCAGGCCCTGCTGGACAACGCCGACCAGCTGCGCGAGCTGACCATCGCCGAGGTCGGCGCGCCGGCCTTCCTCGCGGCCGGGCCGCAGTTCGACATGCCGGTGGACACCGTGGCCTGGACGATCGGACTGGCGGAGTCCTACGTATGGGAGACCGACCTGGGTGTCGGTGTGACCATGGGCATCGAGTCCCGCCGGACGGTGCGCCGCGAGGCCGTCGGGGTCGTCGCCGCGATCACGCCATGGAACTTCCCCAACCAGATCAACCTGTCCAAGGTCGCGCCCGCGCTTGCCGCGGGAAACACGGTCATCCTGAAGCCGGCCCCGGACACCCCGTGGCTGGCCGCCGAGCTGGGGCGGCTGTTCGCCGAGCACACCGACATCCCGGCCGGCGTCTTCAACGTCGTGATGCCGCGCGACAATGCCGTGGCCGGGCTGCTGACCACTGATCCGCGAGTCGACTTGGTCTCGTTCACCGGTTCGACGGCCACCGGCCGCGCGATCGCGGCCGCCGCTGCGCCGACCTTGAAGAAGGTGTTTCTCGAGCTGGGCGGCAAGTCGGCCGCGATCGTCCTCGACGATGCCGACCTGGCTTCTGCGGTCGGCACGGCGGCGTTCGCCGTGAGCGTCCACGCCGGCCAGGGCTGCGCGCTCACCACCCGCCTGCTCGTCCCGCGGGACCGCTACGACGAGGCGGTCGACATCGCTGCGGCCACGATGGCGTCCCTCGGTGCGCAGGACCCGGCGGACCCGGGGACCGTGTGCGGGCCGCTGATCTCGGCCGCGCAGCGGGATCGGGTGGCCGGCTACCTGAAGCTTGCCGCGGAGGAGGGCGGCCGGTTCGCGACCGGAGGCAAGCTTGCCGAGAAGGAGGGCGAGCTCGCCGGCGGTTTCTGGGTCGAGCCGACCGTCATCGCAGGTCTGGACAACAGCGCCCGGATCGCGCAGGAGGAGATCTTCGGTCCGGTGCTCACCGTCATCCCGCACGACGGCGACGACGACGCGGTGCGCATCGCCAACGAGTCGCAGTACGGCTTGTCCGGCTCGGTCGAGTCGGGCGACCTGGAGCGGGCGAAGTCGGTGGCGCGGCGGATCCGCACCGGCACGATCGGGGTCAACGGCGGCCAGTGGTTCGGCGCCGACGCGCCCTTCGGCGGCTACAAGCAGTCCGGTCTGGGACGCGAGATGGGCGTGGCCGGCTTCGAGGAGTACCTCGAGATCAAGACGATCGCCGAGCCTGCCTGAGGGCCGGCCGAGAGTGGAGAACAACATGCGTTTGCAGGACAAAGTCATCGTCGTCACCGGCGCCGCCCAAGGGATCGGCGAGGCCTACGCCAAGGGGCTCGCCGCCGAAGGCGCCAAGGTCGTCGTCGCGGACGTCAACACCGAGGCGGGTCAGCAGGTCGCCAAGCAGATCCAGGCCGACGGCGGTTCGGCCATGTTCGTTTCGTGCGACGTCTCGTCGGCGGAGTCCGCGCAGGCACTCGTCACGACGGTCGAGGCCGAATGGGGTGGCATCGACGGCTTGCTGAACAACGCCGCCATCTACGGCGCGATGGAGTTCGACCTGCTGATCACGGTCGACTGGGACTACTACCGCAAGTTCATGAGCGTGAACATGGACGGCGCGCTCGTCATGACCCGCGCCGTCTTCCGGTCGATGCAGCAGCGCGGTGGTGGCGCGATCATCAACCAGTCGAGCACGGCGGCCTACCTGTACTCGGGCTTCTACGGTCTGGCCAAGGTCGGGGTGAACGGCCTGACCCAGCAGCTCGCGCACGAGCTCGGCGGCATGAACATCCGGGTCAACGCCATCGCACCGGGCCCGACGGACACCGAGGCGACCCGCACCCAGGCCGGCGAGGCGGCCAAGGAACTGGTCAAGGGTCTCGCGCTGAAGCGGCTCGGCCAGCCCGCGGACATGGTCGGTGCAGCGGTCTTCCTGCTCTCCGACGAGTCGGCCTGGGTCACGGGCCAGATCCTTGCTGTCGACGGCGGGCAGACGTTCAGGTCATGAGCATCCAGACGCGCGTCGGCTTCGTCGGGCTTGGCAACATCGGCAAACCCATGGCCCTGCGCCTGGCCGCGCATGACGCCATCGAGCTCCAGGTCTTCGACGTGGCCGAGGAGCCGGTCAAGGAACTCATCGACGCCGGTGCCACCGCGGCCGACTCGGTTGCGGGCATGGCCAACTGGGCTGACGTCATCTGCGTCATGGTGCGCGACGACGACCAGGTTCGATCGGTCCTCGGTGAGGTTCTCGCCGATCTGAAGCCGCGGGACAGCATGGTTCCGGTGTCCTTTGTCGTGCACAGCACGGTCGCGCCGGAGACGCCGACAGAGTTGGTCGAGCAGGTGACGAAGGTGTGCGGCTTCGCCGTCGAGATCGTCGATGCGCCCGTCTCCGGTGGCCCGATGGGGGCTGCGGACGGTTCGCTGGCGATCCTGGTCGGCAGCAGCGTCAGCACGTTCGAGGCAGTCGAACCGGTGCTGGCCGTCATGGGGAGCAAGGTGATCCACGCCGGTGACGTGGGCGCGGGAACTCGGTTCAAGCTGGCCCGCAACCTGCTGCACTTCATCTCGTTCACCGCTGCGACCGAGGCGGCGCGACTGGCCGAGGCCGCCGGACTCGACCTGGTGGCGCTCGGTGAGGTGGTGCGCCACACCGACGCGATCACCGGCGGGCCCGGCGCGATCCTGTACCGCGACACGACCGCACCCATCCCGGACGGCGACTTCTGGCTCAACGTCTTCGAACACGTCCGCGTGCTGGGTGAGAAGGACCTCGCGTTCGCGATTGAATTGGCCGAGCAGCTCGAGGTGGACGTGCCCTTGGCCCGGCTCGCCCGCGATCGCCTCGGCCCCGGACTCGGCCTGCAAGGAGCTCACGATGACTGACGATGCGGATCGCGCCGGCAGTGGGGGACCGGACAAGTTCTCCGACCTGCCCGACCTGCGTGCCCGCGGGCTTCGCAGGATGGAGGAGGTCTACGGCTTCGACATGACCGACGGCGACGGGGACTTCTTCCGCTACACCGCCGATCATCTCTTCGCCGACATCTGGAACCGGCCCGGCCTGTCCGATCGGGACCGCCGGTTGCTGTTGATCGGCATGTTGGCTGGTCAGGGAGCTGCCGACGTCCTCGGAATCCAGATCCCGGCGGCGCACGCGGCCGGTGAGCTCGACGATGAGGCACTCCGTGAAATCGTCGTGTTCCTGAGTCATTATGCTGGCTGGCCTCAGGGCGCACGGCTCAACTCCGTGGTGGAGGAGACCATCGCCAAGGCCCGTCGCAAGCAAGGTTGATGCCCGATGACCTACGTCATCACCCAGTCGTGTTGTAACGATGCGTCGTGCGTGGAGGTCTGCCCGGTCGACTGCATCCATCCGGCGCCCGAGGAGCCGGACTTCGCCACCGCCGAGATGCTCTACATCCATCCGGACGAGTGCATCGACTGTGGCGCCTGCGTCGACGCCTGCCCGGTCGGAGCCGTTCACGCCGATCTGGAGGTCCCCGACCACCTCAGCGACTACCTGCAGGTCAACGCTGACTACTTCGCGTGGGTCGGCGACATCCCGGCTCCGATGCCCATCACCTCCGGCGGTTCACGTGTCGACGACCAGGCCGAGCCGCTGCGCGTCGCGGTCGTCGGCTCGGGCCCGGCCGGATGGTTCGTCGCCGACGAGCTGGCCGGAACCCGTCGCGCCAAGGTGGAGGTGACGCTGCTCGACCGGCTGGCGACACCGCACGGCCTCGTCCGGCACGGTGTTGCCCCCGACCATCTCGACACCAAGCAGGTGACGCAGATGTTCGAGGACTTCACCCGGCGCCAGCCCATCAGCCTGCGGCTCAACGTCGAGGTCGGCCGCGACGTGACCCATGACGAGCTGCTCGAACACCACCACTGCGTCGTGTACGCGACGGGTGCGTCCGAGGGCCGTGCCCTGGGCATCGTGGGCGAGGAGTTGCGCGGGAGCTACGCGGCCGCCGACTTCGTCAACTGGTACAACGGGCATCCCGATTGGGTGAACCTGGATCCGCCGCTCGCGCACGAGCGAGCCGTGATCATCGGCAACGGCAACGTGGCCCTCGACGTCGCCCGGTTGCTGCTCGTCGGGCCGGACGAGCTGACCACGTCGTCCGACATGGTGCCGCACGCGGTCGATGCACTCGCCACCTCCGGCATCGACGAGGTCGTGATCGTCGGCCGGCGCGGACCGGAGCACGCCGCCTTCACCTCGGCCGAGCTGCTCGCGCTCGTCAATCATCCGGGCATCGACGTCGTGGTCGAACCGGAAGAGCTGACGTCGTTGCCGTCCGAGGAGCCGGACGTCCGGACCGCCGCGACGTTCGCCGCCCACCGCAAGGCCGAGCTGCTGCGCCGGATCGCCGGCGGGTCCAACGGCGGCCCGAAGCGGCTGGTGCTGCGCTTCGGGCTCACGCCCGAAGAGATCACCGGCGACGGCCGGGTGGAGTCGCTGACCCTGTCGCGGACCGCCGGCAACGCCGACCCCGTGACGCTTCCGACCGGACTGGTGTTGCGGGCGACGGGGTACCGCTCGGTACCCACGGCCGGCGTTCCGTTCGATCAGGCCGCTGGACGGTACGCGCACGAGAGCGGACGTGTGACAGACCCGGAGTCCGGCGCCGTCGTTCCCCGCACTTACGTCACCGGATGGGCCAAGCGCGGAGCCACCGGCGTCATCGGGACCAACCGGGCGTGTGCGGTCGAGACCGTTGCGGCGATCCTCGACGACTACGTCGGTGGCCGGCTGCCGGAGCAGGTGGGAGACGCCTCCGGGCTGGACGGGCTGCTCGTCGAGCGCGGGATCTCCATCGTCGACCTGACCAGCTGGAAGCGGCTCGACGAGCACGAACGTGCGTCCGGCAAGGATGCCGGCCGACCACGGCTCAAGGTGGCCGATCGCGACCAGCAGCTCAAGATCGCCTCCGGCAACTAGTCCACTCAGTCGGCCCGCATGAGGGCTCGGGCGCCGCGGTCCAGGTTCGCCACCGTCTCGTCGAACGTCGCGTAGCCCATGCCGGAGATCAGGAACGCGCCGGCCCAGTGGGTGGTCAGGTCGGCCACCAGCTCGGGCGTGCCGGTCCCGCCGAGCGCAAGGTCGATGCGTCGTGTGACCTCGGCGCCGATCAGGTCGCGCAGGGTGCTCACTTCGGGGTCCTGCGCGAGGATCGCGACCGTGCACGCCGCACCCACGGCTGGGTCGTCGGCCACGATCGAGATGGTCGCCTTCATCAGGTCGACGACGGCATCCTCCCGGGATCTCGACCGGGGCTCGACCTCGGGCAGGGCGCGGAGCCGGCGCCAGAAGATCTCGGCGACGAGATGGTCCTTGGAGGCGAAGTAGGTGTAGGCGGTAGCGGCGGCGACTCCACAGCGGGTGGCGACGGCGCGGACGGTGAGGCCCTCATAGCCGTGCGCGCGCAACTCCTCCACGGCGGCGTCCACGAGACGTTCCAGTCGGCTGGCTTGGCGGGCGGACAGGACGCGGCGTGGCGACGGCGCCGCGGTCGAGGAGGGCGAACGGTCGGGAACGGGGTCAGGTTGCACGCTCATCGGGGAGCCTTCCTGGTGCGGTGGGTGGTCATAGTGGCCTGATGTCATCGACGAGCCACCGGTCATCGCGGAACCGGAGCGTGACCTCGAGGCGCGTGCCCTGCGTCAGTCCGTCCGGTTTCTCCTTGGTGCGCGTCGTCTGGTTGGCGAACACCAGGATCACGGCGCTCTCCGAGGTGGACCTCACGATTCCGGCAGTCACCACCCCGACCTGGTTCGCCACACCGTACTTGCGGGCACGCGGCCACACCCGGCTCTTGACCATGGACTCGTAGCGCTTCGCGTACGCCGGCGTCATCAGGCGGCGGCCCGAGGCGAGTTGGGCCGACAGGCTGCTGTCGGTGTAACTGAGGATGGCGGGAACGGAGGTGCGCGCAACCTTCGTGGCGGCCTCGCCAGCTCGTTCCGCCGCTGCCGCCCCGTGCGCCTGCCGCCAGACGATCAGCAGGGCGACGAGCGCCGCCACCGCGAGAAGCACCAGGACGCGGCGGGCGACGCGTTCGTGGCGAGCAGTCGGAGCGGCGATCACGACACGAACCTCATCCCGGAGATCAGCCACACGTCACCGCGCTTGGTGAGCGTGACCTCGAACCGATAGGCGCGGTGGAGGTCGCGCTTGGTCTCCGTGCTGGACACGACGGCGCGAGCCGCCACCAGGGCGACAGCCTTGCGTTCGGTCAAGGACGCGAGGGCGACCGACTGGACCGAGCCGCGCGAGGTCACCTTCTGCTGGCTGACGACGGACGCGAAGGTCGCGTAGAACGCGTCGAACTGCCGGGCGAACGTCCCGGTGAGGCGCTTCTTCAGCCGTTTGAGGGTTGGATCCAGGGTCGCTGGGCTGAGCGTGGTCAGGTCCTTGACCTCCAACTCGGCGACGGTTCGTGCGGCGGCGCGGTCGTCGGCGCGCACCTTGGCCGCGTGCAGGTTCTGCCACTGGGGGATGCTGACGAGGCCGATCGTGACGACAGCGACCAGCAGGAGTGCGGTGGACAGCCGGATGGTCCTCATTCGTCGAGCTCCCGCGGGTTGAAGACGAGCCCGCAGTCCTGGGCCCGGGCGCCGCGCTTGTCCGGATCATGCGGGCAGGGCATGTTGCGTGCGCCGCGGACGATGCGTGGGTCGGACGGGGCCACCTTGCAGTAGGAGTTCGGCGGTAGTGGCCTCGGGCTGAGGTCCTCCGGATTCCGCTGCTGGAACGCCTCCGGGAACCCCTCGTAGCAGACCGGCGGGTTGTTCACGGTCAGCTTGAAGCTCAAACCGGAGTCGCCGTAGTCCTGATCGGGGTAGTACTTCTGCACCGTCGCTTGAGCCTCCAAGGTGCCGGGGAAGACGATCAGCAGGTGCTTGAGGCTGGGCCGGTAGACGTCGAGCACTCGTCCGAAGTCGGCCAGGTCCTGGGCCAGGGCGGGCAGGGACGGTGACAGCGCCCGGATGAGCGCGATGGCCTGATCGGCCGCCGGGCTGCCAGCTTCGAGCACCGAGCCGAGCTCGTCGTCCCCGTCGGCCAGCGTTTCGGAGAAGTCCGCCAGGTCCCGCACCGACGAGCGGATCTCCCGATGCAGGTCGTCCTGGGTCGCCAGGACCTTCTCCGAGTTCTCGATCAGGGTGAGGGTCTCGCGTTTGTTCTGCGAGGCGGCATCGACCAGCGTGGTGCTGCTGTCGATGACAGCAGGCAGGGCGCCGGCGTTCTGCAGGGCGGTGGCGGACTCGTCGAGGGTGGTGCGCAGGTCGTCGGTCGGGATGGAGCTGACGAGCTGTCGGATCTCGGTCAGGAAGCTCCCGGTGGGCACCGGGAGCTGGACCCGGCTGCCCGGGATGGTGTCGCCGTCTCGCAGGTTTCGGCCGCCGGCACCGCCGCCCGGCGATGCCACCAGGTTGAGGAAAGGCTCGCCGATGACCGAGCCGTTGCGGACCTGAACGGATGCTGTCGCGGGCACGGCCGCGTCTTCCTGGAGGCTGAGCGTCGCGACCGTGCCGTCCGGGGTGAGCTCCACCTCGGAGATCGAGCCGATCTGGACGCCGTGAAAGGTCACCGGTGCGTTCGGGTAGAGGCCGCTGGCGTGGGACAGCGGCACCGTCACGTCGAACCGACCGATGCCGAGACTCTCGGGAATCTGGAGGTAGCGGACGCCGAGCAGCGACATGGCGAGGAAGCTGACCAGGGCGAAGGCGGCCAGCTGGCGCCGCACGAGCTTGGGCAACATCAGAGCAACCCTTCGGTCAGGCCGTTGAGGAGGCCACCGAGGCCCGGCTTCTCGGCCGGGGGTGTCGCGGCCGAGGTCGGCGCCGGTGCGGCTCCTGCCGGCGGCTTCGCCTTGGCCAGTTTGTCCAGCGAACCCTTGAGGTCGAGCGGGTCGCTGGCACCGGACGACGTTGCCGTCGTCGGGGTACCGGTCAGGCCTGAGTACACCGCGTCCAGGGGTGAGATGCCGCCGAGCAGGTCTCGGGTGATGGCCGTTGTCGTGGCGTCGACGGTGAGGAAGAGGTTCAGGTAGTCGCCCTTGGCCGACCTGATCAGGCCCTCCAGCGGGAACGGGAAGGTGACGCTGGACAGGAAGTTCGTCAAGGCGTCCCCGGCGTTGCCCAGTTCGTGCAGGATCGGCCGGAGGCTCTTGAGGTTGCTCTGCAGCCGGCGGCGGTTGGTGGTCATCAAGGTGGTCGTCGAATCGCCGAACTCGGCCAGGCTGTCGAGCGTGTCGGTCAGCTGGTCGCGCTCGTCCCGCAGGACGTCGACGGCGCGGGGAAGCGTTTCGAGGGCCCGGCTGAGCGTTTCGCGATCGTCGGCGAACGTCCCGGACAGCTCGTTGACCCCGTCGGTGGCGGCCACGATCTTGGTTCGTTGCGCTTCGAGGGTCCCGATCAGGGTGCCGAGATGTTCGACCAGTTGGCGGACGTCGGATTCGCGTCCGTTGAAGGCAGCATTGAGCTCCGAGGTGATCGTGCCGATCTGGCTGAGGCCGCCGCCGTTGAGCACGGTGGCCAGCGCCGCGAACAACTCCTCGGTCTCCGGGTACCGACCGGTCCGGGACAGTGGGATGACCGCGCCGTCGGCCAGGGTGCCGCGCGGCTGCTCAGCCGTGGGTGGCGCGAGCTCGAGATATTCGGCGCCCAGCAGGCTCTTCTGCCCGATGCGGGCTTGGGCATTCGCCGGCAGCCGCACGTCCGGCTCGAGACCGACGGTCAGGCGTGCATGCCAGTCGTCGAACTCGATGCGGCGCACCGAACCGACGGTCACGTCGTTGACCTTGACCTCGGAGTTCGGCACCAGGTTGACCGCGTTCGCCAGGTGGACCGTCACCGACAGCGCGCCGTCGCCGTTGCCGGCCGCAAAGGGCAGCGGGTTCTCGTTCAGCCCGGACCAGCCACAGCCGGAGGTGCTCGCGGCGACGATGAGCGCGGCGAGGAGTGCGCGCCAGCGGCCGGTCATGGCACGAGTCCCAACATGAGGCTGCCCAGCAGGTCGACGGAGTCCGGCGACCCGTCGCCCGGCGTCGGCGCAGTGGGCACAGCCACGGCCGGCCCGGCTGCCGTGCCCGTCGTGGCGCCGCCGGCCGGATCGGCGGCCGCGCCGCTGCCCCCGTTTCGCTCGAGCGGATTGATCCCGATCGGGTTCACCGGGATCTTCAGGTACTGCGCGATGGGGCCGATGAGCGCTTCGCACTCCGATGGCGTCCCGCCCAGCGAGTAGAGCGAGGAGCAGATGAAGGTGGCCGGCGAATCGAAGTTGGCGCCGACGAACGTGCCGGTCATCGCCGGGGCGTCGGGGTAGTAGGTGTTGTAGTAGTTCGACAGGGCGGTCGGCGCGGCCTGCAGGATGTCGGCCATCTTCTGGCGGTGACTGGCCAGATTGTGGGTGAACTGCTGCAGGCTGGCGACGGTCCGGCCGGTTGCGGCGCTGTTGTCGTCGAGGAAGCCGTTGAGCTCAGCCAGCGCGGTCCCGAGCTCGTCGAGCGCGTCGACCAGCACGTCGCTGTCGTCGGAGAGCTGCTCGGACACGTCCGTCAGGTGCTTGGTGAACAGGCGGATCGTCTCGTCCGATGAGGCCAGGGCCTTGACGAAGACGTCCAGGTTCCGCACGGTCGCGAACAGGTCGCCGCGGTGATCGGACAGCGTCCGCAGGGCGTCGGCGATGGCAACGAGCGTCTCACCGAGGTTGCGCCCCTGCCCGTCGAGGTTCGCCGCGGCGTTCGTGATCAGGTCACTGAGCGCGCCTTTGCGGTTTGCCCCGTTCGGGCCCAGGGCGCGGGCGAACCGGGTGAACTCGCGTTGCACGTCGTCCCACTCGACCGGCGACGCGGTCCGGGAGACCGGGATCGAGGCGCCGTCGGCCAGCGCCGGGCCGCCTCCGTAGGCGGGGGAGAGCTCGATGTGCCGAACCGACACCATGGTCGGCGCCACGATCGTCGCCGAGGCGTCTGCCGGGATCTTCTGGTCGTCGGTCACCTCGATGCGCACCCGCACCCGGTCGCGTTCCGGGTCGACGGAGAGGACCTTCCCGACCGGCACGTCCAGCACGGTGATCTTGTCGCCGGTGTGCAGCTTCGTCGCATCGGCGAAGTAGACCGTGAACACCTGCCGGCCCGTGGTCTGGACGAGTGCCACCCACGCGCCGAGTGCCAGCAGCACGGCGACGAGGAGCTGGATGCGGCGGCTCATCAGAACTCCGGCTGGGGCTGGATGGGCAACGGGATCAGGTTGGTCGGGACGAGGTTGGCCACGTAGCCGTAGAAGAACGGTCCGCCACCGACGGCTTCGCCCAGGTTGCGGGCATAGCCGCCAAGGTGGTCGATCAGGAAGTTGAGCGACTTCTCGTGGCGGTTCAGGACCGTGGCGACGTCGTTGAGCTGGTCGAGGGCCGGGCGCAGCTGCGCCCGGTTCTCCCGCAGCGCGGCCGTGAGCTGCGCGCTGAGCTCGCGGGTGGAGACCAGGAGGGCGTGGATCGTGGCGCGGCGGTCGTGCAGTTCGTCGAGCACGTCGTCGCCGTCCTCCATCAGCGTGGCGATGGTGGTCGAGCGATCGGCCAGCAGGTCCGAGACACTCGAGGTGTCGGCGAGCAGTCGACCCAGCGCCTCGTCGCGGTCGGCCACGACGGTGGCGAACTTGTGGACGCCGGAGAGTGCGTCGCGGAAGCTGTCCGGAGTCTCGGACAGCGTCCCGGAGACCGCGTCGAGTGCATCGGCGAGCTGGTCGACGTCGAGCTCGGTCGTGTCCGTGGTGACGTCCGCCAGGGCCGCGGTGAGGTCGTAGGGGACGCTGGTGCGGCTCAGCGGGACACGCTTGAGCTCGCCTGACCCGGCCGGGGTGAGTGCCAGGTAGCGCTCGCCGACGGCGGACGACGTCTTGATGGCAGCCCGTGTCCGGTTTCCCAGACGCACCTCATCGGTGTGGAACGTCACCGTGACGTGAGTTCCGTTGATCCGGACCTCGTCGACCGAGCCGACGCGCATGCCGGAGATCTCGACCGGGTCGTCGCTCTTCAGTCCGCTGGCGTGGGCGAAGTCGGCCTCATACGGTGCGGCCGTCCAGAACCGGCTGACGACGCCGAGGTTCAGGATGAGGAAGGTCGCGAGCGCGAGCGCCACCACGCCGATCAGGCCGATCTGGGCCAGGCGGGCGTCGCGACGAGCTTCGCTGCGATTCAGTTGAACTGGCATCGGTACTCCTGCGCCAGCGTGAACGGTGTGTACGTGGGGCCTTGGGGTCCGTCCAGCTTGAATCGGACACCGCAGAGGTAGAAGTTGTAGAACGATCCGTACGCGCCGCCGCGGCCCAGCGCCTTGACGCCCGTGGGCAGTTGCGGCAGGTATCGGTCCGCGGCCGCGGAGTTGTTGTTGAACACCACGGCGGTGCGGTGCGCCTCGGCGATGGCGTCCTTCAACGGAGGGCGGATGTCCCGCAGGAAGTCGGTGCCGGCCACGGTCGTGTCACTGAGGGACTCCAGCGATGCGCCGATGCGCTTGCGGTCGTCGGCCAGGCCGTCCATGAGGTCGGCCAGGCCGTCGATCAGGTGGGTCACGTCGTCACGGTGATCGTCGACGATGTCGAGCATCGCCGTCAGGTTGTCGATCACCTGCTCGATCAGGGCGGAGCGGTCACCGAGCGTGTTGGTCAGCGAGGCGACGTTGCGGAGCAGGTCGTCGAGGGCGGCCCCCTGTCCCTGGCTGACCGCGATGATGCTGCTGGTCAGCTGGTTGACCGCCGCGGGGTCCAGCGCCCGGGTCAAGGGGCGGAAGCCGTTGAAGACGAGGTCGAGATCGAGTGCGGGCGTCGTGCGGCTGGCCGGGATCGTGCCGCCCTCGGGCAGGGCCGTGCCGCGGGAAGCTGTCGGCGCGGTCAGCTCCAGGTAGCGGTCGCCGGTCAGGTTCGCGTACCGCACGCGCGCCTCGGTCCTGGTGGTCAGGCCGACCTGGGGTTTCACCCCGAAGGTCACCTGCACGGTGTGGTCCGGACGCAGTCGCAACTCGGTGACGGACCCGACTTCGACGCCGGCGGCGCGCACCGCCGATCCCTCGTCCAACCCGGACGCGTTGGTGAAGACGGCGTGATACGGCCGCGCGCCCCGACGCATCGGGTCGCCGAGCACCAGCAGGATCAACGAGCCGAGCAGGCAGGCGAACAGCACGAACACGACCACCCGTACCGCGTTGGCGCGGAACTGGATCTGGTGATTGGTGTAGGCGCCCCTGAACAGAGTCCCCGTGCGGCCCGTCATGGTGTGCCTCCGGCGGGCTGGGGCGGCGGGAAGAACTCGATCGGCCGCAGGGGGATCCTGGTGGTGCCGTCCTCGTTGGCGTGACTGTTGTCGTTGTACCGGCGGTACGGCAACGGGTATTCGGCGTCCTCCACCGGGTTGGGGAGGCTGTAACAGGTCGGTCCGCGGTCGTCGACGAACTTCGGCAGGTCGTCGGGATACCGGTAGCCGCGTTGCCCGGGGAGCAACGTCATGACGGCCTGCGCTCCCGGGTACTTCACGCCGAGCGAGACGTTGTTGAGCGCCTGACGTGCCATTTCCTTGAGCGTGCACGGGAACATGGGGGAGTAGGTCGCGAGCAGGGCCGTGACCGGATCAAGCGCCTTCAGCGCCATGGTGAGCGGGCTCCGCAGGTCGTCCACGAAGGGGATGCCGGCCCGGGCGAGGTCATCGCCCGAGTCGAGCAGGTCACTGAAGTCGTCGCGCCGCACCCGAACGGTCCTCGCCGTGACTGTCGAGTTCTTCAACAGCTTGAGCAGCGGCCGCGCGATGTCGCCGTACTGCGTGGACACGGTGGCGGCCAGTTCGATGTCGCGGGTGAGGGCATCGCGGTGCTCGTTGACCTCGGTGACGTACGCGTCGAGGTCGGTGAGCATGGCGCCGAGGTCGTCACCGCGGCCGTCCAGCGCGGCCGCGAGTCCGGACAGGGTGGCGTTGAGATCGTCGACCGGGATCGACTGCAGCAGCGTCACGGTCTCCTGGAAGAGATCGTTGACGCTGGGGATCTCGCTGTCCGGCCGGATGATGTCGCCGGCCCTGATCGGGTTCGCGCCCGCACTGGTCGGGGCGAGCAGCTCGACGTGCGGGGCGCCGACGACGGTGCTGGGCGTGATGCGGGCCGTCGTGTCGGCCGAAATGAACGTGGTCTTGTCCGGGTCGAGGGCGAGCGTCAGGCGCGACCCGGTTCCCTGCGACGCAATCGCGTCAACACGCCCCACCGGGATGCCGCGCAGCCGGACCTCGCTCCCGGGCACGAGCAGAAGCCCGGCGTTCGGTGCCTCGAACGTGACGTTCACCGGCCGGGAGAAGGAGTGGTTGTAGGCGCCGACCGAAACGCCGATCGCGCCGATGATCACGGCCAGGCCCACCAGGGCCTGCAGCCGTCGCACCACCGTCTCCCTGCTCATGCCGATCAGCCCGAGATGTGGAGACTGTTCGACCCGCCGTACAGCGCGAGGCTGAGCAGCAGGTCCGCGGACAGGATCGTGATGAGCGACAGTCGGACTGCGCGGCCGACGGCGCGGCCGACCCCGGCCGGTCCGCCGGTGGCGGTGTATCCGTAGTAGCAGTGGATTCCGAGGATGAGCACCGCGCCGATCGCGACGATCGCGATGGACGCCCAGATGTCCCGATGGATCAGGAACGTCATGAAGTAGTAGTCGTACGATCCGCCGGACTGGCCGTAGACGCCGGTGATGATGAGGCGGGTGCCGGCGTACGACGCGAGCAGGCCGATCGAGTACAACGGGACGATGGCGATGATGCCGGCCACGATGCGCGTCGACACCAGGTAGGCCACGGACTGCACGGCCATGACGTCCAGCGCGTCGATCTCCTCGCTGATGCGCATCGCCCCCAGCTGCGCAGTGAATCCGGCACCGACGGTCGCCACGAGGGCGATCCCGGCGATGAACGGCGCGGCGAGACGCGTGTTGACGTAGGCCGACACGAAGCCGGTGAGTGACTCCACGCCGATGGTGCTGAGCTGGTTGTAGCCCTGGATCCCCAGTTCGATCCCGACGAACGTGGTCAGGAAGCCGACCGTGACCACGGTTCCGCCGATCAGGGCCAGGGCTCCCCGGCCGAAGCTGACCAGGGCGAGCAGCCGCAGGATCTCGCCGGGATAGTGCCGGATGGCGTACGGGATCATCCCGAAGGCGCGAAGCTGGAACTGCACCTGGTCGCCGAGCAGATCCAGTGCGTGTGCAACCGGGCGTGCAGGGCTGAACCGGGCCGGATCGAGTGTCGCCATCAGCCCACGTCCAGCTGGATGTAGACGCTGGTGATGAGCGTGTTGAGGACCAGCAGCAGCATCAGTGAGTAGATGACGGTGAGGTTCACGGCATCGCCGACGCCGCGTGGTCCGCCTTCGGCGTAGAGCCCGAGATAACAGGCCACGAGCCCGGCGGCGACGCCGAACACGACCGTCTTGATGAGGCCCACGACGAAGTCGGGAATGCCGGTGAGCAGCGTGATGTCGGCGACGAAGACGCCCGGGCTGGCGCCTTGGGCGAGGGTCGAGAAGCAGAACGTGCCGAACAGGCCGACGACCACCACGACGGTGAAGAGCCCGACCGAAACGATGGCGAACGCGACGACGCGGGGGAGCACCAGCCGGTGCACCAGGTCGATGCCCAGCGTCGTCATGGCGTCGAGCTCGTCGCGAATGCGGCGGGCACCCAGGTCGGCGCAGATCGCGGTGGCCCCGGCGCCGGCCACGACGAGCACACTGGCAAACGGGCCCAACTCCTGCACGACGGCAAGACCGGCGCCGGCACCGGCCAGGTCCTGCGCGCCGATGGCGGCCAGCAACTGGCCGATGAAGAACTGCACCACGACGGTCAATGGGATCGTCACGAACACGACGGGCAACAGTGAGACGCGGGCGATGAACACCGTCTGTTCCAACAGCTCGGCGAGATGAACGCCGCGCGGAATGGCGCGGAACGTCCCGGCAGTCATGACGAAGAAGCGGCCGAGCCCGACCAATCCCGGCGGGGCTGAGGCCGTCATGGAGCTCCTTGAGGACAGAACCGGACAGGTGTCTGAATTGCTGTCCGTGTTGTTACGAACATCACATATAACGCATCCCGGCACCGGTCGGCACGCGTTTGACCAAATCCCGGATCGTTCGGCGCCGGCCGCGCGTGGGCTACTTGCGCAGGCGCCGCTCGTAGCGCACGCGGATCATGTCGCGCACCGCGTCGTACTGGTCGGGCGTGCGGGGGAACGACTGCACATCGGGTCCGGGAATGTTGAATCGCTTGCGCACCGTGCTCTTGGCGTAGGTGAATTCGCGCAGTCCGGCCGCGCCGTGGAATCGGCCGAAGCCGGAATCGCCCACTCCGCCGAATGGGACCGAGGGCATGCCGACGAACGACAGGACGGCGTTGATCGTGACGCCGCCGGCGCGGAGCCTGCGGGCGATCTCCTCGCCGTGGCGGGCTGAGAACACCGACGAGCCGAGACCGAAGGACGTTCCGTTGGCGCGCCGGATCGCGTCGTCCACGTCATCGGCCGTGTTGACCACGAGCGTGGGCCCGAAGGTCTCCTCGGCGACCGCCGGGTTGTCCTCGGGCACGTCCACGAGCAGGACCGGGTCGATGAACGGTGCGCGCACCGATTCCGGCCCACCGACGAGTGCCGTCGCGCCGCCCTCGAGTGCCGCGTCGATGTGGCGGCGGACGATCTCGACCTGCCCCGGGGTGATCATCGGTCCGTAGCTCGCGCCTTCCTCGAGTCCGGCTGTGACCAGTTCGGTGTAGCGCTTCACGTGGGCGAGGAACTCGTCGCGGACCTCGCGTACGACGTACACGCGTTCCACGCCGACGCAGGCCTGGCCGGCGTTGAAGAACGCGCCCCACACGACGGCCTTCGCCGCCGCGTCGAGGTCGGCGTCCGCGGCGACCACCGTCGGGTCCTTGCCGCCGAGTTCGAGCACGACCGGCGTGAGGTTCTCGGCGCACGTCGCCATCACGCGCCGGCCGGTGGGAACCGATCCGGTGAATGCGAGCTTGTCCACGCCGGAGCGACACAGTGCCGCACCGGTGTCGGCGAGGCCGGTCACGTGGCTGACCAGGCCGGCCGGAACCTCCGGGTTGGCCTTGTGGAACCCGTCGAGGATGAACGTCGCGACACCGGGGCTGAGCTCGCTCGGCTTGACGACGACGGCGTTGCCGGCGGCAAGTGCGCAGGCGGTGCCACTGAGCACGGTGTAGATCGGCACGTTCCACGGAGTGATCAGGCCGACGACGCCCAGCGGGTCGTGCGAGACCCGGGCCGCGAAGTTGAACAGGGCGATGCCCGGCGCGACGGAGCGGGTCTTGAGGATGCGCGATGCGTTGGCCCCGGCCCAACGGATTTCCTCGAGACCGGCGACGAACTCCATCTGGACGTCGGGGATCGGCCGTGCCGTCTCCTCGTGGCCGAGCTGGTAGATCTCTTCGGCGCGGGCGGCGAGCCAGCGAACCCAGTTCGTCATGGCCTGCTTGCGGCCGGTGAATCCCTGTTCGGCCCACCAGTGCTGAGCCTCACGGGCCTGTGCGAGCCGGTCGGCGATGACCTGGGCGGTGTGGACTGGGTGAGTGCCAACCACCGCGCCGGTGCCCGGGTTGACGACCTCGAATTGGTCGGAAAGCGTCGACGTCATCCCGCGAGCCTAAGCCTCGCCCGCGCAAATCGGAAGGGTGACTGGACATCTGTCCAGAACGTGGTCAGCGAGGTGTTCGGAGGCGCGACCTGATTCCGACGACGGTCCACCACACGAGCAGTCCGGCGCCGAGAGCAATGGCGAGATTGGTCAGGAATCCGGTCACGCCGATCCCCACGGCGATGACCCAGTGACCGGGAAGCGCGAGGTCGCGCAGCAGGGCGATGTGCAGCAGGCCGGACACGGCCAGCAGCCCGGCGAGGATGGGGAGCGGGAAGACCGTCAGCAAGGCGGCGAGCCCGGCTCCGAACACGATGGCCAGCACCACCAGCGTCGCACCGATGATGGCTGGGGCCGCGCCGGTGCGGGCGCCGAAGGCCCGGTGAGCGGTCATGCCCCCGGCGCCGTGACAGACCGGCATTCCACCGATCGCGCCGGCGAACAGGTTGGCTGCACCGAGCGAGGTGGCCAGCCGGCCGGGACGGACGCGCTGCGCCGCCTCGCCGAAGTACGTCCGCGCCGCGTCCGCGGTGGCGAGGCACGAATTCGCAAAGGTCAGCGGCAACTGGGGGATCACCAGTGCGACGAAGGCCGCTGCGAACGTGGCGAGGTCGAGCTGCGGACGCGAGATCGGCGCGGGCCCCCACGCGAACCCCTGCGCCCGTACGGCGATCGCCACGACGGCGACCACGATCAGGACCAATGCGATGGGTTGTCGCCGGAGAGCGAGGGCCAGCACGGCGCATCCGACGCTCAAGCCGACCAGCCACCCCCGGTCGACCGTGTGGTCGACGAAGGCGGCCGGCGGCTCCATGACCATGGTGTAGGCGATCTTGAGGAACAGGAGTCCGACGGTCAGCTGGACGCCGCGGATCAGCGGCCGTGGAAATGCCCGGGCGGCCCAGTCGATGAGGCCGGTGACGCCCAGGATGAGAAAGATGGCGCCCATGAGCAGGGCGCCCGCGGCGATGGCGTCCACGCCGAGGCCGCTGGCGATGGCGATGGCCCCGAAGGCCTTGAGCGGTTGCACCGGAACCGGCAGCCGGTACACCCAGGCGGCGGCGACGTACAGCAGCCCGGCCGGCAGCAGCACGGCCGTGGGGGAGAGTCCGTTCGTCACGATCAGGGCCACCGCGATCGGCACGAGCACGCCGACGTCGGCGAACGCCCCGGCCACCTCGTGGCGGTCGATCGTGGAGAGACGCCTCACCCGCGGATCGTAGCCCGCGGGTCAGGGGCGCAGATCGCGGAAGTACATCCGGGACGGCTGGTCGCTCCACGTGTCGTGGTCGACGTAGCCATGGCGCTCGTAGAACCGTTGGGCGTCGACGTCCTCGCCATCGACGTTGATCTCCAGCACGTCCCCACCCCGGGCGAGGAGTTCTGCTTCGGCGGCACGCAGCAACGCCGCGCCAAGACCTTGATTCCGGTGCGCGGGGGCCACGTAGAGCTCGTCGAGCATCCCGACCCAACCCTGGTACCAGACATTCGAGCGCAGCGTGACCAGGGCGATGCCGACGACGTCGCCCGAGTCCGGCAGCGTTGCCACGAGCGCATAGGTCGTCTGGTCGCCGAGCAACGTCGCGAGCCGGGCGGCGATGGCGTCCGGTCCGGGCGTGGGGGCGTCGAACTCGCGGTTGAACGCATCCAGCAGCTCGGCAGCGACCGTCGTGTCGTCGGCGGTGAAGACCAGGCGTACGTCGGCGGCGTCCATGGGCGCCATCGTGTCAGCGCGCCGGTTCGTGCACCTTCGCCCGTCGTGCCGCGCCGATGACCGCGATGATCAGCGGCAGGGTCAGGACACCGGCGGAGGCGTTCAGGACGCCGTAGCCGTAGATCGCCACCACGACGCCGGCGAGGAGACCGCCGGTGGCGCCTGCAAGGTGCATGGTGAGGTCGGCGATGCCCTGGACGAGCGGCCGGACCGTCCCCGCTGTGGCACCCGCGACGAGCGCCGCGCCGGCGATCACCGAGGCCGACCAGCCGACGCCGAGAAGCGTGAGGCCGACCATGATCTGCGGTTCGGAGTGGCCGGAGGTTCCGGCCAGCGCCACGGCGAGGATGAGCGTGATCTGGCCGGCGAGGATCGTGGGCATGGGCCCGATGCGGTCACTGATCCAGCCCATGACCGGGGACAGGGCGAACATCCCGGCGATGTGCAGGCTGATGGTGATGCCGATGATGCGAAGTTCTGAGCCGTGGTCCTGCATGTGGACCGGGGTCAGTGCCATGACCGCGACCATGACGGCGTGTGCGGTGCCGATGGCGTAGATCGCGAGCGCAACGCGGCCGCGGACGTGGGGCAGGGCCGAGCGCATCGACGGTCGCTCGACGGTGCTCCCGAGCGTGGCCTCCAACGGGTCCGGGCGCAGGAGGGCGAACGTCATGACCGCGGCGACGGCGAATCCGATCAACGAGAACACCATGGGTCCGGCCAGCGGCGGAATACCCAGCCGGTGCGCCACGGTCGCACCGGGCTCGATCAGGTTCGGTCCGACGACGGCGCCGATGGTGCCGGCCCACACCACCAGGGAAAGGGAGCGCCCGACCGATTCCGGCTCGGCCCGGTCGGCGGCGGCGAAGCGGGCTTGCAGGCTGGTCGCCGTCGCCACGCCGAACAGCGCCAGGCCGAGGAGCACCAGGGGTAGCGAGTCGGCGACCGCGGCCCGGATGCAAATGAACGCACCGAGGCAGCCGAGGCACCAACCGCTGACCAGAGCGGGGCGACGGCCCACTCGCGTCGCCAGCTTGGCCAGGGGCACGGTGAAGGCGGCCGCCCCGATGACCTGGAAGACCGTGGCCAGTCCGGCCCAGCCGGTCGATCCGCTGATGTCTTTGACCAGGAGCGCACCGATCGTCAGGCCGGCGCCGACGCCGAGCGAGCCGATGACCTGCGTCGCCGACAGAACGGTGACGATGCGCTTCTGCGGATCCACAATGCGAACTGTAGGACTGCTCACCAGATGGTGACGCGGTCCTCCGGCTCGAGCCAGAGCGCATCACCGGGCTTCACGTCGAAGGCGTCATAGAACGCGTCCAGGTTGCGGACCACCTGGTTGCACCGGAACTCCGGCGGCGAGTGTGGGTCGATGGTCAGGCGGCGGACGACCTCGGCCGGCCGCACCTTCGCCTGCCACGCCTGCGCCCACGACAGGAAGAACCGCTGGTCCGGGCTCAACCCGTCGACGTCGTCCTCGATCGGCTGGCTGAGCCGGAAGGCCTTGTAGGCGATGCCGAGCCCACCCAGATCGCCGATGTTCTCGCCGATGGTGAGCGCGCCGTTGACCGGCTGGCCGTCGGCTCCCTCCGGCGACAGGCCGTTGTACTGCTCGATCAGGTCGGCCGTGAGCTTGTCGAACGCGGTGCGATCGTCGTCGGTCCACCAGTTGTTCAACTGGCCGGTGCCGTCGTACTGCGAGCCCTGGTCGTCGAAGCCGTGCCCGATCTCATGGCCGATGACCGCGCCGATGGCGCCGTAGTTGACCGCGTCGTCGGCCTCCGGGTCGAAGAACGGCGGCTGGAGGATGGCGGCCGGAAAGACGATCTCGTTCATCGTCGGGTTGTAGTACGCGTTGACCGTCTGCGGCGTCATGTACCACTCGTCGCGGTCGATCGGCTTGCCCAGCTTGTCCAGCTCCCGGTCCATGGCGACCGACAGCGCCCGCCGGGCGTTGCCGACGAGGTCGTCGGCAGAGGTCTCCAGTGCGGAGTAGTCCTTGAATGCGTCCGGGTGCCCGATCTTGGGCGTGAACTGGGCGAGCTTCTCCAGGGCGCGCTGCTTGGTGGCGTCGCTCATCCACGGCAACGACGCGATGCTCGCGCGGTAGGCCGCGATCAGGTTGTCGATCAGCTCGGTCATCCGTGCCTTCGCCGCCGGCGGGAACTCTGCAGCGACGTAGATCTTGCCGACGGCCTCGCCCACGGCACCCTCGACGAACCCGACGCCGCGCTTCCAGCGCGGGCGCAGTTCGTCCGTGCCACTGAGAGTCTTGCCGTAGAACGCGAAATTCTCCTCGACGAAGGCGCTCGACAGATACGGGGCGGCGGTGTGCACGAGCTGCCAGCGCAACCAGTCGCGCCATGCCTCCAGCTCGTCGTCGACCAGGAGCTGGGCGAGCCCTTCGACGTAGGACGGCTGGGACACGATGGTCTCGGCCAGGGCCGACGTCGGAACGCCCGCAGCTGCCGCCCAGGCGTCGAAGTCGAACGAAGGCGCCAGTGCTTGCAGCGCCTTGCCGTCGAGGAGGTTGTACGTCTTCTGCGTGTCCCGGCAGGCCACCCGGTCCCAGTGGTGGGACGCAATGCGGGTCTCCAGGTCCATGACGCTCCTTGCACGGGCGTTCGCGTCGTCGAACCCGGCAAGTTCCAACATGGCGCTGATGTGGGCGACGTAGGCGTCGCGCACTGGCGCGAACGCCTCCTCGCGGTAGTAGGACTCGTCCGGCAGGCCGATGCCGCTCTGCACCAGGTGCACGATGTAGCGATCGGGGCGGCCGCGGTCCGGCGCGATGTACAGACCGAAGACGCTGCCGACACCGGCCCGCTCCAGTGACCCGAGGGTGCGCACGAGACCGGCCACGTCTGCCACGTCGTCAATCCGTGCCAGATCGTCGGTCAGGGGGCTGATGCCGAGCTTCTCGACCCGCTCCTCGTCCATGAAGCTGGCGTAGAGGTCGCCGATCTTGCGCTCTTCGTCCGACTTCGGTTCGTCCCGGCAGGTCTCGATGATGGCGCGGACCTTCTGCTCGGCCTCGTCGAACAGCGTCACGAAGGCGCCGGCCGTCGCCTTGTCGGCCGGGATCTCGGTGGTGCGCAGCCACGGGCCGTTCACGTGGCGGAACAAGTCGTCCTGGACGCGGATGTCGGGGTCGAAAGCCGAGGTGTCGATGCCGTGGTTCACGAGCCGAGGCTACCGAGCGCCCGGTTACCCGCTGGTCTGCTCTGCCAAAGTACGACCATGGGTGAAGACGTTCCCGGCGAGGGCCCGGACGCGCCGCGCAGCCGCTGGCGGGCCGTCCGCGACGCCCTCGGCGCCACCGCCGGAACGGTGCTCGCCCTCGTCCCGCACCTGATGCACCACGTCGGCCTGCTGGCCGGCGCGGCGCTGATCACCGGCGCCTCCGGCAACGCGCTGCTCTATGCCGTGGGTCTGTTGTTCACGGTGCCGATGTTGCGCCGGTTGCATCGCCGTTTCCGCACTCCGTGGGCGCCGGCCCTTGCGGTCGCGGTGTTCACCGGCTTGTTCGCCCTGTCCGCCTTCGTCGTGGGCCCGGCGATCTCGGGCAAGGGCAGTGCGCCGCAACCGCCGAACCCCACCAGGACGTACCCGAGCCCGGACGTCACGGACGAACACCACGGCCACTGAGGTCGCGCTCCGTGGCGGTGTCGGACAAACAGGCGCTGACGCCCCGGTTCGGACCGCGGGTCGCCGGCAGGTGGCAAGTAGGCTGTCTGATCGAGGAACTGCAGCAAATCCGGATCGGGAGACCCCATGCGTGTGATCACCTACGGGACGTTCGACCTGTTCCATGACGGCCATGTCCGGCTGCTGGAGCGGGCGAAGGCACTGGGGGACTACCTGATCGTCGCGGTCACCACCGAGAACTTCGACGACGCCCGCGGCAAGCTCAACGTCCAGCAGTCCCTGATGGACCGGATCAAGAACGTGCAGGACAGCGGCCTCGCCGACGAGGTGATCATCGAGGAGTACGAGGGCCAGAAGGTCAACGACATCCAGAAGTACGGGGTCGACATCTTCGCCATCGGCTCGGACTGGCTGGGCAAGTTCGACTACCTCAACGACTACTGCAAGGTCGTCTATCTCGAGCGCACCAAGGGCATCTCCAGCACCCAGTTGCGCAATGAGGGCGCCGGCATCCTGCGGATCGGGGTGGCCGGAACCGGCCGGATTGCACACCGGTTCGTGGAGGAAGCCCGTTTCGTCAGCGGCGTCGACATCGAAGGGGCCTGGTCGCGGGACGCGGGCAACGTGAAGACGTTCGTCGACAAGCACGAGCTGGATCTCGCCGCATCCTCGTACGAGGAGCTGCTCGACAAGTGCGACGCGGTTTATGTCGCGACGCCACACGGCACCCACCTCGACTACGCCCTGCAGGCCATCGCGGCCGGCAAGCACGTCCTGTGCGAGAAGCCCATGGCGCTGGCCGAAGCTGACGTCGTCCGCATGCAGGAGGCGGCCGACGCGGCCGGAGTCGTCCTCATGGAGGCCATCAAGACGGCCTACTCGCCCGGCTTCCAGCGCATGGTCGCCGTTGCCCGCAGCGGTTCGATCGGCGACATCCGCTCGGTCGACGCCACTTTCACCAAGCTCACCTCCGGCGACGTGCGCGAGCTCGACCCGCAGCAGGACGGCGGCAGCCTCGCCGAGCTCGCGAGCTACCCGCTGTTGGCAGTCGTCAAGCTGTTGGGCGAGGACTACGTCGACGTCCGGACGACCTCCTGGAAGGAAGACCCCGAGGGCGTCGACCTCTACTCGAGGATCGACTTCCGGTACCCGCACGCGGTCGCCTCGGCGCGCACGGGCCTGGGCGTCAAGGCCGAAGGCGACCTGGTCGTGGGCGGCACCCTGGGCTACCTGTACGTTCCGGCGCCGTGGTGGAAGACCGAGTACTTCGAGGCCCGGTTCGAGAACCAGTCGGACAACAAGAAGTACTACTACAAGTTCGACGGAGACGGATTGCGCTACGAGATCGCCGAGTTCAGCTCGCTGATTCGACGCGAGGAGCGCGAGACCTTCCGGTTGCGTCCGTCGGAGTCGCAGTGGCTCGCGCGCGTCCTGGAGCAGGCACGCACCGACGCCCACGTGTTCGGCTGAGCCGGTGAAGGATCGCCTCAAGGACCTGCTGCGTCGGTCCATCCGACGTGCGCGCGTGTCACCGAACCCGCTGATGCGGGGTGGGGTCGAGCTCGCCCAGCAGGGCTTTCGGTTCCTGGGCCTGATCGCGCCGGGGCTGCATCTGGGCTGGATGTCCGCACTGCGTGACGCGCGGTGGGACGGCGATGATCTCGTGCTTCGTGGTTGGTCGTTCGTGCGCGGCTCGACCCATGGCGGCTCCCCGCGGCATCAGGTCTACCTCCGGCGGCCAGGTCGACCAGTCTGGCTGGGTGGTCGCTTGGCCACGGCGATCACGCGGCACGTTCCCGATCCCGACGTGCTCGGCGGCTCAGCCCGGGCCGAGCTCGACTACAGCGGCGCCACTTGGGAGGCACGCTTCCCGGCCGCGCAGTTGGCCAAGCTCTCGCCCGGCCGCTGGGAGCTGCACACGAAAGTCAGACACGACGTCCGCCGCTCCTGGGGTCCGGTTCGCAACACCTACGTCTTCGGCACTCCGACCACGGTCCGCGCGCGTCTCGTGGGCAATCACCTGATCCGGCCGGTCTCGATCCCCGATGGCGCAGGCGCATTCATCGAGGTCGGGCCCCCCGGCATTCCGGCGCGCTCGGTCGTGACGGATGGCCGCGACGTCTCCATCGACGTGCCGGGTGAGTTCGCATCGGAGCTGGGTCAGGCCGTGCTGCGCGGCGCCGAGCAGGAAACGGTCCCGCTGACCGCCGAGGCGGCCGGCGATCGCATCATCCTCACCGGCACCCTGCCGGCCGGCAAGAAGTTCATCGACAAGGCAACCGGTGTGCGCATGCCCGCGCGGTGGGAGGCCTTCGCCGAGTCCGGCGCCCCCGTCACCTACGAGGGGACCTTCATCGATGACCTCATGGTCGGGCCAGCCGCGTCGGGCGCGCTCCAGATCGTCGACGTGCCGCACCTGGTTCGCGTCACCTCGGTCGCGCGCGATGGCGACGAGCTCCGGCTGACGGGCTTGCTGGAGGGCAACCCGGACGAGTTCGACCTGGTCCTGGCCGCAGCGCGCGCCGAGATCCCGGTGACCATCACCGAGATCACTCCGGACGGCCGATTCGCTGCCACCGCTCCGTTGCGGATCAGCACGTGGAGTGGGCCCGCGCTGCCGCCGATGCGTGGTGCCTACGCGTTGGAGGGACGGCTCAAGGGCACGAGCGGCGAGAGTCCCCCGCAAGCGGGAGGTACCCCCACACGGTTCGCGACCTTCGTTTCGGACAGCTACCTCGCGACCGTTCCCACGATCGACGCCCGCGACGACATGCGCCTTCGATTCGAAGTGAACGCGCAGCCGCAGCTGCTCATCCGGGTCGGGCGGCCGCGCACGCCCGAAGAGTACGGCGCCCACAGCCAGCGCCGGCTTTTCAACCAGTTCGCGATGGGTCCGGCCAAACCTCTCGACGCGGTGTACTTCGAGTCCTTCTTCGGACGCAGTGCCACCTGCAATCCGCGCGCCATCGACGCCGAGGTCGCACGGCGACGGCCCGACCTGCCGCGCTACTGGTCGGTGGACGACCGCTCGATCGCGGTCCCCGACGGCGCCATTCCGCTCGTCATCGGGACGAAGGAGTGGTGGCGGGTTCGGGAGTCGGCACGCTGGATCGTCACCAATGAATGGCTGCGTGGGCGCTACGTGAAGAAGCCGTTCCAGACAGTGCTGCAGACGTGGCACGGATCGATGTACAAGCGGATCGGCATGGACCGCGGCGGTGCCGGCCTCCTTCGGGGAGGTCACAGTGACCGCGCCCGGGCCGAGCGGGCCAACTGGGACATGTTCATCTCCCAGAACGGCGACACGACGCCGATCATCCAGCAGGCGTACGAGTTCCACGGTGACGATGCAGCGGCCGTGATCGAGATCGGCTACCCGCGCAACGACGAGCTCACCACGATCGATCCGGCGCGGGTTGCGCTGATCCGCGAGCGCATCGGGATCCCGGCCGGACGCCGCGTCGTGATGTACGCGCCGACCTGGCGTGAAGCCAGCCAGAACGTGGAGCTGCTGAGCCTGGTCAAGCTGGCCAAGGAGGTCGGCAAGGAGTTCACCTTCCTTCAGCGCGGCCACGTGCGCACCCTCGAAGAGGGTGAGAGCGTCGTCTCCGACGCCGTCATCGACGTCAGCACCTATCCACAGATCAACGAGCTGTACATGGTCGCCGATCTGCTCATCACCGATTACTCGTCGATGATGTTCGACTACTCGGTCACCGGTCGGCCGATGCTGTTCTACACGCCGGACATCGAGGAGTACACCGATCCAAAGGTCCGCGGGGCGTACTTCGACCTGGAGGAGGTCGCCCCCGGGCCGGTCGTGCGGACTGTGCCCGAGGTCATCGAGCTGCTCGACACGATTGACGACTGGGCGCCGACGTTCGCCGACCGCTACGCCGCGTGGCACAAGCGGTTCAACCACCACGACGACGGGCAGGCCTCGGCCAGGGCGGTCGACGCGCTGTTCGCCTTCGACCCGTCGGCCCGCCGCGACACGCACGTGCGCCGCACGTACGACCCTGCCGCCGGCGAGGAGGCATAGTCGTGTCCGTGCGGGTGGCTGCGTTGGTGCTCGCGGCGGGTTCATCGCAACGATTCGGTGGCCGGCCCAAGCAGTTCGAGGAACTCGGCGGGACGACCGTCCTGCAGCACGCTGTCCGCGCCTTCACCGGGACGGTTGAGATCGCCGAGACGTGGGTCGTCACCTCGGCCGAGCACCGGGTGCGTACCGCCGACCTGCTGGTCGACGAAGGTATCGCCGGCGTCATCCGCGGCGGTGACAGCCGAGCGCAGTCCACCCAGTTGGGACTGGCCGCATTGGCGCCGGAGGTGTCGCACGTGATCATCCACGACGCTGCTCGGCCGCTGGTGCCGCAGGCGGTCGTGGCCAAGTGCGTGGCCGCCCTGGCGGATGCAGACGTCGTCGCCACCGTCATCGAACCAGCCGACAGCGTCGTCATCCTGGACGGTGACACCGTCGTCGCCACGCCGGACCGCTCGACGGTCCGGCTCTATCAGACGCCACAGGCGTTCCGCTGCTCGATCCTGACCGCCGCGTGGGAGCGCTTGGCCGCCGAACACCAGGGGTCGCCCACGGACGACGTCACCGCCGTGCTGAAGGCCTTTCCCGAGCAGCCGGTGGCGTGGGTGGCCGGCCACCGCCGATCAGCGAAGATCACCGAACCCGATGATCTCGCCATGCTGCGCGCCTGGGTGGAGGACGAGACGTGACCAGCGACGAACCGTTGGTCGGCGTCTCGTACGTCATGCCGATCTTCAACGAGTACAACTACGTCGAGGCGGCGGTCAGCAGCGTGCTCGCGCAGGAGTACGACGGGCCGGTCGAGATCATCCTGGCGCTGGCGCCGTCGACCGACGGCACCGACGAGGTGGTCGCCCGGCTCGCCGCCGCCGACGATCGCATCCGGGTCGTGCTGAACCCCAAGCGACACATCCCGGTCGGGGTGAACCTGGGCATCGCCGAGGCGCGGTACCCGGTCGTCATCCGCATCGACGCGCACACCGAACTGCCGGAGGGATACACCGCCCGTGGGGTGGCCGAGTTGGAACGTTCCGGCGCGGCGAACCTCGGCGGCATCATGTCCGCGGTCGGCCGTCCGGGGTTCCAGGCCGCCGTCGCCAAGGCCTACAACAGCCCACTTGGGCTGGGTGGAGGCTCGTATCACGAGCATGCGGCCGAACCGGGTCCGGCGGAGTCGGCCTACATGGGCATCATGCGTCGGGACGCGATCCGGTCGATCGGCGGCTTCGACGAGTCGGTCCTGCGCGGGGAAGACTGGGAGATGAACTTCCGCCTGCGAGAAGCCGGGCACCTCGTGTGGCTCGATCCGCGACTGAAGGTCAGCTACTGGCCGCGGAGCAGTTGGCAGAACCTGGCCAAGCAGTTCTACTCGACCGGGGTCTGGCGAGCCGAGATCATCCGGCGCCACAAGGGACGCAATCCCCTCCGGTTCTTCGCGCCACCGGCCCTGGTGGTGAACTTTGCGCTGGCGCTGGTCGTCAGCCTCCTGCAGGGTCTCGGATTGGTCTCCGGGACGCTGGCGTGGGTTCTGTCGGCGGTGTACGCCGGGCCACTGGCCTACGTCCTGCTGCTGCTGTTTGCGGCGGCGACGACGTCGGGATCGCTGCTCGACCGGCTGCGCTTCGCGCTTGTCCTGGCCACGATGCACCTGTGTTGGGGCGCGGGCTTTCTTCGCGGTGCCCTACGCGGGGGAGCCGGCAGCCTCGACCGCTCCCGGCACTGAGCCCCCACGGTTCGTCGGCTCACGTCCCGCTGAGCCAACCGGCTTCCAGCATCCGCTTGACGACGTTCTCGGCAGCATGGCCGTTGTCGTGGGCGGCGAAGCGCTCGTGCCACTCGCGTCGTTGCTCGGCATACTCGCGGCTGTGGTCGCCTGAGGTCTCGATGGCAGCGGCGACTTCGGTGGTTGTGCGCACGACGGGCCCCGGCGGGTCCTCCAACAGGTCGGCGTAGAAGCCGCGCAGCACGTAGGCGTAGTTCGCCATATCGGGCACGAAGAACACGATCGGACGGCCGGTGACCACCCAGTCGAACATCACCGACGAGTAGTCCGTGACGAGGACGTCCGTGACCTGCAGCAGATCGGTGATGTCCGGATACGTGGTCACGTCGAGCACGCCGTCGGTCGACTGGTCGGTGCCCGTTCCCCACGTGGACACGTGCCCGCGGACCAGGATGATCCACTCGGGCCCGAGCAGGCTGGACAACTGCCCGACGTCGAGGAAGTCGACCATCGTGCGGCGATCTTCCCGCCAGGTCGGCGCCCAGAGCACGATCTTCAGGTTCGGATCGATACCGAGCCGGTGGTAGATCGCGTAGGAGGATCGGTCGTACTGGAACGAGCGGGCCAACGCGTCGTTGCGCGGGTAACCCTCGATCCAGACCGGGCCCTTGTAGGCGTACGCCGAGCGCAGGTTCAGGGCGCTGAACTCGTTCTGCGCCAGCAGGGCGTCCCATCGTTTGCCCTCCAGACGGGCAGCGACGCGAGTGCGCCACCCGGCGTCCGGCCGGTCCCGCGCCAGGCGCTTCAACGTGGACCCGTGCCAGGTCTGCAGCACGTGCTGGTGTGAGCGACGGCGCCAGCGCTTCTGCAGCCAGTCGTTCACGACGAGGACGCGGGCTGAACCGCGCGCGTGCCACCAGGCACGGGTCCCCTCGATGACGCGGATGGCGCCGATCGGCACCTCGACCGACCCGTCCTGAACGCTCCAGTAGCGCCGCGTGTTCGGCCGGTCAGCGGCGATGAAGCGGTCGAGAGCCCGCGGATTGCATGCCACTGAGCGCCCGCGGAAGCTCTCGAAGAAGACGGCGTCCTCTGGCTGCCGGCGACCGCGCCGGTAGGCCCGCTCGAGCGCCTTCTGGGCGCGCGCTCCGCGTTCGATGCCGTCTTCCAGCGGTGCGCGAACCTGCACCGCAAGGCCGCCGGCCTCCCCGAACACCGTGGCATGGAAGAGCTCGTGCCGGATCTCCAGCGGTTCCGAGGTGACCTGCAGCCGTCGCGAACCGTCCGGCAACACCAGGCGATAGGTGCCTGATGGCAGTGCGAGCGGTTCGCTTCCCCAACGCGACTGAAGCAGGGGATACATGTAGTCCTCGCCCTGGACCGAGGCCAGCGCGCCGACGAGCTTCGCCGACGGGAGGCCCAGGATGCGCAGCGTGCCGGTCGCCTGATGGAAGCCGATGTTCGAGACGACCGGCCTCCGGACCAGGGGGACCGCGGGCGGCTCGGCCGCTGAGGTGCGCCGGGCGGTGCGCGCGAGGACCGCGTCGATGACCCGGTCGGCCGCTCCTGGTTCGAGCACGTCGAAGAAGTCCTGCCGCAGGTGGGCCGCCTGGCGGTGGGCCGGCCCCTCCGGTCCCTCCGTGAGCGCGGCCGACAAGGCGCGGAGCGTGCCGGACCACGTGGTCCGGGTGTGCCCGCCGGTGAACTCGGTGACCGGAAGATAGAACCCGCGACGGGTCGTGTAGTCGGTCAGGTCCGGCGTGAAGTGCACGACGGGGCCGCCGACGAGCGCGTAGTCGAACACCAACGACGAGTAGTCGGTGATGACCGCGGCCACTGCTGCCAGCAGGGGGTTGAGATCGGTGACGACCTCCGGGCCGATCAGCACCACCCGGTCCGAATGTGCCGGGCCGGCGCTGAAGTCACCGCGCCCGAGAGGGTGGTTGCGGACCAGGAGCACGGCGTCGTGGTTGGTCAACCAGTCGCTGATCTCGTGCCATTCGTCGTCGGTGGGAACGGTGGGATCATCGGCGCCGTCCCGCCACGTGGGCGCGAAGAGGATGACTTTCGCGGTGTGGAACTGCTCGGACAGGAGCTCGCGGACGCGTCCGGCGGCTTCCGCTGCGGCGTCCGGCACCAGGAGGACGTCGTCGCGGACGTCACCCAGGACCACGACGTTCTCCGGTCGCGCGCCGAATCCGCTGACGAAGCTCGGCCTCACCCGCTCCGACGCGACGGGGAACAGCGAGATCGCGCGACCCGCCCGCCGGTACGCCCAACCCAGGAGCCGGCGCACGATCGCGAGATCGGGCAGGAACGCCACCTGATAGGTGGAGGGCGAATCCAGGTGCAGGTGCTTGAACGGCAGTCCGTGCCAGAGCTGGACGACGAACCCGCCGCGCACGGCGTAGCGGTTGGCGTCGCCGAAGCCGTGCGTGACGACGATGACCTTGGCGCGCGCCGTCAGCCACCAGCCGCGGACACCGTTCTTGCGGACGACGTCCATGCCGCGCGCGCGGGCATCGGCGAACTCGGCCTTGGTCCGGGCCATCCAGATGTGCCGCTGATCGGGCAGGCGCTCACAACCGCGCTGATAGAGCGGCAGTGCTCCTTCGCCGAGCCCGACGCCGGATCCGTACACCCAGAGCTTCCGCGAACGCGGCACGAACAGGCTGGTCAGCCCGCCGATGAGATACAGCGGGAGGCCTGCGATCTTTCGGGCGTTACCCGTCCCGAAGGTGAAGCTGGCCATGGTCGGTCGATTCTTCCACTTCTGAGCCTGAAAGCGCTCACCATCGTCAGGGTGACCCCGCGGCGGGGCACAGCCCCGACGATCGGCGCTGCGATGCGCGCGGGCGCATCGCAGAGTGAGCGGGGCGGTTTGCCGCTGCGCGACGCCGGTAGCATCGGACGGTGACCAGCACCGATACCCCCGCGGCATCCGGGCCCGATGCCGCCCACCGCTACACCGCGGATCTGGCGTCGGACATCGAGGCACGCTGGCAGGATCGCTGGGAGGCCGAGGGCACGTTCCACGCCCCGAATCCGGTCGGCGACCTCGCCCGGCCGGGCCAGGGTGAACTGCCCAGTGAGAAGCAGTTCATCCTCGACATGTTCCCGTACCCGTCCGGTGCCGGCCTGCACGTCGGGCATCCCCTCGGCTACATCGCCACCGACGTGGTCGGCCGCTACAAGCGCATGCTCGGCCTCAATGTCCTGCATGCGCTCGGCTACGACGCGTTTGGCCTGCCGGCCGAGATCTACGCGGTCGAGACCGGCCGCCACCCGCGCGAAACGACTCTGGAGAACATCGGGACGATGCGGCAGCAACTGCGCCGGCTCGGCCTGGCGCACGACGACCGGCGCTCGTTCGCGACGATCGACCCGGGTTTCGTGAAGTGGACCCAGTGGATCTTCCTGCAGATCTTCAACTCCTGGTTCGATCCGGAGCTCAAGAAGGCCCGGCCCATCAGCGAGCTGATCGAGAAGCTGGGCACGGACGATCCGTCCGTCATCGACGAGTACAGGCTCGCCTACATCAAGGATTCGCCGGTCAACTGGTGCCCGGGCCTGGGCACGGTGCTGGCCAACGAGGAGGTCACCGCCGACGGGCGCAGCGAGCGCGGGAACTTCCCGGTCTTCAAGCGGAACCTGCGGCAGTGGCAGATGCGCATCACCGCGTACGCCGACCGTCTGCTCGACGATCTCGACGGGCTCGACTGGCCGGAGCCGGTCAAGCTGATGCAGCGCAACTGGATCGGCCGCTCGCACGGGGCCAGCGTGGTCTTCGATGCCGGGGTGGCGCCGATCGAGGTCTTCACGACGCGGCCGGACACCCTGTTCGGTGCGACCTACATGGTGCTGTCGCCGGAGCATCCGCTCGTCGACACCCTGACGACCGCCGAGCAGTCGGCGGCGGTCGGTGCCTACCGCGCTCAGGCGGCGTCCAAGTCCGACGTGGAGCGGCAGGAAAGCCGCGAGAAGACCGGTGTCTTCACCGGTGCGCACGCGACGAACCCGGTCAACGGCCAGCAGATCCCGATCTACGTCGCCGACTACGTACTGATGGGATACGGCACCGGCGCCATCATGGCGGTCCCGGCACACGACGAGCGGGACTGGGAGTTCGCCCAGGTCTTCGATCTCCCAACGCCGCGCGTGATCAGTGCTGACCGAGACGGGGGCGGTGAGCTGCCCTGGACCGGCGCGGGCGTGCTGGTGAACTCCGCGAACGACGAGGTCAGTCTCGACGGCCTGGAGGTCGAAGAGGCCAAGGAGCGGATCATCGCATGGCTGGAGTCGAAGGGCCTTGGCACCGGCACCACGACGTACCGGTTGCGGGACTGGCTCTTCAGCCGCCAGCGGTATTGGGGTGAGCCCTTCCCGATCGTGTTCGACGAGGACGGCCGAGCCATCGCCCTGCCCGAGTCGATGCTGCCGGTCGATCTGCCGGAGGTGCCGGACTACTCCCCGCGGACCTTCGACGCCGACGACACCACGAGCGAGCCGGAGCCGCCGCTGAGCCGGGTCCAGGAGTGGGTCAACGTCGAGCTCGATCTCGGCGACGGGCTGAAGAAGTACCGCCGCGAGACGAACACGATGCCGAACTGGGCCGGTTCGTCCTGGTACGAGATCCGCTACACCGACCCGCACAACGATGCGGCGCTCGCTGACCCGGTCAACGAGCGGTACTGGTTGGGGCCGCGCAATTCAGGCGGCGGCGAGAGCGACCCCGGCGGTACCGACCTCTATGTCGGCGGCGTCGAGCACGCCGTCCTGCACCTGCTGTATGCCCGGTTCTGGCACAAGGTGCTGTTCGATCTTGGTCACGTCTCGGGATCCGAGCCGTTCCGCAAGCTCTTCAACCAGGGCTACATCCAGGCCTACGCGTACACCGACGAACGCGGCGCCTACGTGCCGGCGGCCGACGTGGTCGAGGAAGCGGGCGCCGACGGTGTGGTCACCTGGACGTATGAGGGCAAGCCGGTCAAGCGCGAGTACGGGAAGATGGGCAAGAGTCTCAAGAACGTCGTCACGCCGGACGAGATGTACGAGGCGTACGGTGCGGACACCTTCCGGCTCTACGAGATGAGCATGGGGCCGCTGGACGTCTCGCGGCCATGGGAGACGCGGGCCGTGGTCGGCTCGCAGCGCTTCCTGCAGCGGGTCTGGCGGCTGGTCGTCGACGAGGACTCCGGGGTTGGTTCCGTCTCCGACGAACTGGCCTCCGATGAGTTGCGGCAGGCGCTGCACAAGACGATCGACGCGGTGCGCACCGAGATGGACGGGATGCGGTTCAACACCGCCATCGCCAAGCTGATCGAGCTGACCAATCAGGTGACCAAGGCCGAGATGCGTCCGCGCGAGGTGATCGAGCCGCTGGTGCTGATGCTCGCGCCCTTCGCGCCGCACATCGCCGAGGAGCTGTGGAGCCGCCTCGGTCATCCCGAGACGCTCGCCTATCAACCCTTCCCGACGGCCGATCCGGCCTTCCTCGTCGAGGAGTCCGTGACGTGCGTCGTCCAGGTTCAGGGCAAGGTGCGCGCCCGGCTCGAGGTGTCGCCGGCGGTGTCCGAGGCGGACCTGACCGCGCTGGCGCTGGCCGAGCCGAACGTCCAGCGGGCGCTCGACGGCAAGGAACCGCGCCGGGTGATCGTCCGTGCACCCAAACTCGTGAACGTGGTCGTATAGCCGACGACTAGGCTCTCGCCCATGTCTGTCGCGATCGTCACCGATTCGACCGCGTGCCTGCACCCCGACGACGCCGCGCGCGAGGGGATCACGGTGGTGCCGCTCAAGGTGATCATCGGCGAGGAGACGTTCACCGAGGACTGCGGGCTGACCGGCGACCAGATTGCCGAGGCGCTCAAGGCGAAGAAGGCCGTGTCGACGTCACGGCCGACCCCCGAGGAGTTCCTCGAGGCCTACGAGAGGCTGGCCGCCGACGGTGCGGAAGCGATCGTGTCGATTCACCTCAGCGCCAAGGTGTCGGGCACGCTCGATGCCGCCACGGTCGCCGGCAAGCGGTCACCCGTCCCGGTGACCGTCGTCGACTCCACCCAGATCGGACTGGCATTGGGGTTCGCGGCCGCCCGGGCGGCCCGGGCGCGCGATGCCGGCGGAGCAGCATCGTCCATGGCTGCGGCCGCTCGCTCCGCTGGTGAGTCGTCGACCACCCTGTTGTACGTCGACACGCTGGAATACCTGCGGCGCGGCGGCCGGGTGGGCGCACTGGGTGCACTCGTCGGCTCCGCATTGGCGGTCAAGCCGATCCTCACGATCCGCGACGGGGCGGTGGTTCCGTTGGAGCGTGTCCGCACCTCGGCCAAGGCCATGGCCCGGCTGGAAGCGCTGACCGTGGCGGCAGGCACGGCGGCCGACAACGGCTTCGACATCGGTGTCCAGCATCTGGCGGCACAGGAGGTGGCCGAGGCGTTCGCCGAGAAGCTGGCGGTGGCGCTCGGTCGCGACACGGTGCCGGTGGACGAGATCAGCGCTGTGCTTGGCGCGCACACCGGACCGGGCACAGTCTCGGTGTCGCTGACCCCGCGCTGAATCCACAGCCCGGCTGACGCCCGCGGCTTTCCACAGGCGACGTGCTGGGGGTCTCGCGCGCCGGTTGCGGGTGCCTACGGTCACCGCATGGTCGTCGGGGGAGAGACGCGGGCGGAGATCGCACGCAGACGCATGGCCGAGCTGATGGCGTCGTTCGACGCGCAGGCTGCACCCAAGGGCCCGCCGGCCCAGCACGCGGCGCCCCGGTCCCACGCCGCTGAAGTCACCTGGCGGGTACCGCCCACGCACCTGCGGGCACTCGTCACGGTGGCGGTCGCCGCGGGTGTTCTGCTGACCTGGTGGCTGCTCTCGGCACGTCCGCGGACGTCGGAGCCAGAAGCCGTCCAGATCAAGGCGACCGCGAAGCACGACCACGCCGAGGCCGAACGCATGCTGATCATCGACGTCGAAGGCAAGGTGAAGCGGCCCGGCATCATCACGCTGCCCCGCGGATCCCGGGTCCACGAGGCGATCGCCAAGGCCGGCGGCGTCGTGGATGGAGCCGACACGTCCACCACCAACCTGGCCCGCGTCCTGGTCGACGGCGAGCAGATCATCGTCGGCGGCCCAGGACCCGTCCCGGGGGCGGCCGGCGCCGTCCCGGGGGCTCGGGTGAGCCTCAGCTCGGCAACCGCCGAGCAGCTCGACGACCTTCCGGGCATCGGCCCGGTCACCGCCGACGCGATCATCGCCCACCGGACGGCGCACGGCGGATTCCAACGCGTGGAGGACCTCCTGGACGTGCAAGGCATCGGTGAGAAGACCTTGGCCGACCTGCGGGACCTGGTTTCACCCTGAGCGCATTCGGGACCCTGCTCCCCGCATGCCTCGCGTGGGCTGGTGCGGCTGCCGCCGTGGGGCAGGGCTCGGGGGTCTCGATCGCCACGTCGGTGGTTTGCATCGCCGGGGCAGCGATCTGCGGCGGCCGATGGCGCCCGGTGGCCATGGTGCTGGTCTGTGTCGGGGCCGTCGCCGGGTCCTGTGCGTGGCGGCTTGCCGAACTCGAGAACTCGCCGGTGCGGGAACTGGCCGGGCAGAGGGTGGCCGTGGCGGTGGACGCGGTGGTTGTGGCCGACCCACGGCAGTTCAGTCGATTCGGCACCACGTCGTCGGTGGTTCGACTGGAGGCTCGTCGGGTGACGGAGGTCGAGCACGGCGTTCGGACCTGGAGCGGGCGGTTCCCGGTCGTCGCATTCGTGCCGGACGGTGCGGAGGACCTCTCGGTGGGGCGCCGCGTGACGGCACAGGGTCGGCTGCAGTCCTCGAGCGAATCCGATGTCGTCGCGTTGCTGCACGTCGACCGTCGGTCCCGCGCCCAGCCGGGTGCCTGGTGGTGGACGGCCGCCGACCGCGTTCGCGCCGGGGTCCGGCACGCGGTTCGTCACGCCCCGCCGGACCCGCAGGCCTTGGTCCCGGCCTTGGTCGACGGGGACGATGCGCGGCTTCGTCAGGGGGTACGCGAGGAGTTCCGGCGGGCCGGCCTGACCCACCTGCTCGCGGTGTCCGGCACCAATCTGACGATCGTCCTGATGCTCGCGCTCGTGGTGGCGAGGGCGTCGGGCCTTGGGCGTCGGTGGATGCTCGTGGTTGGCGTCGTGGCCGTGGTCGGCTTCGTCCTGCTGGCCCGACCCGACCCGAGCGTAGTTCGGGCGGCCGCCATGGGGACCGTCGGCTTGATCGCGGTTGCCGTGGGCGGCCGCGGCGGATTGCGGGCGCTCACCACGGCGATCGTCGTCCTGTTGTTCCTCGACCCGTGGCTGGCGCGATCGCCGGGCTTCGTGCTTTCGGTGTGCGCGACGGGTGGCATCCTGCTGGGCGCGAACCCGCTCGCCGCGCGCCTGAGCCGGTGGATGCCGCAGTGGTGTGCACTGATGATTGCGGTTCCCTTGGCCGCCCAGTGGGCTTGCCTGCCGGCGGTGGTCGCCCTGTCCGGCGAGGTGTCGATGGTCGGCATCGCGGCCAACGTCGTGGCGGCACCCCTGGTTGCGCCGGCGACCATCGCGGGGCTGGTCGGCGGTCTCCTCGACCTCGTGCACGGCGGTGTGGCCGTAGTGGCTGGGACGCTCGCCGCATGGTGTGCGGGGGGAATCGTGGCCATCGCCCACCATGCTTCGGGGCTGGCCGGGGCGGCCGTACCGTGGCACGCCCCGTGGTGGGCGCTGCTGTTCGCCGTGCCGCTGGTCGGATACGGAATGTGGCGGGTCGCCGACCAGCCGACGGTCGTGGTCGGGCTGGCGATCGGCCTCAGCCTCGGTCTCGTCCGGCCGCCCCAAGTCGGATGGCCTCCCGAAGGCTGGCTGATGGTCGCCTGCGACGTCGGGCAAGGCGATGCCACCGTGGTGCGCGCCGGACCGCGTTCGGCCATGCTGGTCGACGTCGGACCCGACCCGGTGGCGGTGGACGGCTGCCTTCGCCGCTTGCACGTGGATCGCCTCCCGATCGTCCTCCTCACGCACGCCCACGCCGATCACCTGGCAGGTTGGGCCGGTGCCACCCGGGGCAGAGCGGTGGGGCGCATCCTCCGAGGCCCGTCGGGTGGGCCGGGCTCCCCGGTCGCCGCCGGTGACCGATTTCGGCTCGGACCCTTGACCATCGACGCCGTGTGGCCACCTGTCGATGCGGTGGCGCCGGGCCGCTCCGACGGCACGGCCATGAACAACACGAGCGTCGTGGTCCGGGTGACGACCCGTGGCGTCGGCCTCCTCCTGGCCGGCGACGTCGAAACCGAGGCCCAGGAGGCCATCGTCGACTCGGGCACGCATCTCGACGCCGACGTCCTGAAATTCCCGCACCACGGCAGCGGGCGCCAGTCGCCTGAGTTCCTGCAGGCAGTCGGTGCCGGCTTCGCCACGATCAGCGCGGGGGAGGGCAACCTCTATGGGCACCCGGATCGCAGAGCACTGCACCTGCTCCACCGAGGCGGGACCGAATGGCGTCGCACCGACCGGCACGGCGACATCGCGATCGCCCTCGTCGACGGGCGCGTCCGTGTCGTAACCCGCCACTAGTCTGTGTCCATGGTGAGCAGCGCTTCGGCCTTCGGCAAGCTTCTGCTCATCACCGGAGCCGGGGCCGGCGGCGAGTTTCTCTGTGACCGCATGCGGGAGCGTGCGCTGGCCTCGGTGCTCGCCGGTGAGCCTGGCTGCGAGGTCACCACGGCATCGGCTGGCTCCCTGACGGCCGGCGAGTTCCTCGGCCTGACGAGCGCATCGCTCTTCAGCGCCGCCACCGCTGTCGTGCTGACCGATCTGCAGGACACAACCGAGGGACCCAGTGAGGAACTGGCCGCCTACGCCGCCGAGCCGTCGCCGGATGTCGCGGTGATCCTGGTCCATGCCGGCGGTCAGAAGGGCAAGAAGCTGCTCGATCAGCTCCGTTCGGCCGCCGCCGTGACCGAGGTGAAGATCGAGGCGCCCAAGTACGAACGCGACTTCGTGGCCTGGGCTCGTGGTGAGAGCCGTGAGGTGGGTGCGCCGCTGGACGAGGCCGCCGCCGCCCTCCTGGTCCAGGCCGTGGGTCAAGACCTGCGCGCGCTCGCCGGAGCGGTCGACCAATTGGCGGCGACGCGTGACGGTGGCGAGGCCATCTCGGCTGACACCGTTCGCAAGTACTTCGGCGGGCGGGCCGATGTCCGCGGCTACGAGATCGCCGATGCCGCCATCGAAGGGCGGTTCGACGTTGCCCTCGAGCGGGTACGGTGGGCCGAGTCGGCCAAGGTTGCCGCCCCGGTCGTCGTGAGTGCCCTCGCCGCCGGGCTGCGGTCCCTGGCGAAACTGGCCGATGTACAGGCCGGCGTCTCTGATGCCGACGCGGCCAAGCTGGTCGGCGCACCGCCTTTCAAGATCCGCAGTCTCAAGGCGCAGCTGCGCGGCTGGAATCCCGAGGGGCTTGCCACCGCATTGACTGCCGTGGCGCAGACAGACCTCGACATCAAGAGCGGCGACGCCGACCCGGCGTACGCCGTCGAGCGGCTGGTCCTACAGATCGCTCAGGCGCGAAAGTCCTAGAACCTCAGAGCGAGGCGGCCTTCTTGGCCACCGCGGACTTGCGGTTGGCGGCCTGGTTCTTGTGGATGACGCCCTTGGAGGCAGCCTTGTCGAGCTTCTTGCCGGCCTCGGTCGCGAGGGTCTTGGCCTTCTCGACCTCGCCGGCCTCGACGGCCTCGTGGAAGCGGCGCACGGCCGTCTTCAGCGCCGAGCGCACGGACTTGTTGCGCTCATGAGCCGCCTCATTCTGACGGTTGCGCTTGATCTGCGACTTGATGTTCGCCACGACTGGCCTGTCTTTCGTTCGAAATGCAGTGCAAATGCTTGGGAAAAAATGGGGGAGGCGTGTTCAACACGCGACCGCCGACTCTACCAGCGCAGAGTCGGCGGTCCCAAATCGTGCAGCGACCTAACCGCCGACCGGTCCAGGACCGCCCGCGCGTCGCATCATCAGGCCGGTCCCGACGTTCTCGGCTTCGATGGTGTCCCCGTCGCGCTGGCCATTGACGACGACGTTGTCGCCCTTGGCCAGGTCCTTGATGCTGCCCTCCTCGTTGATCCGGATGGTGGTGTCGTCCACGATCTCTACCTTCACGGTGTCGCCCGCGTCGGTCTTGACCGTGAAGGTGTTGCCCGTGATCGACTGGATGGTGCCCAGGGTCAGGTTGGCTGGTGTGCCGCCGCCGGGACCTGAACCGCCCACGGTGAAGTCGCCGCGGCCTCCCATTCCGATGGCCCCCGAGTTGGCCCCCGAATGGGCACTGTTGTTGCCGACGAGATAGCCGCCGAGGAACCCACCGCCGGCGAGGATGAGCGCCGCGAGCGAAAGCGTCCCTCTGTTGACGCCGGGGCGCCCTGGGTCGGCGGTTCGGGCCCGCTCGAGGGCTTGTTCGAGTTCGGAGTCGGACGTGGTTGGCGTCGATGGTTCGGTCATGAGTGTCTCCTCAGTTGGGTGATGACGCGCTACTCGTGTCGTAGTGCATCGACCGGCCGCAAGCCAGCGGCTCGGTTGGCGGGGAAGCTGCCGAAGAAGACGCCGATCACGAGGCAGACGCCCAGGGCGAGCGCCACGGAGCCGGGCACGACCACCGGCGTGATGCCGATGATGTCGATCTGACTGACAGCCAAACCCAGGGCCGTGCCGAGAAGACCGCCAGCGAGGCTGAGTAGGCTCGACTCCAGCAGAAACTGGCGCAGGATCGTACGCCGCGGCGCGCCGAGCGCCTTGCGGACGCCGATCTCGCGAGTCCGCTCGGTGACGGTGACCAACATGATGTTGGTGATGCCGAGTCCGCCGACCAGCAGGCTGATTCCGGCAACGACGCCGAGCAGCACGGTGAACGTCCGCCCGGAGGACTCCTGGGTCTCCAGCAGCGACGAGGCATTCTGCAGCGAGAACGGCAGCTCGGTGGTGCCGGCGTTCAGGTGGCCCAGGCCGCGTAGGACGGTCTCGACCTCAGCTTGCGCCGCGCCGATGCTGTCCGCGTCGGATGCCTGAACGACGATCGAGCTCAGCGGTCCGTTGCCCGCCAGCTGGGTTCGAACCGTCGAGATGGGCGCAACCGCCGTCGTCATGAACGCCGAGGGGCCGGTCCCCTGAGACTTGAGGATGCCGACAACCTGAAACGACGTCGCGCCGAGCTTGACGCGCTGGCCGACGGCATCGTCGGCGGCGCCGAACAGGTCCTCGGCGGTCGTGGCGGCGAGAACCACCACGCGCGCGCTGTTCGCGACGTCGGCACTGGTGAGCTTCCGGCCTGTCTCGACCGGCTGGTTCTGCGCGGCGAACCAACTGGGCACCGTGCCGACCACTTGGTCGATGCTGGATGTCCGCTGACTCGCAGCCGCGGTCGCCGAAGCGGTGATCGTCGGCGAGACCGTCGCGACGTGCGGGCACAGGTTCTCGTCCTCCAGCGCGTCGGCCATCGTCTGAGTCAGCTTGAAGCTGCCGGGCTCGCCCCTCCCGGCCTGGACCGTGATCGTGTTGGTGCCCAGTGCCGATATGGCGTCGTTGACGGCTTTCGCCGAGCCGTTGCCGACCGCCACGAGCACAATCACTGCGGCAACACCGATGAGGATGCCGAGCATCGTCAGGGCAGACCGGAGGACGTTCGCCGTGAGGCCATGCCAGGCCGTGATCACAGTGTCGCGCCAGGTCATGCCGGAGCACCCATGTGAACCGGTCCTTGAGGTTCTCGAAGGACGTCGGAGATGATCTGGCCGTCGCTCACCTGGACGATGCGGCGGGCGTGTTCGGCGACGGAGTCTTCGTGGGTAATCAGCACGATGGTGCGGCCTTCGTCGTGGAGCGCGTCGAACATCGCCATGACGTCGGCGCTGGCCGTCGAATCGAGGTTGCCGGTCGGCTCGTCGGCGAGCAGCAACGGCGGGTTCATGGTGAGGGCGCGGCCCACCGCCACCCGTTGCTGTTGTCCGCCGGACAGCTCGTTCGGGCGGTGAGAGGCCCGATCGGAGAGCCCGACCAGATCGAGTACCTCGCTCACTCGGTCGCGGCGCTCGTCCCGACCGACGCCGCCGTAGAGGAGAGGTAGTTCCACGTTGGCCGCCGCGGTCATGCGTGGGATGAGATGGAAGGACTGAAAGACGAATCCGATGAGCCGGCTGCGCACCATGGAGAGCGTGTCCTCGTCGATACCGGACACGTCGTGCCCCTGGAGCTCGTACCGTCCGGACGTCGGCTTGTCGAGGCAGCCGATGATGTTCATCATCGTGGACTTACCAGAGCCGGAGGCGCCCATGATCGCGACGTACTCGCCGGTCTTCACGGCGAGGTCAACCGACCGGAGCGCCGCGACGGCGGCTTCGCCGCTGCCGTAGATCTTCGAGACCCCTTCAAGACTGACGACGGCTGGAGTACTCATCCGCCATGTCCCATCACGACCGGGCCGCCGCCCGGTCCCATCGGGCCGGCGCCGACCCGGACATCCCTGCGATCCGAGTTCGACGACGATGTGCTGGTCGCGCCGAGCTCGACGACATCGTCGACGCTGAGGCCGGACTTGATCTCGGTGTAGATGTCTCCCTTGATGCCGATCTGGACGGTGCGCGTCGTGCTCTTGCCGTCCTTGACCAGCTTGACCGTGGACTGGCCCTCGGCGTCCGTCGTGACGGCCGACGTCGGCACTGCGAGGACGTTACTGGCGCTGGCCGTGGTGACGGTGACGCTGGCCGAGGCGCCGTCGCGAAGCTCAGAAGGGGCGTCGACGACCTCGACCTCGACGCCATACGTCGTGACGTTCTCGCTGGTCGTCGCGGTCAGGTCGATCTTTCGCACCTTGCCGGTGAAGGTCTCGTTGGGGATGGCGCCGAAGGTGATCCGGACCTCGTCGCCCTCCTCGATCTTCGCCACGTCGGCTTCGGCGAAGTCGCACGCCACCACCCATGACGAAAGGTCGGAGATCGTCGCGAATGTTCTTCCGGTGTCGCTGTCGGAGTCCGAGCCGCCGTTTGTCGAGCTGCCGACGGTGCCGTTGATGGCGGTGACCGTTCCGTCGACAGGCGAGCGCAGCACCAGGTCGTCCATCGATTCCTGTGCCTGCAGGACCGCAAGCTCGGCCTTCTCCACGCTCGCTTTGGCTTCGAGGCGCTGCTTGTCGCGCTCCTCGTCGCTGATGTCATCGGCCCTCGTGTCGTCGTCGGTTTCCTCCTCGACCGCCTCGCGGTTCGCCTTCGCGGCGCGCAGATCGGCTTTGGCCGCGGTCAGCTCCTGCCCGGCGGCACGGTTCGAGACGTAGGCGAGCGCGTCGCCGGCGTTCACTTGGTCGCCGACCTCGATCGGGATCTGCGCGATGGTGCCGTCGGTGTTGAAGTCGACGTCGGCGCTGTCGTTCGGCCCCGCCGTTCCGTCGGCCGACACCGTTGACGTGACGTCGGTGCGCTGCGCCTGCGCGGTCGACGACGACGCCTTCTCGCTCGAGTCGGTGTCGGTGAGGACCAGCCATGCTCCGCCGCCGAGTGCCAGCAGGACCACGAGGAGCATCACGTTGACGGCGCTCACGCGTGGCCGACGAGGTTTCAGCATGAGCGGAACGATTGTGGTCGCGGCTTTGAACCCCGCCGGAGCCGGCTGTGTGGTTCCTGTGACTCACCCGATTAGGACTGGACCGGTCGGGGGCAGCAGAATGTACGGGTTATGCCTCCTGCCTCCGCAGCGCTCTCCCCTGGAGCGACTCCACCGTCATTGCTGCGGAATTTCTGCATCATCGCGCACATCGACCACGGCAAGTCGACGCTGGCCGACCGCATGCTCCAGCACACCGGCGTCGTCGAAGGACGGGCGATGCGCGCGCAGTA
>DATEDT010000124.1:0-19793 GCA_035281505.1 Aeromicrobium sp. | reverse complement strand
GGACGGACCGAGATGGTGACGCTCATCCTCACCGGCATCGCGGTCAACGCCGTGGCCGGCGCCGGGTTGGCGTTCGTCCTGTTCTCGGCCAGCACGGCAGCGCGCGAGCAGATCATCTTCTGGCAACTCGGCTCGCTGGGCGGCAGCCGGTGGAGCGAAGTCCTGCTGGTCGTCGGCGTGTGCCTCGCCGGCTCGGCCGCGGCCTGGTACTTCGGCCGCAGCTACGACGTCCTGACCTTGGGCGAGCGCACGGCCGCCCACCTCGGTGTCCCGGTCGAGCGCCTGCGCATGGTGTCGGTGACCGTAGTCGCTCTGCTGTCCGGCGCTGCGGTCGCGTTCGCCGGAATCATCGCCTTCGTCGGGCTCGTGGTGCCTCACATGATCCGCATGGCAGTCGGCCCAGCTCACCGGCCGCTCATCGCGCTCAGCCTGGTCGGCGGCGCCGCACTCATGACGTGGGCCGATGTCGCCGCTCGCACGCTCGTGAATGGAGCAGACCTTCCCATCGGCATGCTCACGGCACTCCTCGGCGGGCCCTTCTTCTTCTGGCTGGTTCGTCGCACCCGCAACCGCGGCGGAGGCTGGGCATGAGCGCGGCCCTCGAACTCGACCGGGTGACATTGGCCCGACGCGAACGCACCGTGCTGTGCGACGTCAGCCTGACGCTGTGCCGTGGCGAAGTGCTGGCGATCGTCGGGCCGAATGGCGCAGGCAAGTCCACCCTCCTCGGCGTGCTCGCCGGCGACCTGGTGCCGACGCGTGGATCCGTGCTGATCAACGGCAAGCCCATGGCTCCGATGGCTCCGGGGCAACTCGCGCTGCGCCGCGCCGTGCTCCTGCAGAGCAACGACGTCAACTTCGCATTCACCGTGTACGACGTGGTCGCCATGGGCCGCAACCCGTGGCCGGCCGACACCAATGACGAGGCCATCGTCGCGGCAGCAATCGCCGCGCTGGATCTCGAGGACGTGGCCCATCGGCCATACCGCGAGCTCTCCGGAGGCGAGCAGGCACGGGCGTCGTTGGCGCGCGTCATCGCACAGGACACCCCGATCGTGCTGCTCGACGAACCGACCGCGGCCTTGGACATCCGTCACCAGGAAGAGGTGTTCGCGCTGGCCCGTGGGTGGGCGCGCGCCGGCCGCGCCGTTGCCATCGCAGTCCACGACCTCTCCCTGGCCGCCGCCCACGCCGATCGGGTCGCCATCGTCGACGACGGTCGAATCGGTGCCCTCGGTGCGCCTCGCGACGTCCTGACCGAAACCCAGATCGCCGCCACCTGGCATCACGACGTCAACGTCATCGACGACCCGTACGGCCGCCTCGTCGTCGTCCCCCACACCGTGGCCACGTCAGCACCCCAGGTGCTCGAGTACAGAGGAAACACATGACCATCACCACCGACCAAGCGCTCCTGTCCGTCCGCATGCGCGAGGGCTCCATGGCCGAGCATCGCGACGCCGAGAACTCCACGTTCATGGCGGCGCTACTGAACCTGGAGATCAACGCCGCCGGATACGCCGAGTACCTCGCCCGGATGCTGCGGATCTACCAGGCGCTGGAGGTGACCGGGCGTGGCCTGGTCGACCACCCCGTGGCAGGCGCCCTCGTCGACAGCGCACTCGACCGGGTGGCGGCCCTCAAGGCCGACCTCGCCTTCTGGTCCCGTGGCCAGGAACCCCGGGGGACGAGCCCAGCCACCGACGCCTACGAGGCGCGCATCATCCACACCCTCCGGGAGCCCGAGCTGTACGTCGCCCACCACTACACGCGGTACCTCGGCGATCTCTCCGGCGGCCAGGTGATCGGAAAGAAGCTGGCACGCGAGTACGGGCTCACCCAAGGTCAGGGCACCGAGTTCTATGCCTTCCCGCAGATCCCGAAGCCGAAGGTCTACAAGGACCGCTACCGCGCCACGCTCAACGCCCTACCGGTGACCGAACGCCAGGCGAACACGATCGTGGACGAGGTCCGCCACGTGTTCAATCTCAATGGCGCGCTGTTCGGCGAGCTGGGTGCCGATCTGGCCGACTACCTGCGCTGAGGCCTACGCGACGGTCTCCAGTTCCGTCTTCAGATTGGCCAACGTGCGCCGGATGTTGCCCTTCTGGAACTCCGCGAACGAGGGTTTGCGGGTCGCGATCGGATCGAACACCCGCGTGGCGAAGTCCGGCCATCCGGTGCGTCCGTCGGACCACGTCTCGGTGACTCGCGTGCCGCCATCGACCGGCTCGAAGTCGTAGGCCCACGAGGCGACCCGGACCGGCACCATGAAGCGGCCGAAGCCGTAGCGGCGCACGTCGAAGGCGAATCGACGGCCGGGATCCGCGACCGTCACCACACACTCGGTCTGCCAGCGCACCGGCCCACGCTTGTTGTCGCCCACGAACCGCATGCCCACGTACGCATGCTCGAAGCCGTCCTTGACGACAGCGCCAAGGTTCTCCGGGCTCCACCGCCCCATCTGGCGCACGTCGCTGACGGCGTCGTAAGCCGTCGCGGGGTCGACCGCGACGACGATGGATCCAGAGACCTCGAACTCACGTGTCATGCGGGGAGCCTAGGTCACGTCGCGTTGTCCGTTCCTGCAGCCCCGACCCGGCCGGCTCCCGGCGCCGACGCGTTCCTCAGTGTGGAGGGATCGTGCCGACCACGCCCTCGATGACGTAGTCCATGTGGTCGATCTCGCTGCGCTTCGGCTTCACACCGTCGGGCTGGCGGACCCGGCCATCCCGGTCGACGATGGGGCCGGTGAACGGCGACCACCCCGACCGCATGCGAGCCTCGGCATCCGCCACCAACTCCCTGGTCTCAGGCGACGCCGGGCCCGTGATCTCGGACAGTACGAACGGGTTGTCACCGGTCGCGAGTCCACCGCGGAAGTCACCGTTGTACTTGCTCTCCTTGAACTCGCCGCGCCGAATGATCCGAACGGCATCGACGAGCAGGTCCGTCCAGTTCCAGACCGATCCGACCAGGTAACCGCGAGGCGCGGCTTCCGATCCATCCAGGTGAAAGCCGATCGAGTTGATCCCGGCCTGTTCTGCCGTCTCCAGGATCGGGCGGGTGCAGTCCAGGTGCTGCGTGATCACATCCACACCGGCTGCCAGCAGCTCCTCAGCCGCCCGGCGCTGGACCTTCGGGTCGCACCAGCTGCCGACGAAGCGAACGTGCTCGGTGGCGTCGGGCCGGGTGACGCGCGCGCCCAGCAAGAAGGCGTTGATGTCGTTGAACACCGCGGGAATCGGGAACGAGGCAACGAGACCCACGCGGCCCGACTTGGTGGCCGACCCGGCGACGATCCCGGCGAGGTAGACGGGCTCCTCCATCGTCCCCCAGTAGGTGCCGAAATTGTCGAGCCGCGGTGTCTTCTCGAGGCCGCCCTGGTGCAGGACGACGACGTCCGGGTGACGCCGGGCGACTCGGTAGGCCGCGTCGCGGTAGCCATAACTGGTCGCAAACACCACCGATGCGCCCCGACGGATCTGGGCCTCCATCGCCTCCTCGGCGGCCCCGCCCTCTTCGGGGATGCCCGGTGTTCGCAGTACACGGATGTCGGGCATCGCGCGAGCCAGCGCCTCACTGGCTTCCCAGATCGCCTGGCTGTACCCCAGGTCGCGCTGATCGGCGATGAAGACGAAACCCACGGTCAACTCCGGGTCTTTCGTCGACTGCGGTGTCCCGCAGCCGGCGACCAGTGCGCCGGTCAGCAGGAGCGCGATCCATCTCATGGGCGGCCTTTCATCTGACCGAAGCCAATCACGCTGCGTGGTCCAAACTCGATCGACAGCACCGCGTCGGACCGGGCCACCTGACCGCCCAGCGTCGATACTTGGGGGGTGCCAACGCCCGACCGCCGCCGCCGCATCGACGTGCTGCTGGCTGTCGGCCTGATGGCGCTCGGCGTGATCGCCACGCTCGCCATCACCGGGCTTACCCTCGACCGGGTCCGCACCGAGGCCTCTGAGGACACCGACTCCCGCCTTGCAACTGCCGGCCACGAGGTCGAACACCAGGTCGAGGCCTACGCCGAGCGGCTGTACGGGCTCCGCGCGGACTTCGCGCACGACCCCGAGCTCACGCGGGAGGAGTTTCGGCACCTCGTCGACATCGAAGCGCTGATGCGGCGCCATCCCGGCGCCGAGTTGGTGACATTCAACCGTCGCGACGGAGACCGGCTCATCGTGGAGTACGTGGAACCGGTGGGTGAGAAGGGGCCCGTGCTCGGCATCGACATCAATGAGGAACCCATTCGGCGAGCAGCGGCGGATTTCGCCCGGGTCAGTGGGGAGGTGGCCGCCACGGAGCCGGTCGACCTCGTTCAGCCGGGACTGGACCGCGGCATCCTCGTGATGCTCGCCGCTTATGACGTCAGCCCCATCCCGGTCACCGCGCCCGCGCGCAAACGGCACTTCCTCGGGGTGCTGGTCGCCGTGTTCAGCGCGGACCGAGTGCTGCAGCAGTCCAGCCGCGAGCCCGCGGAGATCAAGTTCTCGGTCTATGACGCTGGCCCGACTGTCGAGCCTCCGCGCCGTCGTCCACGTGCCGGGGACTGGGTCGCCGGCAAGCCGATCACCGAATACACGAACTACGCCGACATCGACGTGGGCAGCCGTCGGTGGCGCATCGTGACCGATCAGCCGGTCCCCATCCGATGGGCGGACCCACTTGCCACCGCCGTGATCGGCTTGTCCCTGACTGCACTTGCCGCGGGATTGTTCGCATCGTTGGCGCTGAGCCGCCGACGCGCCGTTCGGATCGCCGGGAGGATGACCGCGGACCTGCGGGCCAACGAGATCCAGCTGCGTGCGGCGAAGGAGGAGGCGGAGCGGGCCAACGACGCCAAGAGCGAGTTCCTGTCGCGCATGAGCCACGAGCTGCGCACGCCCCTCACGGCCATTCTCGGGTTCACCGAGATGCTGGAGATCGCCGACATTCCGCCCGAGCGGCAACGAGACTTCATCGATCGGACGCATAAGGCCGGCGAGCATCTGCTCCTCCTGATCAACGATGTCCTGGACATATCCCGGGTGGAGACCGGGACCCTCCCGGTCTCCATCGACCCCGTTGCGGTCGCGCCGGTCGCCGAGGACGTCCTGGAACTGCTCACGCCGTTGGCAGCGCAGCGCGGGATCAGCATCGACAACGAGGTCGGCACCCGCGACGTGGTGCTGGCGGACGCAACGAGATTGCGTCAGATCCTGATGAACCTGGTGTCGAACGCCATCAAGTTCAACGACGACGACGGCACCGTGGCGCTCGACAGCACTGTCGAGAACGGGACCGTGCTGATCGCGGTCTCCGATTCCGGGCGCGGCATCGCGGCCGAGGACATCCCACGCCTGTTCCAGCCGTTCGAACGCCTGGGTGTTCACACCGGCGAAGTTGAAGGGACGGGGATCGGCTTGGCGCTGAGTCGCGCGCTGGCCGAGCAGATGGGAGGTTCACTCACCGTCGAGAGCGAGGTGGGCCATGGCAGTCGGTTCATGTTGCGCCTGCCGCGGGCCGAGCCGAACGCCGATACGCTCGAGGAGTTCAATGCGGACGGCACGGCTGAGCCGATCGCCAAGGTGCTCTATGTCGACGACAACCCCTCACACGTCGTCCTGGTCGAAAGCGCGCTTGCGTTGCGACCGCGTACCCAACTCCTGCGCGCCGAGCGAGCGGGCACGGCCCTGGAAGCCGCCCGTGACCGTCTGCCCAACCTGATCCTTCTCGATCTTCACCTGCCGGACATGACCGCCGAGGAGTTCCTCGCCCAGCTGCGAGGGGACGAGACCACGGCGCACATCCCGGTGGTCGTGCTCAGCGCGGACACGGCGCCCCGACGCGTTGCCGCACTGATCGAGGCGGGCGCGTTCGCCCTGGTCACCAAACCCCTGGTCATTCGGGAGCTGCTGGACACCATCGACGAGGCGCTGGGGTCGAGACAGGCCGAGTAGGCGCGGCTCAGCGGTCTAGACCCTCACGAGCGGAGTCTGCCGGATCTCTCAGCCACTGTTATCGCGCGAGCGGTCCCGGTGCTTCTGCATCTCAAGCGCAAGTGACGGATACAAGACCTTCGAGATCAACTGATGTCAACCTTCGGTCGGGTGGAGCATAGGAGATTCTCCCCCGAGCACCTCGCCGCTCCGCGGCTCGTGCAGGGGGGACCCCCACAGCCACGCGTACGTCTCGCTCCACAACGCAGAAAGCCGGCCCACGGCCGGCCTTCTGCGTGGTGGAGCATAGGAGATTCGAACTCCTGACCTCTTCGATGCGAACGAAGCGCGCTACCAACTGCGCCAATGCCCCAAGGACGTCGAGAATATCAGGGCATCACTGGCCGGACGCACGCCGCTGGTCGTCGCTCGACGACGCATCGTCGGCCGCCAACGGAAGCTCCGTCTGCTCACCTTCAACGTGTCCCGACGTCCAGACGCCCGGGGCGTCGAAGTCGATCGTCCGGACCGTACGTCCCGCCCTCGGCTTGGTGACGTACGTCGGCAGCGTGACCGGTAAAGGGTCCCAGACCAGCTCTCCGTGACTCGCAGCGGACGGAACCGCGATGACGAGCTGCTCGTCCAGGGCATCGACCTCGAGCGGCGTGTTCTCCATGACGTGCTTGCGGCCGGGATCGACGTCCTCGAACTGACCGGACACGATGATCGTGACGGTGTCCTCGTCAGAGTCCACCGCCGCGGACGAGCGGCCCATGCGGAGGCGCGGCGCCCGCAGCTTGGGGGTGCTGAAACGGGGCATCCGAGCCCGGCTCGTGCGGTCGGCCTCGGTGCGGACGCGCGGCTTGCGCGCCGGCGCGATGCCGTACTCGCGTCGCACCTGCACGCGACACGCCACCAACCAGGCGACCAACAGGCCGACCGGAATCGCGACCGACCACACCGGGACGATGGCGAAGCCGGCGAGTGCACCGACGACCGCGTTGGCGAACAGCAGCGTCAGAAGAACGCGACGACGACGACGCGCCGCAAGGCGGGCGGACGCCCGGGTCATGGCCGGGCGGGCGGCGCGCGGCGCCTCGTTCGACGGCGTGGTGTCGGCGGGTTCACCGGCGTAGGCGAGCTCGTCAGCCTCATCGGCCGACGGGGCGCGCCGAATCACGCGGCTGAGCGGCGTCAGAACTTCCAGGGCCGAGTGGTTGTGCGCCTCGTCGTATCGACGCAGCGCCAGCGGAACGAAGTACGCCGCCCACACGGTGACGACGAAAGCGACGATCAAGCCGGTGCCCACGGCAAAACCGTAGGCCCGCGAGGCCACGAAACGCGGGAACGCGGCCGTGTCGCGTGAAACTTGTGTGACTGGAGTGATGCGAACCGCGGTAGCGTCCCGTCATGATCAGGATGGGATCAGCCCTTGGGGCCACGGTGCTGCTCGCCGCATTCATCCCCACCGGCGCCCATGCCGCGCCAATCCCCGATCCACCCGCACTCGGACCGAAGCCGCCCGCCTTCATCGGCGCCCCGGCCGAACCCGATGCGATTCCGAGCAACACGGTGCCGCGGCACCCGTTCATGGCACCCAACGGCCGCTCCAACATCCACAACGACGGCTACCAGACCGACGCCTACGACGGCCCCGGTCCGCTCGGTAGGTCGATGCAGGTCACCTCGACCTTCCTGGCGTCCGACTGCGCCTCGGTCACCTTCGACTCGCGCGGCCGCATCGTCTCGGTGTGTGTGGGCGTCGCCCAGCCGACGTTGCGCGTGCTCGACCCGACCACCCTCCAGACCCTCGCATCGATGGGCCTGCCGAACCGCGACCCCCTCACCACCGACCCGACCAAGCTGTTCACGGACTTCTCCGGCGGCGGTTACTTCTACCTCGACGAACAGGACCGAGCTGTCGTCGGCACGTACAACCGCCACATCAAGACGGTACGGACGGCCGATGACACCGGGGCACCCAAGCTCACCGTCGTCCGCGACGTGAACCTCAACCGCGTCATCCCGAGCAACGACAAGCTGATCTCCGCACTGCCGGACTGGTCGGGCCGACTCTGGTTCGTGACCGTGCGCGGCATCGTCGGCACCATCAGCCCCGACGGCAAGACCATCCGGTCGGTCCGCACCGGCGAGCACGTCGGCAACTCGTTCGCCGTGGACGACGACGGCGGCGTGTACATCGTCACCGACGATGCCCTCTACCGCTACGACGCTGCGGCCGACGGCACGCCGACGGTGACGTGGCGCCAGGAGTACGAGAACGACGGTCGCCTCAAGCCGGGCCAGACCCAGACCGGGTCCGGCACGACGCCCACGGTCATGGACGACGGCATGATCGCGATCACCGACAACGCCGATCCGATCAACGTCGTGGTCTACCGACGGGATCGTGCCGTCTCCGGCGACCGCGAGCTCTGCCGCATCCCGGTGTTCGAGCGTGGCGCCAGCTCCACCGACAACTCGCTGGTCGCCGCACACCACTCCCTCATCGTCGAGAACAACTACGGCTACCGCGGACCGACGTCGACCCTGCTGGGCCAGACCACCAAGCCCGGGCTCGAACGGATCGACGTCGACCCCGTCGCCGGCACGTGCACCCGGGTTTGGCGCAGCGACGAGATCGCACCCTCCGTCGTCCCGAAGGTCTCGCTCGCAGCGGGCCTGCTCTACACGTACACGAAACCCGCGGGGAACACGTCTGATCCGTGGTACTTCACCGCGATCGACTTCCGCACCGGGCGCACGGTCTACAAGCAGCTCGCCGGCAGCGGATTGGGGTTCAACAACAACTACGCACCCGTCACGTTGGGTCCGGACGGCACCGCATACGTCGGCGTCCTCGGCGGGTTGGTCGCCCTCCGCGACGGATCGTGACCGGCTAGTCGCCCGGATCGGACAGCCGGTCGATCACGCGGCCCTTCACGTCATCGGCCACCAACTGGAACACCAGATGGTCACGCCACTGACCCGCGATGTGCAGATAGCTCGGCGCGAGACCGATCTTGGTGAAGCCGAGCTTCTCGACCACGCGCAGGCTGCGGGCGTTGTCGGGTCGGATGGCGATCTCGATCCGATGCAGCTCGGCCACCTGGAACAGGTGGTCGCAGACCATGGCGACGGCCGTCGGGATGATGCCGCGCCCGGCATGCGTGCGGGCCACCCAATACCCGAGGTTCGCACTGCGGCTCGACCCAAGGATGATGCCGTTGACCGTCAGGAGACCGACCATCGCGCCGTCCCAAGTCACGACGAACGGCATCGACTGGCCGCTCCGGGCGCGGGCAAGCATGGCCCGGACCATCGCTCGCTGCGACGCGAACGGAGGCTCCGTGCCCGGCGGGAGGGTCGCCTCCCATGGCCCCAACCAGTCGACGTGCGCGCCACGCAGCTGCTGCCACGCTCCGGCGTCACGCAGCCGCAGCGAACGCACACCGACGTGCCCGTGCCGCATCGACGCCGGCCAAGCCGCGTTCAGTGGTCCACTCCGCGGATCTGGCTGACCGCGTGCGGGACGATGCCGGCCAACAGCTCGATCGCGTCGGCCACTCCCCCGCGCGACCCCGGCAGGTTGACGACGAGCGTCTCGGCGGCAACGCCGGCCAGCCCGCGCGACAGCGCAGCGGTGGGCACCCCCTTGGCAACGCCGTGGGCGCGAATCGCCTCCGCGAGGCCGGGGACCTGCCGGTCCAGGACGGCAGACGTCATTTCCGGCGTGCGGTCGGTCGGGCTGATGCCAGTTCCCCCGGTGGTGAGAACCACGGCCACGTGGTCGTCCACCGCAGCCCGCAGCGCCTCAGCCACCGGCTCACCGTCGGGAACCACAACAGCCGGCGGCGTGGTGAATCCCCAGTCGGTCAGCGCCTCGACCAGAAGCGGACCGGTTTCGTCGGCGTAAACGCCGGCGGCCGCCCGATTCGAGGCGACGATGACGCGCGCGTTCACTCCGTGCTCCACGTCCCGCTGCGACCGCCCGACTTGGCGATCACCTCGATCCCGCTGATGGTGGCGTGCCGGTCGACGGCCTTGACCATGTCGACCACCGTCAGGGCCGCGACGGCCACCGACGTCAACGCTTCCATTTCCACGCCGGTCCGGCCGGTCGAGCGCACCTCGGCCCGGATGTCGACCGAGGTGTCGGACACCTCGACGTCCACCTTCACCGCGTCGATCGCCAGCGGATGGCACAGCGGCACCAAGTCCGGCGTGCGCTTGGCCGCCTGGATGCCGGCGATGCGCGCCACGGCCAGGACGTCACCCTTCGGAACGCCCGTGCCGCGCAGCAGCTCGATGACCTTCGGCGACACTTCGACGCGGCCGCGCGCGGTTGCCGTGCGAACCGTGACGTCCTTGCCCGAGACGTCGACCATCCGTGCGGCCCCGGAGTCGTCGACGTGAGAGAACATCAGAACGGTCGATCCAGCACGTAGGTCCGCACCGTGTCACCCAGGTGGAGCGCGGTCTCGTCCTCACTGACCACGATCAGCGCGTTCGACTTGGCCAACGCGCCCATGCGGTGCGACTCGTGGCCCTGGATCGGCGTGACCTTGGCGCCACGGTGGGTGACCTCGAAGAATGCGCGAACGTACTGGCGGAAGCCGGGCTTGGACTCGATGTCGGCGGCGAGGACGGCGTGCACCATCGGCCGGCGATACGGCGTCCGACCCATCATGCGCCGGATGGCCGGCAGCACGAAGACGTCGAACGAGACATAGGCCGACACCGGGTTGCCCGGCAGCGTGATGATCGGCGTCTCCTCCTCGAACAGCGTCCCGAAACCCTGCGGCTTGCCCGGCTGCATCGCCACCTTGTCGAACTGGACCGTGCCCAACTCCGACAACGTCTGCTTGACAACGTCCTTCTCACCTTCGCTCACGCCACCGCTGGTGACGACCAGGTCGGCGCGGACGAGCTGCTCGGAGAGCGCATCCCGGAACACCCGCGGGTCGTCGCCCACCGCACCCACCCGGTAGGCGATCGCGCCGGCGGCGCGTACAGCCGCGGCGAGCATGTAGCTGTTGCCGTCGTAGATCGAGTCGTAGTCCAGGTGGGAGCCGGGTTCACGCAGCTCGTTGCCCGTGGACATGATCACCACGCGCGGCCGCGGGCGCGCCCGCACACGCGACGATCCCAACGAGGCGAGCAGGCCGATCTCGCGCGGGCCCAAGACCGTCCCGGCCGGAAGCACCAGATCACCGGCCTGGACATCGCTGCCGGCCGTGCGGATGTTCGCCCCCGCCGCGACGGCGGCGTGCACGTCGACGCTGGCCGAACCACGGTTGGTCTGCTCGAACGGGACGACGGCGTCGGCCCCTCGGGGCACCGGCGCCCCGGTCATGATCTTGACCGCCGTGCCGGCGCTGATGGCGAACGGTTTGGCACCGCCGGCCAGGATCTCGCCGACGACCGGCAGCGTGACCGGGCTGTGGGGTGAGGCGCCGGCGACGTCATCGGCCCGCACGGCATAGCCGTCCATGGCCGAGTTGTCGAACCGTGGAAGGTCGATCGGAGCGATCAGGTTCTCGTGCAACGGCAGGCCCAGCGACTCCACGACCGGCTGGTCGTACGCCTCGAGCGGCCCGAGCGCGCGCAGGATGCGTTCGAGGTGCTCCTCGACGGTGATCAGTCCGTCAGGCACGCTCGACGGCCTGACCCGCACTGCACCGTCCGAGGGGGTCGACATGCCATTCACCCTAGTAGCCGCGCGCCGTCGGGGATGCGCTGTCCGGAACCCTCGTCCTGCAGCCGTACCTCACCGCTGACGACGACGCCGGAGCCGAGCGACCAATCGCCCTCGACGGTGAAGGAGGTCGCTTCGCACAGCGAGGGGGCGACCGGGATGCGGGTCTCGAAGTCGGCGATCGTCTTGAAGTAGCGCGGATCGAGCCGGACCAGGGGTGGCTCGGCGACGGACTGGACCACCCCGTCGGGCCCGAGCCGGTAGACGTCCGAGCGCAGCACCAGCAGGTCATCGGTGGACTTGACCGGTCGGAAGCGCGACCGATCGACCTCGAGCGCCACGGCGCCGTCGAACACCTCGATCGCCGCGCCCATCGCCGACTCGATCTGCACGACCTGCGGTGACGACGGGTCGGTCGGGTCGACCGTCTTGACGTTGCGGATGAGTGGGAGCCCGAGGACACCGTCACGGTCGGCCAGCGCCGCGGCCACCTGCTCCAGGTCGAACCACAGGCTGTTGGTGTTGAAGTAGCGGTGCCGGTCGATATCGGCGGCGAAGGCCGCGTCCTCCGGTGGCGTCTGAGCTGTCTCCCGGAGCACCAGTCGGCCGTCGGAGCGCCGCACCACCAGTTGCCCGCCCTTCACGTCGGCGGCTGTCCGTCGGCACACCTCCATCGCGCAGGGTGCTTCGGTGGCGGCGAACCACGCCATCATGGCCGGGTCGGGAACGGCGCCGAGGTTGTCCGAGTTGGAGACCGTCGCGTAGCGGAAGCCGGCGTCGAGCAAGGCCTGGAGGACGCCCGAGGTCTCCAGCGCGGTGTACAAGTCGCCGTGGCCCGGCGGGCACCACTCGAGACGCGGGTCGGCGGGCCACGAGACCGGAGTCAAGTCGTCGAGAAGCAGCTTCGGTTCCTGGTTCTGCAGGAACGCGAGGGGCAGGTCATCGACCGCGAGGTCGTGTTTCGCGATCGCCGCCATCGTGTCGTCATGGGTGGCGAAGCTGTTCATGAAGACGACGGGCAGTGCGACGTCGAGGGTCGTGCGCACGTGCTTGATCTGTGTCGCGATGACGTCGAGAAACGACAACCCGTCCCGGACCGGCACCAGCGATTTGGCCCGGTCAAGTCCCATGGTCGTCCCGAGCCCGCCGTTGAGCTTGATGACAACGGTCTGGGCCGCGGCAGCACGGGCGGCGTCGGAGCCGACGTACTCGCGCAGTTCCTCGTCCGCGCGAGCCACCTCGGTGAGCGCATCGACGGAACTCTCCGGGATCATGCCCGTGGCGCCCTCGACCAACTCGCCGTAGTAATGGGCGAAGACATCAATGGCTCGCTGCGGAACGCCGGCCGCGCGCATCTTCTCGGTCGCGCGCTCCAAGCCGGTCACGGGCCGAGGTTACCGAGCGCCCGAGCCGCTTGCGGCTCGAGGCCGAGTAGCCGATGGCCCGTTGACGAACGGAGTGAGGAACACGGGCATAGGTTAGCGTCGCCGTCATGCGGGAGCCGGTGGCCGACGGTGGTGGGAAGCGCGAGCTCCGCGCGGCGATTCTGCAGCGCCGGTCCGACCGGAGCGAGGACGAGCGGGCCGCAGCTGCCGCCGCCATCGCCGCGCACCTCGCCAGCGCCCCGTTCGCCCGGGCGCCGAGGGTGGCGGTGTACCTCTCGATGGGATCCGAGCCCGGGACCGGTCCGCTCATCGAGCTGCTGGTGGCTCGCGGCACCGAGGTCGTCGTCCCCGTCGCCGCTGCGGACGGCGCGCTCGACTGGGTGCGCTACGAACCCGGCGCTCACCTGAACCGGTCCGGCCTCGGCGTGCTGGAGCCGGACGGGCCCCGACTGGGAGCCGATGCCATCGCCGGCGTCGGGCTGGTCATCGTCCCCGCGCTCGCCGTCGACCATGCCGGCTGGCGGCTCGGCCGCGGGGCGGGCTATTTCGACCGCGCCCTCGTGCACGCCGGCGGTCCGATCTGTGCACTCGTGTATGCCGACGAGCTGCTGCCGGCCGTTCCCCACGAGGCCCACGACGTCCCGGTCAACCTGGTGGTCACCGAGTCCGGGATCTTCCGGGTTCCGTCCTAGAGCCGTCGGGAGTCAGGCTCACCGAGTCGGCGAGCTGAGGGTCAGCGTGCTGTGGGCCTGCTTGCTCACCTCGGCAAAGCGCCACGGCAGATCCCGACCGGTGGCCCACAGCTCGACCTGATCGGAATAGTGGTCGGCGTAGGTGTGGCCCGACGCTCCGGTGGACACGATCCAGCGTGAACGGTCCGGCTCGCCCACCCGCATGACGAGTCGCGCAGCCGGCGCCGTCACAGCCGCGTAACCGCTGGCGGCGTCCCACGACGTCGCCTCGATGGTGTCGTTGGAGCCGTCCAGCTCGACTGGTCCGCGTTCGAAGAGCCAGCCGGACAAGGTGGGGTTGCGCAGCGGCGCCGCGTGCAGGTCTGCCCAATCCCATTGCCCGACGTCGCGGGCCCGCATCCGGGTCAGCTCGTCGCGCGCTTCCTCCATGGCCTGGCGCAGGATGTCGTCGCGCCGCTCGACCGTGCTCGGCGTCGTCAGGTTGTCCCACCACGCCATGGACGGATTGGCCAGCAGGCCCCGGATCACGACCATCCAGCGCGCACTGCCGTCAGGCCATTGGGCTTCGGGCAGCTCGTCGTGGAACGTGAGGGCGAGGACGTTGCGCCAGACCGCGGCGAAGTAGGCGGCTGCCGGTGAGCCGGCGGACATCTCCCGGTTCCAGGTGCGCAGCGTTTCCTTGCCCTCCTCGGCGAACCGGGTGCCGACCTCGACCGGCAACAGGCTCGGCACCAGGAGATCGGCCAGCGGACTGCGTTCGGTCGTCGGGACGGGCGGCTCCGGGTCGCTCGGCACCTGGCCGGTGCTGCCGTCAGCATCGGCCCAGACCAGCGCGAACGGAAGCGCGAGCCGATCAGCTGCCGCCTCCACTCCGTCTCGATCCTGCGTCCGATCCAGGGCGAGCAGTCCGGCGAGGTTGCTGTGCTCGGCATCCGGCTTCCACCGCAGCGTCACCTTGGCTCCACGGGACAGGCGAGCGACCACGTTGTCCTTGGTCTTCGCCCTGGGCGGGACCACGGCCAACCGGGCCGTGGAAGGCAGTGCCGGGCCGAGGCCCCATGCCACCGTCCGGTTGTGGCCGAGGACGACGCCCGGCAAACCGGACAGCGACAGACCACCCACGTCGTAGGGACATGCGGCGCTCACCCGGGAGCAGCGCAACCGAACCTGGTACCAGGGGCTCGGCAGGCTGATCGAAGCTGCCACCGTGCTGGTCAGGATCGGACCGCCCGCCTGGGGGCGCTCGACGCGCGCCATCGTGCCCACCGGCGTCGGCAGACCCGTGACCTGGGCGACGGTGGAGATGGCTTCGCTCAGTCGCTGGAGCCGCCGGACGTCGGGGGCCGGCTCGGTCCAGCGCGACGACCGCTGGGCAGCCGAGTCGGACATCGGGTATCCCGGGTAGAGCTCGGCGATGCGTGCAGGGGGAATGTTCCGCGCCATCAGCACCCGATCGATGTCGTCGTTGATGGAGCGGTCGAGGTCCCAGCTGAGCAACCGCGCCCAGCCGACGGAGTCCACCGGTGTCCACGGGTCCGGGCGGTAGTCGTGCCCGATCAACGTCTTGGCGGCGTACTCCAGTGAGAGCGACGAGCCCGGCTTGCCGACGATGTAGGCGTTCACGCCACGCGTGTACGCATCGAGGGCCCGGCGTGACTCCACCGGCAGTCGCTTGAGCTCGAGCTCTGCGGCTTCGCGCAGGCGCATGTCCTTCGTCAACGCGTCGACGTCGTCGCCCTTGTGGCCGACCAGCGTGCTGAAGGTCCCGCCGGCGACGCGGCGCCGCACGTCCATCTCGTGGAACCGATCCTGCGCGTGGACGTAGCCCTGCGCGAAGAACAGGTCCTCGGCGGTCCCGGCGACGATGGACGGGATGCCGTGACGATCGCGGCTCACCGTGACGCTGCCGTCGAGGCCTGTCAGGCTGACCGTGCCCGCGGTGTCCGGCATCGGCTTGCGCACCGCGGCCACGACGGTGATCCCCACCCCGACGACGATGACGGCCACGACCGTCACCAGCGTGATCACGACCCGGCGCATGGGTCCCATCGTGTCAGCAACGGACGGGCCGCGGGTCAGTTGCTGGCGGCGCGGATCTCGCCGACCAGCTCTTCCAGCACGTCCTCCAGCATGACGACGCCGACGACGCCACCGGACGCATCGGCGACGCGGGCCATATGGGAGCCGCGGGCCTGCATGGTCCGCAGCGCTGCCGACAGACCGGCGTCGATGCGCACCGTCGCCAGCGGGCGCACCCACTTGTCCGCGATGGACACCGAACGCGACTTCTCGTCGGTCTCGAGGACGTCCTTCAGGTGCAGGTAGCCGGTGAAGTCACCGGACGGGTCGAGCACGGGGAAACGGGAGAACCCGGTGGCCGCACAGGCTTGCTCCACGTCGACCGGTGTGGCGCTCGGCGCGATCGTCACCAGGCTGTCGCGGGGAAGGACGACGCGCTCGACCGTGCCTTCGTGAAACTCCAACGCACCGGTCACCAGCTCGTACTCGTGCGCGTCGAGCAGACCCTCGCGGTGCGACTCCTCGAGAATTCCGGCGACCTCCTCCGCGGTGAAAGCCGACGACACCTCACGCTTCGGTTCGATGCCGACCATGCGGACCGCCAGGCGAGCGACGACGCTCAGCACCGCCACGATCGGCCGGAACAGCCAAATCACGGTCAGCATGAACGGCGCGAGAATCCGGGCGGCCCGGTCGGGTCCGACGAGCGCCAGGTTCTTCGGCACCATCTCACCGATCACCGCGTGCGCGAACGTGATGACCGTGAGGGCGATGATGAACGACACGACATGTGTGGTCGTCTCCCCCGTTCCGAGCGCGTGGAACATCGGTTCGAGCAGGTGGGCCACCGCCGGCTCGGCCACGGCGCCCAGGCCGAGCGAGCAGATGGTGATGCCCAGTTGAGCCGCGGCGATCGCCGTCGTGAGGTTCTCGATGCCGCGCAGCGCCATCCGCGCCGTCGCGGATCCCGCGGCTGCCGCGGGTTCGAGCTGGGTGCGGCGGGCCAGGATCAGCGCGAACTCGGCGGCCACGAACAGGCCGTTGAGTATGAGGAGGACCAGCGCCAGCGTGAGCGCCCCAAAGGGACTCATGAGCGCACCTCATCGGATGCGTCGGCGTCGGCACCCTCGCCGTCGGGCATCAGGGTCAGGACGAGGCGGTCGATCCGGCGGCCCTGCATGCGCTCGACCGTGAGGCGCACGGGCACCGCCGGTCGGGTGCGGTCGTCGCCGTTCTCGTACGTCGGCACTGCCGCGAGGTCGATGGTGTCGCCACGTTCGGCGATGCGCCCGAGCTCGGCATGGATCAGCCCGCCGATCGTCTCGTAGTCGTCGCTCTCCGGCAGCAACAGCCCGGTCTGCTCGGCGACCTCGTCCGGACGGAGCAGGCCGGACAGCGACCAGGTCCCGTCGCTGCGATGCCGGCTGCGGGCGGACAGCCGGTCGTGCTCGTCGGCGATGTCACCGACGATCTCCTCGATCAGGTCCTCGAGGGTGACGACGCCGTCGGTGCCGCCGTACTCGTCGACGACCACCGCCATCTGCATCCCCTGCTCGCGCAACAGCGTCAGCAGCGGATCGAGTTCGAGGCTGTCGGGAACCGTCGTGGCCGGGTCGGCGATCTCGCTCAACCGGACGCTGCGCCGTCGATCCGGCTCCACGCTTACCGCTTGCTTGATGTGCACGATGCCCACGACGTCGTCCGGGCCCTTGTCGACGACCGGGAACCGGGAATGGCCCGTCGCCCGGGCGGCATCGATCACGTCGGCCGCCGTGTCCCTGACATCGAGGAAGGTGACGTGCACGCGCGGCGTCCGCACGTCGGCCGCGGTCCGGTCGCCGAAGGCGATGCTGCGGGCCACCAGCTCGGCGGTCTCGTCGTCAATGGCGCCTTGGGCCGCCGATCGCAGCACCAGCGAGCGCAGCTCGGTGGGCTGCCGGGCCGACCGGAGCTCCTCCTTGGGCTCGACGCCCAGCATCCGCACGATGGCGTTCGCGACTCCGTTCAGCAGGCGAATGGGCCAGGCCATCACCCGGGTGAACGCGCGCTGCGGCCACTGGGTGGCGGCCGCGGTGGCCATCGGGAGCGCGACGGCGATGTTCTTCGGGATGAGCTCACCGATCAGCATGGTGACGATGGTGCTCAGGACGAGCGCGATGGCGTAGGCGACCGTGTGCACCATCGCCTCGGGGGTGCCGACGGCCGCCATGGGTCCGCGCAGGAGCGTGCCGAGCGCCGGTTCGGCCAGGAAGCCGATGGCGAGATTGGTGATCGTGATGCCGAGCTGAGCGCCGCTCAGCTGCGTGGACAGCGATTGGAGCGCCAGCAGCGTGCCCTGCGCCCCCCGGTCGCCGGACGCGGCACGGCGCTCGACCAGCGGCCGGTCGACGGCCAGGAAGGAGGACTCGGCCGCCACGAACAGGCCGCACGCGATCATGAGGACGCCGGAGACCCCCAGCAGAATCCACTCCACGATGGCGGCAACTGTACCCTTGAACATCGTGCCGACCTATCAATACAGCTGCACCGAGTGCGGCGAAGCGCTGGAAGTGCAGCAATCGTTCTCTGACGATCCGCTGACGGTGTGCCCTGTCTGCCAGGGCCGGCTGCGCAAGGTCTACAACGCGGTCGGTGTGGTGTTCAAGGGATCCGGCTTCTACCGGACCGACAGCCGGGCCGGTAAGGGCTCCGGCGCGAGCGAGTCGTCGTCGAGTTCCACGCCTGCGACAACGTCCAAGCCGTCCACGTCGGAGTCGACTTCGTCCTCAAGCAGCACCACCTCCGGCGCCGCGAGTTCGGCTGGCTGACCGGCCGCTGTGGATGGCCGTCGGCCGTCCACCCCGATTCGGACGTACGGTCCGGCGATGGACCGATTCCTCCGTTTGACCCTGCGTCATCGCCGAGCTCTGGCGGCCACGGCGACCGCGCTCGCCGTCTACTTCGCTCTCTCGGCGGTGACGGCCGAACCCGCGGGACGTGCGGTGGTGATCGCCGGCCGGGATCTGGACAGCGGTGTGCGGTTGCGCTCGGCGGACGTCCGTGCGACGTCGCTGCCGCGCTCGGTCGTCCCGGCTGGGGCCGCGTCCACCCCTCGCGACGTGGTTGGCCAGACGACGTCAGGGGCGCTTCGTCGCGGCGAGGTGCTGACCGACCGCCGCACGATCCGCGCCGGTCGGCTCGACGGATTCGGCGCGGACCGCGTCCTGTCCGTCGTGCGGGTCACCGATCCCAGCGTGCTGGCACTCCTGCGCCCCGGAGACCGGGTCGACGTCGTGGCGGTCGGCGGTGATGATTCGCCCAAGGCGACACGCGTCGCGCGCGGCGCGATCATCGTGACCGTGCCGCGGCAGCGCTCCACGTTCTCGGACGGCGCGCCAGTTGGCCTGGCAGTAACGCACAGCGTCGCGCTGCAGCTGGCCGAACGAGCCCTGGACTCGCGGCTAGCCGTGGTGGTCGCGCAAGCGTCGTGAGTCAGGACCCGTGGTGCGGCGGGACGTCGCGCAGCATCTCGTCGTCGCGTGACCCCGCGTTCTCGCGATCGCCCCACGCCTCGGCGGACTCGTCCGTCGTCTGGTCCGGGAGCAGCCCACCGAGCAGCCGCTCGGCACGCCGACGGCGGGCCTGTTCGGCCGCGCTCTCCGATGCCGGGCTGCCCGGCTCAGGCTTGCTCACGCCTCCAGCGTAGGCGCCGGGGCCGCGGGCCGGGTCAGACGATCGGGGGATCGACGTCGCGCTCGACGCGACGCTCAACCACTCGAGTGCCGCCGGCCGCGGGATAAGTCGTCACGGACCGGCCTCGCCATACCGTCAGGCACAGCACGATGCCGGCGATTCCGGCCAGGGTCAGCAGAACCCCCAACGCATATTCGTCGACGTAGGGAATGTCGATCTGGATGACACCCAAAAGCAGGATCAGTCCCACCACGATCAGCGTGATTCCAGCTCCGATGGTCATGTGTTGTCCTTTCGCGATCGCTGGTGTGTACCCCGAATGGCACTGCGGCATGCGGACGGTGTGCGTGGCCAGCGCAAACGTCGCCTCCTTCGAGGCCGATAGGCTCGGCGCTGGCCCCCGTAG
>DATEDT010000123.1:0-23825 GCA_035281505.1 Aeromicrobium sp. | reverse complement strand
GATCGACAACGAGCCGCTGGCCACGCGCAGGCCGCCGATGACCGCCACCGCGACGTAGTTGAGGTTCCCGATGAACATCATGATCGGCATGATCAGGCCGCTGACGAACTGGGCCGAGAAGGAGGCCCGGAACAGTTCGTCGTTCTCCTCGGCGAAGACCCGCTCGGCCTCGTGCTGCCGACCGAACACCTTCACGAGGGCGTGACCGGAGAACGTCTCCTCGATGTGCGCATTGAGCTTGCCGGTGCTCCGCCACTGCTGGACGAACAGCCCCTGCGAGCGCCGCATCACCGCACGGGTGACGAACATCGAGATCGGCACGGACGCGAGCGCGACCAAGGCGAGCAGCGGCGAGATCCAGAACATCATCGACAGCACACCGACGACGGTGAGGATGCTGATCAGCAACTGGTTGAGCGTCTGCTGCAGCGTCTGACTGACGTTGTCGATGTCGTTCGTGACCCGGCTGAGCAGTTCGCCACGGGGCTGTGCGTCGAAGTAGCTGAGCGGAAGCCGGTTGACCTTGTCCTCGACGTCGGAGCGCATGCGAAGGACGGTCCCCTGAACGACATCGTTGACGAGGTACCCGGCCCACCAGGCCAGCAGCGAGCCGGCCACGTAGACGCCGGCGGCCAACATGAGAATCTGTCCGACCGCAGCAAAGTCGACACCTTGCCCGGGAACGACGTCCATGGCCGAGACCATCTCGGCCACCTGGGCCTCGCCCTGCTTGCGGAGCCGGGCGACGGCTTCGGCCTTGGTGAGACCGGCGGGCAGCCGCCCGGCCATGAGCCCGGTGAAGATCACGTCGGTGGCTGCGCCGAGGATCTTCGGCCCGACCGACGTCGCCGCGACGCTGAGCACGGTCAGGGCGAGGACGGCGTAAGCCTTGGCGCGCTCCGGACGCATGCGCTCCAGCAATCGCCGAGTCGAGGGCCAGAAGGTGCTGGCCTTCTGGCCGACCATCCCGCCGCCGAACGGCCCGCGCCCCGGCATCGGGCCCGGTGTCGTCTCGACCCGCTCGGTTTCCGCCAGCTTGGGGGTGGCGTCGGTGCTCACGCGGCGTCCTCCGCAGTCAGCTGGGACTCGACGATCTCGACGTACGTCGGACAGGCCTGGAGCAGCTCACCGTGCGTCCCGCGACCGACGACCTCGCCGTCCTCGAGCACGAGAATGACGTCGGCGTTCCGGATGGTCGAGATGCGCTGAGCCACGATCACGACAGTGGAGTCGGTGGTCACCGGCGCCAGAGCAGCGCGCAGCCGGGCGTCCGTGCTGAGGTCCAGCGCAGAGAACGAGTCGTCGAAGAGGTAGATCGCCGGGCGCCGAATGACGGCGCGGGCAATCGCCAGCCGCTGCCGCTGGCCGCCGCTGAAGTTCGCGCCGGACTGCGCCACCCGGGTGCCGAGCCCGTCAGGCAGGGCCTCGACGAAGTCACGCGCCTGCGCGATCTCCAGCGCCTGCCACATCTCGTCTTCGGTCGCGTCGGCCTTGCCGTAGCGGAGGTTGTCGGCGATCGTGCCGGAGAACAGGAAGGCCCGCTGCGGGATCAGGCCCAGCTGCGACCACAGCACGTCGGCGTCCACGTCGCGGACGTCCGCTCCGCCGACCTGCACCGAGCCCGAGGTCACATCGAACAGGCGCGGCACGAGATTGATGAGAGTCGACTTGCCGGCGCCGGTCGAGCCGATGATCGCCACGGTCTGGCCCGGCACCGCCTCGAAGGACACACCGCGCAGGACGGGCTTGTCCGCGCCCGGATAGGCGAAGGTCACGTCCTCGAAGCGCAGGGTTCCCCGATCCGGCAGATCCACCACGGGGTGCTGGGGCGGCTCGATGGACGGCTCGGTGTCGAGCACCTCGACGATCCGGTCGGCACAGACGGCGGCGCGCGGAACCATCATCAGCATGAACGTCGCCATCATCACCGACATCACGATCTGCATGAGATAGGAGATGTAGGCGGTGAGGGCGCCGACCTCCATCTGACCGGCCTCGACCCGGTGACCGCCGAACCACAGCACCCCCACGGTTGCGAGGTTGGCCACCACCATCACGGTCGGAAACATGCCGGCCTGCCAGCGGCCGGCCCGGATCGCCACCTCGGTGAGGTCGTCGTTCGCCGTCTGGAAACGGTCGGCTTCGTGCCGCTCGCGGACGAACGCGCGGACCACGCGGACACCCGTAATCTGCTCCCGCAGGAGGCGGTTGACCTCGTCGATGCGATCTTGCATCTGGCGGAAGCTCGGCACCATCCGGCTGACGATGAAGCCGATCGAAGCGCCGAGAACCGGCACCACGAGCAGCACGAGCCAGGCCAGGCCGGCGTCGACCTGGATGGCCATCAGGACACCGCCGGCCATCATGATCGGCGCGGAGACCATGAACGTGCCACCCATCAGGACGAGCATCTGGACCTGCTGGACGTCGTTCGTCTCGCGCGTGATCAGTGACGGCGCACCGAAGTGCTGGACCTCGCGGGCCGAGAACGACCCGACCCGATGGAACAGCGCGGCCCGCAGGTCCCGGCCGACCTTCATCGCATTGCCGGCAGAGAACCAGACCGCAGCGATCGAACACGCGATCTGGCCGATGGAGACCAGCAGCATGAGGCCGCCAAATCGCAGGATGTACGCGGTGTCGCCGGTGACGACGCCGTGATCGATGATGTCGGCGTTCAGGCTCGGCAGGTAGAGCATGGCGACGGTGCCCAGGAACTGCAGCACGACGATGGCCAGCAAGGGCAGGCGATACGGCCGCAGATATTCACGGACCAGTCGGATGAGCATCAATCGGTCTTCCTGCGCACGCCATCCAGCAGCGTGTCAACGATCTGTTCGGGGGTCAGCCGGCGTCCTTCGGAGAGGTGCGGATGAGTTCCCGAGAATGTGAAGAGACGCAGCATGTGCACCAGGTCGGCGGGCGTACACGAGATCAGTTCGGCGTCCGGTTCAACCAGGGCGACCATGATCTCCTCAGCACGTCGACGGCCGGCCTCGGAATGTTGCGCGGCGCGAGGCGGTCCGGAGATGCCCAACGCCGACATCAGCGCAAAGATTCCGGTGAAGCGCGCTTGGAGCCGGGTGACGAGTTCGATCAGCCGAGGACGAAACTCGAGCGCGCCGTCGATGGCGACCAGGTCGTCCAGGAACGGCTGCATGTCCATGCCTGCCTCGACTGCAGCCAGAATCAGGTCATCCTTCGATTCGAAGGCGCGAAAGATCGTGCCCTCCGCGACACCGGCCGCCTCGGCAATCTGCTTCGTCGTCACGGTGCGACCGTGCTCACGGAGCAGCGGGAGCGTCGCGTCGATGAGCGCCTTGCGCCGGTCGTCGACGGCCATGGGAACAGCACGTGCCATGCCGACCAGCATAAGTGAGTGAGCGCTCACTCACAACTCACAAGAGGTCTTTGAGTTCCTTCGGCAACTCGAAGTCCGAACCCCCGGCGCCCGGGAACCCGAAGGCTTCGGCGCCTGCGTTCGGCTTGGCTGCGGGAGCGGCTGACTCGGCTGCGGCGCGCTTGGCCGGGTTGCCCGAGACGCGTTTGCCCTTCTTCTTGGCCGCCTGCGGACGCTGCCGGGCCGCGGCCCGCTTACCCACACCCGGCATGCCGCCCATTCCGGGCATGCCGGGCATCCCGCCACCGCGGGCCATCTGCTGCATCATCGTGCGGGCCTGCTCGAATCGCTCGATGAGTCCCTTGACCTCGGAGACCTGGGTACCGGATCCGCGAGCGATCCGGGCGCGACGCGAACCGTCGATGACCTTCGGGTCGGTCCGTTCGGCAGGGGTCATCGACAGGATCATCGCCTTGATGCGGTCGACTTCGCGCTCATCGAAGTTGGCCAATTGCTCCTTGAACTGACCCATGCCCGGGAGCATCCCCATGAGCTTGGTCATCGAGCCCATCTTGGCGATGGCTTCCATCTGGGTGAGGAAGTCCTGCAGCGTGAATGAGCCCTCGACCAGCTTCTCGGCGTCCTTGGCCGCCTGCTCGGCGTCGAAGGCGCGCTCGGCCTGCTCGATGAGCGTCATCACATCGCCCATGTCGAGGATGCGCGACGCCATGCGGTCCGGGTGGAAGACGTCGAAGTCGTCCAGCTTCTCGCCGGTGGACGCGAACATGATCGGGCGGCCGGTCACCGAGCGCACCGAGAGCGCGGCACCGCCCCGGGCGTCGCCGTCGAGCTTGGTGAGGACGACGCCGGTGAAGTCGACGCCCTCGGCGAAAGCCTGGGCGGTCCGGACGGCGTCCTGGCCGATCATCGCGTCGATGACGAACAGCACTTCGTCCGGATCGACCGCGTCGCGGATCTTGGCGGCCTGCTTCATCAACTCGGCATCGATGGCCAGCCGGCCGGCGGTGTCGACGATGACCACGTCGTGCAGGGTGCGCTGAGCCTCCTTGATGGAGGCTTTGGCCACCTTGACCGGGTTTCCCTTCCCGTTGCCGGGTTCGGGGGCGAACACGGTGACCCCGGCCTGCTCCCCCACGACCTGCAACTGCGTCACCGCATTGGGCCGCTGGAGGTCCGCGGCAACCAGCATGGGGCTCTTGCCGTTGTCCTTCAGCCAGCGGGCGAGCTTGCCGGCGAGCGTCGTCTTGCCGGCGCCCTGGAGGCCGGCCAGCATGATGACCGTCGGCGGGTTCTTGGCGAACCGGATTCGACGGGTCTCACCACCGAGAATCCCGATCAGCTCGTCGTTGACGATCTTGATGACCTGCTGCGCCGGGTTGAGTGCGCCGCTGACCTCTTCCCCGACTGCCCGCGCGCGGATGCGATCGAGGAAGTCGCGGACCACCGATACGGCGACGTCGGCGTCCAGCAGCGCGATGCGGATCTCCTGGAGCGTCGCGTCGATGTCGGCTTCGGAGAGCCGACCCTTGCCGCGCAGATTCTTGAACGCCGATTGGAGCCGGTCTTGGAGCGAGTCGAACATAGGGCACCTACCCTACTTGGCCACTCTCACTGCAACGCCTCGGCGATCGCCGCCCGCAGGGCGAGGGCGGCGTCGTCGTCCAGCGGGCGTCCATGATCGGCGTCGACGACGTAGAACACGTCACGCGCCTCACTGCCGTAGGTCGACAAGTGGGCCGACCGGATCGAGTGGCCGGCCTCGGCGATCTCGCGGCAGACGGTCCACACCAGCCCGCGACGATCCTGCGCACGCACCTCGATCAGCGTGGCGGTCTCGGACCGACGCGGGAGGATCCGGATTCGGGCCGGTTCCTCGTCGGCCGAGGGCTTGAGTGCGAGCCGGCCGGCCAGGTCGACTTCACCGCGCAGGACGGGCAGCAGTCGGTCGCGGATTCGGGCGATGTCGACGTCCGGTCGGGTGACCTCCCACAGGGACATGGCGACGTCGTCGAGGGTCAGGGTGCGCGCCGACCGGATCTCCAGACCCAACACGGCGAAGCAGCCGGCAACGGCGGCCATGATGCCGGGACGGTCACGCAGCACGAAGGTCAGCAGGGAGCCACCCCGGTGGGTTTGGACGGTGATGCGGATCTCGTCCGCGCCGAGATCGGCGGCGTCCGGCATCGGCACCGAGGACGGCCAGCCCTCGTACGAGGTCTCGCCCGCTGCCGTCCCGTCCAGGACGCGACGCGTCTTGTCCACCAGCCCGTCGATGAGGCCCCGGCGCCACGTGGTCCAGGCGGTGGGCCCGGTGGCCTGAGCATCGGCAGCGGTCAGGGCGGCCAGCAGGTCGAGGAACTCCTCGGTCTCCACGAGCTCGGCGAGGTTCGCGGCGGTGGAGGGGTCCTCGATGTCGCGTCGGGTGGCCACCGTCGGCAATGTCAGGTGGTGGCGTACCAGCCGCGCGATGATCTCGGCATCGTCAGAGCTGAAACCCCAGCGTGTTGCGATGTCGCGCGCCATGGCCTCCCCGACGATGCTGTGATCGCCGGGCCGACCCTTGCCGATGTCGTGCAGCAACGCCGCGACGGCCAGCAGGTCCGGGCGGGACACCATCCGCGCCAGCTTGGTGGCATTGACGCAGGTCTCAATGGTGTGCCGATCGACGGTGAAGCGGTGCACGGGCGAAGACGACCCGCGCAACCGGATGTCGTTCCACTCCGGCAGCCAGTGATCGACCACACCGGCGTGATCGAGCTCGTCCCACACCGACACGAGTCCCGGGCCGGCGGTCAGGAAGTCGACCATCGCGCGCGTCGCGCTCTCCGACCACGGCTCGGGAATCCGGCCCAGGTTGCGGGCCAGGTTGGCCGCGCTGGACGACTCGAACTCCAGCCGCGCTCGCGCCGCGGCGGCGGCCGCGCGTAGCGCCAGCTCGGGGTCGCCGAGCGGATCGGTCCCGGCCATGACGACGACCTCGTCGCCAAGCCGGCCGACGCCATCGGCTATCGGTTCGACCACCGGACGGCTCGGCGGCGTCGATCCCGGCCGCGGCGCGCGCAGAGCATCGTCGACCCGGCGCCATGCTTGCGTCGACAGGTGAGCGATGCGCCGGCCGATGTTACGCGTCTCGAACTCCAGGACCTCGGGATCGCGGCCGAGGAATGCGGCCACCTCCACGATGTGATCGGGGTCGAGCTTGTCCAGGCGGCGCCCCGAGGTGATGTGCAGGGCATCGCGGACATCCAGCAGTGCGGAGCGCAGTTCCTCGGACTCGGCGTGCGGGACATCGACCAGCCAGGTGGCCACCAACGCCCGCATCACCACGCCGTCGCGGAGCCCTCCGCCGGACTCCTTCAGATCCGGGATGGCGGCGTGCGCCAGCCAGCCGAATCGCTCGACCCGCTTGATGCTTGCCTCGCGCAGTTCGGCCAGCCGCGTGCGCGCATCCCGACGCCAATCGGCGAGCACCTCGGCACGGAGTGCCAGCACGATCGACGAGTCGCCGGCCACGTGCCGTGCGTCGAGCATGCCGGTCGCCGCGCGGTAGTCCTCCTGGGCGGCCTGCCGCATCTGGACGGTGTCGCGGACCGAGTGGTCGAGCGCGACCCCGCGCTCCCACAGCGGGTACCAAATGGCCTCGGCGATCGCCTGGATGCGTTCTTCCCCGATCGCCGGGTCATGCAGCAGCACGACATCCAGGTCACTGGCCGGCGAGAGTTCGGCCCGGCCGTACCCGCCGACGGCGACCAGCGCCAGGCCGTGCCAATCACCGTCGTTGACCCGTTCGATCGCGCTGGCGAACACATCCTGCAGGAGTGCGTCGGCCTCGGCCGCCCGCTGTCGACGTTCGGCTGCGAGATCCACCACGCCGACGCTAGAGCGCAGATTCGTTGGTTTCGCCGGTGCGTACCCGAACGATCGAGTCGACCGGGACGACCCAGATCTTGCCGTCGCCGATCTTGCCGGTGTGTGCCGCAGTCGAGATGGCCTGCACGACGTCGTCCACGTCGTGGTCGTCTACGACGACCTCGAGCCGGATCTTGGGGACGAGCGTGACGGCGTACTCGGCACCGCGGTAGACCTCGGTATGGCCCTTCTGGTGGCCGTGACCGGTGGCCTCCATGACCGTCATGCCGGAGATCCCGACCGCGGCCAGCGCCTCCCGGACGTCTTCCCACTTGTGCGGCTTGATGACCGCCGTGACGAGCTTCAACTCACCCTCCCAACGTCGATCCGCCACCGAGGTGCTCGTAGGCGGTCTCCAAGTGTTCGGCCTGGTCGATGCCGGAGCGTTCGACGTCTTCCTCGACCCGGAAGCCAATCGTCTTGTCGATGGCCAAGCCAATCATGTACGTGACCACGAACGCGTAGACGAGGACCACTGCGGATGCGACGGCCTGCCGGCCGAGCTGTTCGAGACCCCCACCGTAGAACAGGCCGGCCTCGGTGGCCAGGAAGCCGATCGCCAGCATGCCCACGATGCCGCCGACCCCGTGCACCCCGACCACGTCCAGCGAGTCGTCATAGTCGAACTTGTACTTGAGACCGATCGCCCAGGCACACACGGCCCCCGCCAGGCCGCCGACGACGAGCGAGCCCATGGGCGACACGACACCACAGGACGGCGTGATCGCCACGAGCCCGGCGATGGCGCCGGAAGCGGCGCCGAAACTCGTCCCCTTGCGGTCGCGGACGAACTCGACGGCGAGCCAGCCGAGAATGCCGGCGCAGGCCGAGCCGGTCGTGTTGATGAGGGCAAGACCCGCCGTGCCGTTCGCGGCGAGCGCGGAACCGGCATTGAATCCGTACCAGCCGAACCAGAGCAGGCCGGCACCCAGGAGCACGGCAGGCAGGTTGTGCGGCCGGAACGGCTCGCGCTTCCACCCGACCCGACGACCCACGATGATCGCGAGCGCCAGACCGGAGAAGCCGGAGTTGATCTCGACGGCGGTCCCGCCGGCGAAGTCCAGCGCGCCCAGTTGGTTGGCGATCCAGCCACCCTTGACGCTGCCGTCGGCCGAGTCGAATGCGAAGACCCAGTGCGCGACCGGCGCGTAGACCAGCAGCACCCAGATCGGCACGAACACCATCCAGGCCGCGAACTTCGCCCGATCGGCGATGGCTCCCGCGACGAGGCCGACGGTGATCACCCCGAACAGCATCTGGAACACCACGAACACGTACGTCGGGACGGTCCCCGTCAGTGTGTCCGGCGCAATGCCCCGCAGCCCGATGAACTCGCCACCGCCCACCAGGCCCAAGCCGACGTCGTTGCCGAAGGCCATGGTGTACCCGAACAGGAACCACACGATCGGGAAGATCGCGAGCGCGTAGAACACCATCATCATGATGTTCAGCACGCTCTTGGAACGCACCATCCCGCCGTAGAAGAACGCCAGACCCGGCGCCATCAGCAGAACGAGTGCGGTCGATGCCAGCAGCCAGGCGGTATCGCCAGTGTCCACGAAATCCTCCGGGGTCAGAACAACTCTCGCCGGAGACTACCGGCGAGAATGACGATGCGTCACCGAAACCCGACGCTAGAGAGCTGACTCGTCGGTTTCGCCGGTACGGACCCGGACGACGTTGTCGACCGGGATGACCCACACCTTTCCGTCACCGATCTTGCCGGTCTGCGCGGCACCGGTGATCGTTGAAACCACGGTCTCGGCGTCGGCATCGTCGACCACGACCTCGATGCGGATCTTCGGCACGAGCGAGACGTCGTACTCCGCACCTCGATAGACCTCGGTGTGGCCCTTCTGCTGGCCATAGCCGCTGGCTTCGGTGACGGTCATGCCGGCGACGCCGGCGGCAGCGAGGGCCTCGCGTACCTCTTCCCACTTGTGCGGCTTGATGACTGCGGTGACGAGCTTCATGTGATCAGGACTCCGTTCTCAGAAAGTGTGCGAGCCGGTGCCACTCACCAGGTCGTATGCCGATTCCCCGTGCTCGGCTGCATCGATGCCTTCCACCTCGGCATCGCCGTCGATCCGCCAGCCGATCGTGTACTTGATCGCCAAGGCGATGACCGTCGTCAGCACGCCGGTCCACACGATGGCGATGCCGGCGGCGCCGGCCTGGTCGAGCAGCGACTCGACGCCACCGCCGTAGAACAGCCCGTCGATGCCGCCCGGTGCCGACGCCGTCGAGAACAGGCCGATCAGCAACGTGCCGACCAAGCCGCCCACGAGGTGCACGCCAACGACGTCGAGCGAGTCATCCAGCTTGAGCTTGTATTTGAGGCCGACGGCAAGGGCGCAGAAGATGCCGGCGACGCCGCCGATCGCGAGGGCGCCGATGACATCCACCGCGCCGCAGGCCGGAGTGATGGCCACCAGCCCGGCGACGATGCCGGACGCGGCGCCGAGCGAAGTCGCCTTCCCGTGCGTCAGCCGTTCGGTGAGAAGCCAGCCGAGCATCGCGGCCATGGTCGCGATCGTCGTGTTCAGGAACGTCACGCCGGTCTCGGACATGAACTGAGCGGTGTCCTTGGCACCACCGTCACCCTCGAGGAAGACCAGCGATCCGACGTTGAAGCCGTACCAGCCGAACCAGAGCAGACCGGCACCCACCATCGTCAGCGTCAGGTTGTGTGGACGCATGGGATCGCGCCGGAACCCGACGCGCGACCCGATGATCAGGGCGAGAATGCCGCCGGCGACGCCGGCGTTGATGTGCACCACGGTGCCACCGGCGTAGTCCTGAGCTCCGAGGTGCTTCGAGATGAATCCCACGCCCGAGGCCCACACCATGTGCGAGATCGGCAGATAGCAGGCCGTGATCCACAGCGGCAGGAACACCAGCCATGCCGAGAACTTGACCCGGTCGGCGATCGCGCCGGAGATCAGCGCGGCGGTGATGACCGCGAAGGTCATCTGGAAGCAGACCGCGACGTAGCTGCCCCATTCGACGCCCTTCAACGCGAACAGAGTCGTCGGATCGGCGAAGAGACCGAGACCGCCCACGTCGTCGGGGCCGAACGCCATCGACCAGCCCCAGAGCACATAGATGATGCCGACGACCGCCATGGCCGAGTACGACATCATCATCATGTTCAGAACTGACTTCGAGCGGGTCATGCCGCCGTAGAACAGGGCGAGCGCGGGCGTCGTCATCATCAGGACGAGTGCGGTCGCCACGAGCATCCAGGCGTAATAGCCGTCCATCGCGTGCCTCCATCGGTCAAGCCGTCCACGACTCTAGGGAGGCGACGTTTCGCCTACGGCGCGCGAATGTTTCGTGCGTGTTACACGCTTTCACTTGCGGTCGGTGGTCGCAAATGATCCAGTTCAGCCGGCCAAGAGCGCGGCGACGAACTCCTCGGCGTCGAACGGCGCAAGGTCGTCCGGACCCTCTCCGAGCCCGACGTACTTGACCGGGACACCGAGTTCGCGTTGGACCGCCACGACGATGCCGCCCTTCGCTGTGCCGTCGAGCTTGGTCAGGACGATGCCGGTCACGTTGACCACCTCGCCGAACACCTTCGCCTGGGCCATCCCGTTCTGGCCCGTGGTGGCGTCGATCACCAGCAACACCTCGGTCACCGGGCGCTGCTTCTCGATGACGCGCTTGACCTTGCCCAACTCGTCCATCAGGCCGGCCTTGGTGTGCAGCCGGCCGGCGGTGTCCACGAGGACGACGTCGGCGCTGCTCCGGATGCCGGTTTCGACCGCTTCGAACGCCACGCTCGCCGGGTCGGAACCCTCCGGGCCACGCACGGTCGACACGCCCACGCGGTCGCCCCACGTCTGCAACTGATCGGCGGCGGCGGCGCGGAAGGTGTCAGCCGCGCCAAGCACCACTCCTCGGCCTTCGCCCACGAGTACCCGCGCCAGCCGGCCCACCGTGGTGGTCTTGCCGGTGCCGTTGACGCCGACGACGAGCACGACGTCTGGGGCCTCGTTGGCGCCGAGATGCAGCGACCGGTCGAGGCCCGGATCGACGAGCTCGAGCAGGCTGTCGTGCAGGGCTGCCTTCGCAGCCGCGGGATCGGTGACACCGTCGACCCGGAGCCGGGTGCGCAGTGAGTCGAGGAGTTCGGTGGTGGGACCGACGCCGAGGTCGGCGGCCAGCAGGGTTTCTTCCAGGTCCCGCCAGGCCTCGTCGTCCAGTCGGTCGCGACTGATGACCGACAGCAGGCCCCGACCGAGGACGGACTGCGACTCGGCCAGCCGGGACCGGAGCCGGACCATCCGGCCGGACGGGACTTCAGGTGCCTCGGTGGCTTCGGCGAGTGCCGGTTCGGCGGTCGTCCGCCGACGGGAGACCACGTACGCCGTGCCGCCGAGGACAATGACCAACAGCGCGATCGCCGCGATGGCGATCATGACGGTGGAACTCACGCCGGGACCTCGTCCCGCAGCCGCTGGCTGATGACGGACGTGACTCCGTCGCCGCGCATCGAGACGCCGTAGAGCGCGTCGGCGACCTCCATGGTGCGCTTCTGATGCGTGATGACGATCAGCTGCGAGTTGTCCCGCAGCTCCTCGTAGATCTCGAGGAGTCGCCCGAGGTTGGTGTCGTCGAGCGCCGCCTCGACCTCGTCGAGGATGTAGAACGGGCTCGGCCGCGCCTTGAACAGCGAGACGAGGAACGCCACGGCGACCAGCGAGCGTTCGCCGCCGGACAGCAGCGACAGCCGCTTGACCTTCTTGCCGGGCGGGCGGGCCTCGACCTCGATGCCGGTGTTCAAGAGGTCGTTCGGATCGGTGAGGACCAGCCGGCCCTCGCCGCCGGGGAACAGCCGGCTGAAGACGTCCTGGAACACGACTTCCACGTCGCGCCAGGCCTCGGTCAGCACCTCGAGGACCTTGGCGTCGACCTCGTCGACGATGTCGAGCAGATCCTTGCGCGTACGACGCAGGTCGTCGAGCTGCTCGGACAGGAACTGATGCCGTTCCTCCAGCGCCGAGAACTCCTCCAGAGCCAACGGGTTGACCTTGCCCAACATGGCCAACGCACGCTCGGCGCTGCGCAGCCGCTTGGTCTGCTCCTCGCGGTCGTACGGAACCTCTTCTCGAGGCGCGTCTTCATCGACCTCGCCGAGGAAGGGCACTAACTTGTCGGGGCCGTACTCGGCGACCAGGACTTCGACTTCGATGCCGAGCTCTTCGAGCGATTTGGCCTCGAGTGCCTCCATGCGCAGGCGCAGCTCGGCTCGCTGGATCTCGTCCTTGTGGACCGAGTCGGTCAGCGTGTCGAGCTCGGCCCCCAGCTCGCGCAATGTCGCGCGGGCCTGGCGGAGCGCCTCCTCGCGCTCCGTTCGGGCGGCCTCGATCTCGGCCCGTCGCCGCGAGGCGACGTCGATGGCGCCGACCATCCGGCTGAGGACCACGTTCACCACGGCCACGACCGCTTGCGCGGCCTGCGCCTCGCGCAGCTGGCGCTCGCGGCGCTCTTGATCACGGACGCGAGCCTCACGCTCGGCGGCAGCTGCCTCACGGAGCGACTCCGCCTGGGTCCGCAGTGCCCGTTCGCGCTCCTCATTGGTGCGAAGGGCGAGCAGTGCTTCGGTCTCCGCATGCCGAGCGGCGACTGCAAGAGCCGCGAGTTCGTCGAGCCGCGCTGTGTCCGGTTCGACGTCCGGTGCGGACTCGGCCTGCGCCAGACGTTCCTCGAGCTCGGCGAGGCCGGCGAGGTCGCGATCGCGGGCCGCCTCCGCCGCTGCGATGGCCTCGACGAGGCGGTCCGCCTCGGCGCGAGCACCGCGCACGGTCGAACCGAGATGCCCCAGCCGTTCGGCGACGGCCGCCATCTCGGCGTCTGACTCGTGCAGACGCGCCAACGCCGCGTCGACCGCGTGCTGCGCGGCGTGGCGTTCCGCTTCGGCACCCTGCTGCTGGAAGCGCAGCGACTCGACGTCCGCGGTGGCTCGATCCAGGTCGGTGGCGGCCTGCTCGATTGCGGCCCGCACCTCGATCAGGCTCGCCGCCTGTGCCTGCGATCCGCCCACCGCGAAATGCGGTCCGAGGATGTCACCGGCCAGCGTCACCGCCGTGACATCGGGCAGGCTCTTGACCAGCTTTTGAGCAGCCTTCAGATCCTCGACCACCGCGACCTTGAACAGCACGCGGCGCAACGCCGCCGCGAGTGCGTTCGGAGCGTCCACGACGTCGACCGCATACGTCGCGAAGTCCGGCAAGCCTGGCCACGAGGAATCGTCGACCCCGGCGGCACCACCGTCCGAGGCGGCGCCGAGCAGGATGCCGGCGCGGCCCCAGTCCTCGGCCTTGAGCTTCTCCATGGCGACGACGGCCGTGTCGAGGTGATCGACGGCGATGGCGTCGGCGGCTGAGCCGAGCGCCGCTGCGATCGCCGCCTCATGTCCAGCACGGACCGTGAGCAACGCCGCCACCGAGCCGAGCAACCCGCTGATCTCGTCGCTGGCGGCCAGCAGCGCGCCGGCACCGTCCCGATTGTCGACACCGACCTCCAGTGCCTCGCGACGCGCCACCAGGGCCGACTGGCGGCGCTCGGCGTCGTGCAGCTCCCGAGCCAGGCGACCGAGCTTGTCCTCGATGACGGCGAGGTGTGCCTCCGCCGTCTCGAGCTCGGCGTCGAGGCCCGATTCGCCGGAGTTGAGTCCGGCGATCTGGTTTTCCTCCGTCACGAACTCCTGTTGCGCCGCAGCTGCCCGAGCGTTGGCTTCATCGCGTGCGGCCGTCAGGCGCCCGATCTCCTCGGCCGCGGCGGTGGCCCGGCTACGGATGCCATTGACCTGGCCGTGCAACCGCGCGAGTCCCTCGCGGCGATCGGCGGCGGCGCGATGGAGCCCGGCGACCCGCCGGTCTTCCTCGGAGTGGCGGGCTTCGGCGTCGACACGAGCGGCGGCAGCAGCTTCACGAGCGACGAGTGCGGCCTGCACCGACGCCTCGAACTCCGCTCGCGTGGCTTCCACGCGTTCGGCCTCGGCTTCGAGTTCGGCCGGGTCGCGCCCGACCCGACGATCATCGGCCTCGACGGCGGCCTGGCGGGTGCGCTCGGCGGCCAGACCGGCGGTGCCCCGGATCCGCTCGCGCAGCCCCGACAGGGCGTACCACGTCTCCTGAGCCGCAGCGAGTCGTGGCGAGTCGTCACGAAGCGACTCCTCCAGCTCGGCTTCGGCCGTTCGGGCAGCAGCAACGGCGGCCTCAACCTTTGCGCGCCGCTCCTTGAGCGCCGTCTCGTCGGCGAGCTCCTCGGCGATGGCGCCGCGGGCCGTGACGATGTCGTCGGCGAGCAGTCGCGCTCGCGCATCACGAGCATCGGCCTGGATGACGGCGGCACGGCGGGCCACCTCAGCCTGTCGACCGAGCGGCTTGAGCTGGCGGCGCAGCTCGGTGAGGACGTCCTGCAACCGGGTGAGGTTGCCGTCGGTCGACTCGAGCTTGCGCAGCGCCTTCTCCTTGCGCTTGCGGTGCTTGAGGACGCCAGCGGCCTCCTCGATGAAGCCGCGACGCTCCTCCGGCGTGGCGCGCAGGATGGCATCGAGCTGGCCCTGCCCGACGATGACGTGCATCTCGCGACCGATACCCGAGTCGCTGAGCAGTTCCTGGACGTCGAGCAGCCGGCATGGCGTGCCGTTGATTGCGTATTCGGAACCGCCGTTGCGGAACATGGTGCGCGAGATGGTGACTTCGGAGTACTCGATCGGCAGTGCTCCGTCGGAGTTGTCGATCGTCAGGAGAACCTCGGCGCGGCCGAGTGGCGCCCGTCCGGCGGTACCGGCGAAGATGACGTCTTCCATCTTGCCGCCGCGCAGCGTCTTGGCACCCTGCTCGCCCATGACCCAGGCGAGTGCGTCGACGACATTCGACTTTCCCGAACCGTTGGGCCCGACGACACAGACGATGCCGGGCTCGAAATTGAGCGTCGTCGACGAGGCGAAGGACTTGAAGCCGCGAAGCGTCAGGCTCTTCAGATACACAACCGCAACCCTAGGGGATCAGGCGGTGGCGTCGAGGGAGCGATCCGGCTTTGACCGTCGCGGTGTCGAGCGAGCGGTTGCCTGAGTGTCGCCGGACGGGCTCAGCCCGCTCGCCGGCGACGGAATCACACTGAAGCAGCCGTCTCCAGAACGCCGGTGGTTGCGTCCTCGACACTCTTCTCAACGCTCTCGGAGAGCGTCTTGAGCAGTCCGTCGTTTTCGACTTTGAGACGCATCACCTCGGATTCGAGGTCGGTGATGCGCTGCCGAAGTCGGGCCGTCTCACGAAGCTGGTCGGGGGTGGGGCCGCCGAGGTAGCCGATGAGGGCCTTGGCCATGAAAATCCTCCGCAGAAAGATACGAGGTCGGTTTCAATCCCCCACCGAGGTGGGAGGCACCCCAGCGAGCAACGTTTTCCGCTGGAATTACCGTCTCTCAATATCCCACGCTGCGCCCACTGATGGCAACCGCAACCCGCGGGAATCGGTTCATCCGCCGCTGGTGGCGTCCTCGGCGGCCGGGTCGAGCGCCCCGAGCAGCTCACGGGTCTGCAGCCAGCCGTCCGGCAGCACGACCCGCTTCGGGCTTCCCTGCCGCCCGCGCGGGACACCCAGTTGATCGAGCGGGTAGGGCTCGGTGGGATCCAGCTGGTCGAGCAGGTCGTCAAGCGCCGCATAGGAGGAAACGGTGCCGAGTCGGCCGCGGACGACTGACCCGGCACCGAACCCCTTGAGGTACCACGCGACATGCTTGCGGAACTCGATGCAGCCGCGCTCCTCGCCGAGCCACTCACCCAGCAGCTCGGCATGACGCCGCATCACCGTGGCGACCTCACCCAGGCTGGGCCGTTGCTGCAGGTCCTTGCCGTCGAAGGCGGCAGCGAGATCGGCGAACAGCCACGGCCGACCGAGACATCCACGGCCGACGATGACCCCGTCGCATCCCGTTTCACGCACCATGCGGAGGGCGTCCTCGGCTTCCCAGATGTCGCCGTTGCCCAGCACCGGGATCGCCACCGAGGCCTTCAGGTCGGCGATGGCGTCCCAATCGGCGTGCCCGGAGTAGTGCTGAGCCGCTGTCCGTCCGTGCAGTCCGATGGCCGCGCAGCCGGCGTCCTCGGCGATGTGCCCGGCGTCGAGGTAGGTCAGGTGCTCGTCATCGATGCCCTTGCGGGTCTTCATCGTCACCGGCACCCCGTACGGCTCGGCGGCCTTCACGGCGGCCCCGAGGATCTCGCCCAGCAACGCGGACTTCCACGGCAACGCGGCGCCCCCGCCCTTCCGGGTGACCTTGGGGACCGGACAGCCGAAGTTCAGGTCGACGTGTGCCACGCCGTGATCGCCACACAGGATCGACACCGCTTCACCGATGTAGTGCGGGTCGATGCCGTACAGCTGAACTGATCGGATCGCCTCGTTCGCGGCGAACGTGAGCATCTGCAGGCTCGTTCGATCACCCTCGACGATCCCGCGCGAGGTGATCATCTCGCACACGTACAGACCGGCTCCCTGTTCCGCGCACAGTTGCCGGAACGGCGCGTTCGTCACCCCCGCCATCGGCGCAAGGACGACCGGAACGGGCAGCTCGAGCGTCCCGAGCCTCATCACGTCCCCATCATCACGTCGACGGCACCTCGAAGTGGATGGCGTTGCGTGGCTCGCCGGTTTGGACGTCGACGCTTCGTACCTCTTGCCCCTTCGGCAGCAGGTAGACCAGGCAGATCTCCGCCGTCGCACCGGCGAGGAAACTCGCCGGCAGCGCAGCCTTGGGGCATGGCCGGAAGTCGCCGACGAGATCGTTCGGTGGGAACACCTGGCCCTTGGCCGTACGGAGCAGGATGGGAAGCGCAACGCCGCCCATTCCGCTTGGCCCTTCGTTTTTGACGCGGACGTGCACGTAGAGCGGTGTCGAGGACTTGACCTCCTCGGGCAGGTTGAAGAACCGGAAGTCGCGGGCCAGATCTCCGGCGACCACCTCGGTCACGGTGACGGTGACGGCGCTCGCCGCCCGCTGCTCGATCTGGTACACGACCGTCGCCGGCTTCCCCACCTCGCGTTTCGCGCCGCCATCAGTGATGCGCACACCCTCGGGGATCTCGAATCCATCGGGGACGACGGGGGGCGGCTTCGGGTCCGATTGGCACCCCGCCAACACCAGCGTCGGCACGTAAAGGAACGCCAAGACCATGGCCTTCCACACGCGCCCGCGCCGATGTTTCACGGGCCGATTGTGGCCCACTGCGGGCTCAGCAACCGGGCAAGCGAGCACTGAGCCACTCACGCACTTGGGCCAGGGCCACGCGTTCCTGGGCCATCGTGTCGCGTTCGCGAATCGTGACGGCCTGATCGTCGAGCGTCTCGAAGTCGACGGTGACGCAGAACGGCGTGCCAATCTCGTCTTGACGTCGGTAGCGCTTGCCGATCGCGGCCGCATCGTCGAACTCGACATTCCAGTACCCGCGGAGCTCAGTCGCGAGATTTCGCGCCGCCGGAGACAGCTGCTCGTTGCGCGACAGCGGCAGCACGGCGACCTTCACCGGCGCCAGCCGTGGGTCGAGCCGCAGAACCGTGCGGGTGTCGACCCCTCCCTTGGCATTGGGGGCCTCGTCCTCGGCGTAGGCGTCGACGAGGAATGCCATCATCGACCGATTCACGCCGGCCGCCGGCTCGATGACGTACGGCGTCCACCGCTCGCCGCTGGCTTGGTCGAAGTAGGACAGATCCTTGCCCGAGTGCTTGCTGTGGGTGCCCAGGTCGAAGTCGGTCCGGTTGGCGATTCCTTCGAGCTCCCCCCATTCCGAGCCGGCGAACTGGAAGCGGTATTCGATGTCGACGGTCCGCTTGGAGTAGTGCGACAGCTTCTCCTGCGGGTGCTCGTAAAGCCGGAGGTTGTCAGGGTTGACGCCAAGGCCGGTGTACCAGGCGAGCCGATCGTCGATCCAGCGCTGGTGCCACTCCTCATCGGTGCCGGGCTTGACGAAGAACTCCATCTCCATCTGCTCGAACTCGCGGGTGCGGAAGATGAAGTTGCCCGGGGTGATCTCGTTGCGAAAGCTCTTGCCGATCTGCGCGATGCCGAACGGAGGCTTCTTCCGGGCTGTCGTCACGACCTGGCTGAAGTTGATGAAGATGCCCTGCGCGGTCTCCGGACGCAGGTAGTGCAGGCCTTCGTCGGTTTCGACCGGGCCCAGGTAGGTCTTGAGCAGGCCGTTGAACATGCGCGGCTCGGTCCAGGCGCCCTTGGTCCCGCAGTGCGGGCACGGAAGGTCGGCCATCGCGACCGCATCCGGGTCGTCGAGGCCCTTGCGCTCGGCGAACTCCTCCTGCAGGTGGTCTTGCCGAAAGCGCCGGTGGCACTGTGTGCACTCGACCAGCGGGTCCACGAACGCAGCCAGGTGCCCCGACGCCTCCCACACCGCTGTAGGCAGGATGACCGACGAATCCAGGCCGACGATGTCGTCACGCGTCTGCACCATGGCACGCCACCACTGGCGTTTGATGTTGTCCTTCAACTCGACGCCGAGCGGCCCGTAGTCCCACGCCGAACGGGTGCCGCCGTAGATCTCGCCGCACTGGTAGACGAAGCCGCGACGCTTCGCGAGCGAGATGACGGCGTCAACGGACGCGTGGGCAGATCCTGCCATGGCGGACTCACTTTCCGGCTGGGTGTCGGCGGGACGAGCACCCCGCCGTGGCAGGGTGCACCCGAATTCGGCTCAGTCTAGTGGGTTGGAGGATTTGACAATCGTTCTCATTTTATTGAGAATCATTTCCATGAAGCGTGGAAGCATCCTCAGTTCGCTCGTCAGCGCCCTGCTCGTCGCCACCCTCGCCGCGTGTGGCGAGACCGAGGACAGGGAACTCGACGCCATGGGCACCATCTACCCCCTGGCCTGGGTCACCCAGGCCGTGGCCGGAACCAAGGCCGACGCCGAGCCATTGACCCCACCCGGAGTCGAGCCGCACGACTTCGAACTCACCCCCAAGCAGGTCGTCCGGCTGAAGTCGGCGGATCTCGTCGTCTACGTGCACGGACTTCAGCCGGCCGTCGACTCGAACATCCCGAAGGATCGCGCGATCAATGCCGCCCGGCCCGGCGAGCGCGATCCCCACGTCTGGCTCGACCCCCGACGGATGCAGTCCATCGCCTCCCGCGTTGGCGCCGAGCTCGCCGAGATCGATCCCGAGCACGCCACCACCTATCGCGCCAACGAGCGGCGCGTGGTCACCCAACTCGAGCAGCTCGACACGGAGTTCGCCGACGGCCTGGCCACGTGCGAGAGCCGGACGATCGTCACCAGTCATGCCGCGTTCGGCCATCTGGCCAAGCGCTACGGGCTGACACAGATCCCCATTGCCGGACTCGACCCGGCGAACGAGCCGACGGCGCGACAACTGGCGTCGATCACGGACCTCGTCCGACGTGAGGGCGTCACCACCGTCTTCACCGAGGAACTGGTCAGTCCGGCCATCGCCAAGACCGTCGCACGAGCGACCGGCGCATCCGTGGCGACGCTTGACCCGATCGAGGGGCGCGCGGATTCCTCGGCCAACTACCTTTCACTCATGCGCAAGAACCTTCAGGCGATCCAGAAGGCCAATCGGTGCCAGTGATCGGCGACTACAGCGCGGAGGGGACGCCCCCCGACGATCCGCTCCGAATCGAGGGACTGGCCGTCGACCTCGGCGGACGAGCCGTGCTGCGCTCAGTCGGCCTGACAGTGCGCCGCGGTGAATTGGTGGCCGTTCTGGGAGCGAACGGGTCCGGAAAGTCGACGCTGGTGCGCGCAGCCGTGGGCCTCATCCCGTTTCGCGCCGGCACCATCGACCTGTTCGGTTCGCCGGTCGACGCGTTCACGCGGCGCGAACGGCTGGGCTACGTTCCCCAGCGAACTGCGTCGGCAGCCGGCGTGCCGGCGACCGTTCGCGAGGTGATTCGCAGCGGACTGCTTGCCCGGCACCCGTGGCACGGGGTACCCACCCGGGCCGAACGTGCTGGAATCAGTCGCGCGGCCGAGGCCATGGGGCTGGCGGACATGCTCACGAAGCAGGTGGCCGAGTTGTCCGGCGGACAGCAGCAGCGCGTCCTCATCGCTCGCGCCATCGCCGGCGAGCCGGATCTTCTGGTCATGGACGAACCAACCGCAGGCGTCGACCGCGGCCACACCGAGCGACTGGCGGAGTTCTTGGCGGAGTTCACCGAGCGTGGCGGGGCGGTGCTCATGGTGGAGCACGATCTCGGGCCAATCCGTCCCAGCGTCGACCGGGTCGTCGTGCTTGACCACGGCCGGGTCGCTTTCGCCGGGCCGGCCGAGGATGTTCCGGAGCGGCACGGGCCACATCATCACGACACCGATGTCCCGGCTCCACCCGTGGTACCCGGCGAAGGGGTGCTGTGATGCTCGACTACGACTTCATGCAGCGCGCCCTCGCCGCGGCCCTGGTCACGGGGCTGGTCGCACCGGCGATCGGCACCTACCTCGTCCAGAGACGACTGGCACTCCTCGGCGACGGGATCGGTCACGTCGCCCTCACCGGGGTGGCACTGGGACTCCTCACCGGTGTGGCGCCCCTGCTCACGGCCGTTCTCGTGGCGGTGGCGGGCTCCCTGCTCATTGAGATCCTGCGCACCCACGCCAAGACCAGCGGCGACCTCGCGCTGGCCATCCTGTTCTACGGCGGAATCGCCGGCGGCGTCCTCCTGATCAATCTCGCCGGGGAGGGGGCGCAGCGTCTCAACGCATATCTCTTCGGATCAATCACCACGGTGTCCCCCATGGACCTCGCCGTGGTTGCGGGATTGGGCAGCGTGGCGTTGGCCACCAGCCTCTTTCTGTCACCGCAACTCTTTGCCGTCTGCCACGACGAAGAACATGCACGGGTCAGCGGCGTACCCGTCCAGCTCTACGGGATCTTGATCGCCGTCCTGGCGGCCGTCACGATCACCGTCGCGATGCGCACGGTCGGGCTGCTCCTGGTGTCGGCGCTGATGATCGTTCCGGTTGCCGCGGCCCAGCAGCTGGCCCCGAGTTTCCGTTCGACGCATCTGCTCGCGATGGCCATTGGTCTCGTGGCGGCCGTGGGCGGCGTCGTCCTCAGCTACCAGGCGGACACCCAGTCCGGGCCGACCATTGTCGTCGTCGCGCTCGCCGTCTTTGCGGCCTTTGCCGTCGTACGGGGGGTACGGGCATGGATGCAGAAGTGAGGAACGTCAACTGATGAGCGAAGCGCTCCGCAACACCCGCCAACGTCGAGCCGTCGCAGCCCTGCTGAACGACCTGAACGCGTTTGCCAGCGCACAGGAACTCCACGAGCTGCTGGAGGATCGCGGCGAGCGCGTCGGCCTGTCAACGGTGTACCGCAATCTCCAGTCGCTCGTGGACGCGGGCGACATCGATGCACTCCGCGGCGACGACGGTGAAACCCGCTACCGCATGTGCAGCAGCGGGCATCACCATCACCTGGTGTGCCGTTCCTGCGGGCGCACCGTCGAGGTGGAGGGCCCCACCGTGGAACGGTGGGCCGACCGGGTGTCCGCTGAGCACGGCTTCACCCAGGTGTCACACCAGCTGGAGATCTTCGGCAACTGCCCCGACTGCAGTCAGGGAGTCTCCACCTCTCGCTAGGCCTTCGGGCCGCCGGCGACGTAGAGCACCTGGCCGCTGACGTACCCGGCGCCCTCGCTGGCGAAGAACGAGACGGCGTGGGCGATGTCGTCGGGCTGCCCGACGCGACCAACCGGCGTCTCCTTGGCAACAGCCTCGATGAACTGGTCGAACGGGACTCCGATGCGCTCAGCGGTGGCCGCGGTCATCGGCGTCTCGATGAAGCCGGGACCAACCACGTTGGCGGTGATTCCGAACTTGCCCAACTCGAGCGCCAAGGTCTTCGTGAAGCCCTGAATGCCGGCCTTGGCCGCCGAGTAGTTGACCTGGCCCCGGTTGCCGAGCGCCGAGATGCTCGACAGGTTGACGATGCGGCCGAATCCCGCCTCGATCATGTGCTTCTGCGTGGCCTTGGTCGTCAGGAAGGCGCCGCGCAGGTGAACGGCCATGACGAGGTCCCACTCCTCGACCGTCATCTTGAACAAGAGGTTGTCGCGGATGATCCCGGCGTTGTTCACCAGGATGGTCGGCGCGCCCAGCTCCTCGACGATCCGGGCGAACGCGGCGTCGACCGCGTCCGCGTCGCTGACGTCGGCACCGACTGCGAGCGCTGTGCCGCCGGCGGCAACGATCGCGTCGACGGTCGCCTGCGCGGCGTCCGCGCTCAGGTCGAGCACGGCCACCTTGTGGCCGTCAGCGGCCAGGCGCTGGGCGATCGCGGCGCCGATGCCCTGAGCGGCACCGGTCACGACGGCAGTACGGGATTCAGTCACAACTACTCCTTGAGGAACGTCCGGAATGGGGGGTCAGAACGAAGCGGGGACAGACTACGAGAGCCGTTCCAGCACCATTGCCATGCCCATACCGCCGCCGACACACATCGACTCGACGCCGAACTGCTTGTCGTGCCACTGCAGGGAGTTGATCAGCGTGGAGGTGATGCGGGCACCGGTCATGCCAAACGGGTGACCGACCGCGATCGCGCCGCCATTGACGTTCAGCTTGTCGATCGGGATGCCCAGCTTCTGGGCCGAGCCCAGCGCCTGGACAGCGAAGGCTTCGTTGATCTCGTAGAGGTCGATGTCGTCAATGCCCATCCCGGCGTTCTTGAGGGCTGCCGGGATCGCCTCGACCGGGCCGAGGCCCATGATCTCCGGCGACAGGCCGGTGACCGCGGTCGACACGATGCGCGCGAGCGGGGTGAGACCCAGCTCCCTGGCCCTCGTGTCACTCATGACGACGACAGCAGCGGCACCGTCGTTCAGCGGGCACGCGTTGCCCGCCGTGACGGTCCCGTCCGGACGGAAGACCGGGCCGAGGCTGCTCAGTGCTTCGATCGTCGTCCCCGCCCGCGGACCGTCATCGGCCGTGACCTGGGTGCCGTCCGGAAGGGTCACCGGGGTGATGTCGCGGGCCCAGAAGCCCTCGGCGATCCGCTGCTCGGCGAGGTTCTGCGACCGGCACGCGAACTCGTCCTGCTCCTCGCGGCTCATGCCGATGTGCTGCTGGACGTTCTCGGCGGTCTGGCCCATCGCGATGTACAGGTCCGGAAGTTCGCCCGATTCGCGCGGGTCGACCCACGTTGCAGCGCCGCCTTCGGCGCGCTTCTCGGTGCGCGCGACAGCGTCGGCAAAGACCGGGTTCCGGCCCTCGTGATTGTCCGACCAGCCGTTGAAGAACCGACTCACGGTCTCGACTCCAGCCGAGATGAAGGTGTCGCCCTCCCCCGCCTTGATGGCGTGGAACGCCATCCGGGTGGTCTGCAGGCTGCTCGAGCAGTAGCGGTTCACCGTGACGCCGGGCAGGTGGTCAAGACCGGCCAGGACGGCGACCGCACGTCCGAGGTTGTTGCCCGCCTCGCCGGCCGGCTGGCCGACGCCGAGCATCAAGTCGGTGATGTCCGCCGGATCGAGGCCGGGGACCTTGTCCAGTGCGGCCTTGACCATCTG
>DATEDT010000122.1:0-4550 GCA_035281505.1 Aeromicrobium sp. | reverse complement strand
GGCGATGCGGCCGACGCCTTCGCCGATCTCGACGGCACCGTGGACGTCGTCGTCGCCAACCCGCCCTACATACCGCTGGAGGCGTGGGAGAGTGTCGCGGTCGAGGCGCGCGACCACGACCCGTCGCTCGCGCTCTGGTCCGGAGCCGACGGGCTCGACGCGATCCGGGCGATCGAGAAGACCGCTTGGCGGTTGCTGAAACCGGGTGGCGTCGTCGGTTTCGAACACGCCGATGCGCAGGGCGAAAGCGCGCCGGCGGTGTTCGCCGCAGCCGAGGGCCACGATTGGCTCGACGTGCGCGACAACCTCGATCTGGCCGGACGCCCCCGCTACACCACGGCCCGCAGACCCTGACGCTGCGGTTCAGCGTCGAGTTGCACCGCGGCCGGCGATGTCGGCCAGCCGGATGAGGCTCTCGACGTAACGCCGCGTGCCGCCGCCATCGAGCGCCGCGGTGGGCGTGGTGATGAGGGAGACCACGATCCGGTAGCTCCATTCGGCGGCCTCGCGCGGGGTCAGCGGTGCGGAGGCAGCCTCATCCAGTGCCCGGTGGAGCTGGTCCCCGAAGAGGTCGACCACGCGGTCGATCAGTGGCTCGGCGCCGGTCGTCAGCGCCGGGAGGATCAGTTCGGGGTGCTCGGCGAGGGCCTTCTGCAGGAGGAAGTGACCGCGGGCGTAGTCGACGACGAACACGATGGCGTCGATCAGGTGTGCCTCGAGGTCGTCACTGCGCTGCAGAACCGGCACCGCGGCCGCGAAGAACCGGTCGAACTCGCGCTCCAGGATGGCGGCGACGATCGCCGACTGGTCACCTACGTACTTGTAGACGGTGGGCCGCGAGATGCCCGCGCGCTCGGCGATCATCGCATGCAAGCGCGCATTCAACCCTTCGGCCAGCAGGCACTCGGTCGCCGCGTCGAGGATGCGCTCGCGGATCCGGTCGGCGGCCGCTGGATCGGCCGGGCCGGGGCGGAGTGGCGCGACACGGGACATGCAGGCATCGTACGACGCTCGACACATTCATTGACGAATGATAAGAATGTGTAAAGAATTTGCTGCAGACGTCGAGAGGACCTGCGCATGACCGTCACCTCCGAGCACGCCACGTCGAACCGACCCAGGCCGGAGCGCGCTCCCGTGGAGCCCGATGTCGTCGCAACCCGCCTGATCGGCGGTTCGGTTCGGCGCTCCTACGAGCCGACCGTCGCGATCGACTGGGACGCACCCTTGGTCGACGGGAAGTACTTCCTGCCCAAGGAGGTCCTCTCGCTCTATGGCACGTCCTACTGGGACGAACTCACCGAGGAGCAGCGGATCAGGCTGTCGCGCGAGGAGCTCGCGAACGTGCTGTCCGTCGGCGTGTGGTTCGAGAACATCCTGAACCGCGCCCTCCTGCTGCAGCTCCTGAAGGAAGACCCGACCAGCCCGTTCACGCACTACGCCTTGACCGAGATGGGCGACGAATGCCGGCACATGACGATGTTCGGGAAGGTCATCGACCGGGTGGGAGCGCGGTCGTACCGGATGGGCCGTGTCGACCGATTCCTCACCGCCGTTCTGCCCTTCTTCCTCCGCGGCTCGCTGCTGTGGGTCGGTGCACTCATCGGCGAGGAGATCTTCGACGCCCAGCAGCGTCGAAACATGGCGGATCCCGAGCTTCAGCCGATCGTCGCCCAGTTGATGCGGATCCACGTCACCGAGGAAGCCAGGCACATCAAGTTCGCTCGGGAGGGGGTCGTCCACCGGATGCAGAACGCGTCCCGACTCGAGCGGTTCCTCGTGTCCAATCTCAACGGTCTCGGTGGGCCGGTCCTTCGCCGCTCACTCACTCACGCGGGGATCTACCACCGCGCCGGGCTCGACGCCAAGCGTGCGGTCCGCGAGGTGCGTGCCAATCCGCGTTACAACGAGGCAGCCGTGGACGGGTTCGCGCCGCTTGCCGCCTTCCTGGAGGAGAACGGGTTGATGAGTCGCTTCAGTCGTCACCTCTGGCGCCGCAACGGGTTCCTGCCGTGAGACGCCGTCAACGCCGTCATCCGCGTGGGATGGCGTGGTCGCCCCCTGAGGAGGAAACCGGATACGACGGCAAGGCCACCCTGGTCGTCGCAGATCAGACGATCGAGGTGACGGTCCATCTCGACGGGCACCTCGAGCCGCTTGACGGGCTCTTCCACTGGTACGGCCGGATCGAGCGATCCGCTGCGGTCGTCGGGGCCAAGGACTCCGGTGCGACGACCGGCAGCCTGGTGATCGCCGATCGCAGCCCCGCGGAACTCCGGCTGGCCGAGTACGACCCGTGGGGACACGTGCAGGTGCGTGGAACAGGCGCTCCGCCATACCCGATGGGTTGCGTACAGATTGAGCTGCCGGTGACTACTTCTTCGTGACGGCCTTGTGGATCTCGTCGACGAGGCCCAACTTGGCATCGAGGGCCGTCAGGAGGTCCTGAACCTGGGCCAGCGTCACCTTCGTCTCGGCCAGGGTCGCCTCGACGGAGGAGAGTCGCTCGTCGACCGAGCTGAGCGTGGTGTCGACTGACGACAGCGTCCCGTCGACCCGCTCCAGCGTGACATCGACGGTTGCCAGGACCTTGTCGGCGCGGCTGAGGACGTGGGCTGGGTTGGACAGAAGGGCCATGTGGAACTGCTCCTCGGGTCGGTGGTTTCAAACGCTACAACGTGTTCCAGTAATCCGGTCGCTCGGCGTGGCAGTCTGGCCCGCTTCGATGCGGCGCGGTTGGATGAGTGTGTGAGTGGAGCGCTGGGCGACTTCGCACTCTTCGCAGCCGCATTCGGCTTCGGCGTTGCTTCGGCGCTGCTGCCGATCATCCTCAACGCCGAGCTCTACGTGATCGGGCTGGGTGCGCTCATGGGCCCGCGCAATCTCGTGATTGCCGTTCTGTGCCTGGTGGCAGGGACGGTCGTCGGCAAGGCCGTCATCTTCGAACTGATCCGGCGTGGTTCGACTCGCTGGAAGATCAGCCGTTCGGCGGAACGCGAGCCACCGGCGCACCGGATCACCAAGGCGCTGCGTCGCGGTAGCGACCGGATGCTGACTTTGCTCAGTCACCGGTATCTGGGCTCGGGCACGGTACTCGTGTCGTCGTTGACCAGCGTGCCGCCGCTGGCTGTCGTCACCGTCCTCGCCGCGGCATCACGCCAGCCGCTCTGGCTGTTCCTGCTGATGGTCGGTATCGGACGCGCCGCGCAGTTCTTGGCGCTTGCGTTCCTCGTCCACGCGGTCGCGCCATAGGGTGACGCTGATGAGGTTCGACTGCTCCCACCCCGACGACCGTGCCGCCGGCATCGATGCCGCCACCGCCGCGATCGCCGCCGGCGACCTCGTCGTCCTGCCGACCGACACCGTCTACGGTCTTGCCGCCGACGCGTTCTCCGCCGACGCGGTTCACCGATTGGTCACTGCCAAAGGCCGCGGACGTGAGATGCCGCCGCCCGTGCTCATCGGAGCGCCCGCCACCCTCGAGGCGCTGGCAGCCGAAGTGCCGACGTGGTTGCGCGCGATGACGGCCGAGTTGTGGCCGGGGCCGCTGACCGTCATCTGCCACGAGCAACCTTCGCTCAACTGGGATCTCGGCGAGACCAGGAACACCGTGGCCGTGCGGGTCCCGGACCACGACGTCGCGCTGGCTGTACTGAAGGCCACCGGCCCGCTGGCCGTCAGCAGCGCAAACCGGACCGGCGAGCCGGCGGCCACCACGATCGACGACGCCGAGCGGATGCTCGGTGACACTGTGGCGGTCTACCTGGACGCCGGGACCAGCCCGGGCGGCGTGGCGTCCACCATCCTCGACGTCACCGCACCGACCCCGCGGATCCTCCGGGCCGGGCCGATCGGGCTCGACGTGCTCCATCGCTTCAACAACACCATCGAGCCGGGTGACTGACCGCCATGCGCGAATACATGGTCGTCTTCGGCATCGCGCTCGGCGTGACGTATCTGTTTGCGTCGATCGCGCGGATGCTGGCCGAGCACTTCGGTGCGGTGGCCCGGGTCCGGGACCGCGACGTCCACGCCCGGCCGACGCCCTACTTCGGCGGAATCGCCATGCTCACCGGGCTGTGGGCGGGTTACCTCACGGCAACCCACCTGCCATTCCTGTCCCGGTCCGAGGAATCGGTCTTCGCCGACGCTCGGGCCGTCCTGATCGGCGGTTCGGCCATCTGCCTCGTGGGCGTGATCGACGACCTCTTCGAGCTCGACGCACTGAGCAAGCTGGCCGGTCAGGTGTTCGCCGGGGTCCTCGTCGTCGCCCTCGGCGTCAAGTTCTTCTACCTGCCGCTGCCGGGCAGCGTCTTCGGCCTTGACCAGGTGCAGTCGGCCATTTTCACCGTCCTGTTGATCGTGGGCACGGCCAATGCGGTCAACTTCGTCGACGGCCTGGACGGGCTGGCTGCCGGCATGGTGGCGATCGGTGCCATCGCGTTCTTCATCTACGCATTCCTGCTCGCCGTCGAGAACGGTGAGTCCCGCGCGATCGCCGGCGCGCTGCTGAGTGTCGCGCTCGCCGGCGTCTGTATCGGCATCCTGCC
>DATEDT010000121.1:0-8112 GCA_035281505.1 Aeromicrobium sp. | reverse complement strand
GGTCGGCAAGGACGGCGTGATCACGGTCGAGGAGTCCAACACCATGGGCACCGAGCTCGAGTTCACCGAGGGCATGCAGTTCGAGAAGGGCTACCTGTCGCCGTACATGGTCACCGACACCGAGCGCATGGAAGCGGTGCTGGACGACCCGTACGTCCTCATCCACCAGGGCAAGATCAGTGCGATCGCCGACCTCCTGCCCCTGCTGGAGAAGGTCATCGCGACCGGCAAGCCGCTGTTCATCTGCGCCGAGGACGTGGAGGGCGAGGCACTGTCCACGCTCGTCGTCAACAAGATCCGCGGCACCTTCACCTCCGTGGTCGCCAAGCAGCCCGGGTTCGGTGAGCGTCGCAAGGCGATCCTGCAGGACCTCGCGATCCTGACCGGTGGTCAGGTCATCACGCCTGACCTCGGGCTCAAGCTCGACTCGATCGGGCTGGACGACCTCGGTACGGCTCGCCGCATCGTGATCACCAAGGACAGCACCACCATCATCGACGGCAACGGCGACAAGGCCGACGTCGATGCCCGCGTCCAGCAGATCAAGGCCGAGATCGAGGCCAGTGACTCCGACTGGGACACCGAGAAGCTGCAGGAGCGGCTGGCCAAGCTGGCCGGTGGCGTCTGTGTCATCAAGGTCGGCGCGGCCACCGAGGTGGAGCTCAAGGAGAAGAAGCACCGCATCGAGGATGCTGTCTCCGCGACTCGCGCGGCCATCGAAGAGGGCATCGTGGCCGGTGGCGGTTCCGCACTCGTGCACGCCGCAGCTGCGCTCGACGGTGACCTCGGGCTGACCGGCGACGAAGCCATCGGCGTCCGTATCGTCCGGATCGGCATCGACGCTCCGCTGGAATGGATCGCCCGCAACGGCGGATACTCCGGCGAAGTCGTGGTGTCCAAGGTGCGCGAGAGTGCTGAGGGCTTCAACGCGGCCACCGGTGAGTACGGTGACCTGCTGGCCCAAGGCATCCTCGACCCGGTCAAGGTCACTCGCTCGGCGCTGGCGAACGCTGCGTCCATCGCGGCAATGCTGCTCACGACCGAGACCATCGTGGTCGAGAAGCCGGTCGACGACGAGGCCGACGCACACGCCGGTCACAGCCACTGACGTCAGTCAAGCTGATCGATTGAGGTGGCGACTCTTGTCGCCACCTCAATCGCTGCCTGGCCGATCGCCACGGGGCTAGGGTCGAGCGGTGCGGTCCTTCGACGAAATCCGCGATGAGTTCAGCCTGCCCAGCGCGTTTCCGCCGGACGTGCTCGACGAGGCCGAGGAGATCGCCCGGCAGCCCATCGAGAGTGATCGTCTCGACCTGACCGGCATCCCGTTCGTCACGATCGACCCGCCCGGCTCGAGAGATCTCGATCAGGCGATGCACCTGGAGCGGCTCGGCACCGGTTGGCGGGTCCGGTACGCCATCGCCGACCTTGGCTCGGTGATCAAGCCCGGCTCGGCCATCGACGCCGAAGCGTCAAGCCGCGGCCAGACGCTGTACCTCCCCGATGTGCGGGTACCGCTCCACCCACCGGTCCTCTCCGAAGGGGCGCTCAGTCTCCTGCCGCACGAGACGCGGCGGGCCGCGGTATGGACGATGGACGTCAACTCCGACGGCACCGTCGCCGACGCGCGAGTCGAACGTGCCACCGTGCGCAGCGTCGCGCAGCTCGACTATGCGGGAGTCCAGGCCGATCTCGATGCGGGCGCTGCGCATCCGTCCATCGAGGCACTGCCGGGACTCGGCCTGGCGCGTCGCGCCCATCGGGTCGCTGAAGGGGCGATCGAGCTGGGTATGCCCGAGCAAGCGGTTCAGCCAGGCACCGATTCCTGGGAACTGATCTGGCGGCGCCGGGTCCCGGTCGACGGCGCCAGCGCCGAGGTCTCACTGCTGACCGGCAGCGTCGCAGCACAGTTGATGCTCAAGGCGCGCGTTGGCGTGCTGCGCACCCTCCCCGAGCCGAGCCGGCATGACGTCAAGGGTTTCCTCGAGCGAGCCCGCGAGCACGGCATCCGGGGCGACACACCTGCCCAGGTCCTCGAGTCACTGCACGACTCCGACGTCGGCCATCTCGCCTTGATGCAGGATGCGACGTCCTTGCTCCGCGGCGCCGGCTATCACTCATTCGACGGACGTGGCCCGGACCTTCGCTCGCACGCCGGTATCGGTGAACCGTACGCGCAGGTCACGGCCCCGTTGCGCAGGCTGGTCGACCGGTTCGGGCTGGAGGTGTGCCTCGCGGTCAGCGCCGGCGACGAGGTCGGCTCCGACATCCGTGCGGCGCTGGCCGGCTTGCCGGAGTCGATGGACGTTTCCGACAAACGCGCATCCCAGGTCGACCGGGCCGTGATCGACCAGGTCGAGGCCTGGTCGGTCGAGCCGGGCCAGCAATTCCCGGCGGTGGTGATGCGTGCCGGTGACGATGCCGCGACCGTCATGCTGCATGCGCCGGCTGTCGTGGCCACCTGCAGGGCGCCGACGCTGCAACCGGGCACGCGGGTCAAAGTCGAGGTGGCCGACGTCACCGGACGCGCAGTCACCTTCGGCGTGGTCACCTGAGTAACATTGGTTCATGGAACAGGGCATTCCGGACAAGTTCGCCTCGCTCGGTCTGACGTATGACGACGTCCTGCTCCTCCCGGGCGAAACCGATGTCATCCCCAGCGAGGTCGACACCACGACGCGGCTGACCCGCGACCTCACGCTCAGCATCCCGCTGCTGTCGGCGGCGATGGACACCGTCACCGAGGCCCGGACGGCCATCGCCATGGCCCGTGAGGGCGGCATCGGCATCCTGCACCGCAATCTCTCGACCGAGGACCAGGCGTACCAGGTCGAGCTGGTCAAGCGCACCCAGACCGGCATCATCCCCAACCCGGTCACCATCGGCCCCAAGGCGACGCTGGAGGAGCTCGACCAGCTCGCCGGCGAGTTCCGGATCTCCGGCTTCCCGGTCGTCGACGACGACAACACGCTGCTGGGCATCATCACCAACCGCGACCTGCGCTTCACCCCGGTGGCCGAATGGGCCACCACCTACGTCGGCGACGTCATGACCCCCCAGCCGCTGATCACCGGCCTGGCCGGCATCAGCCGCGATGAGGCGTCCAGCCTGCTGCGGCAGCACAAGCGCGAACGGCTTCCGCTGGTCGACGCCGACGGCAAGCTAGCCGGCCTCATCACGGTCAAGGACTTCGTGAAGTCCGAGCAGTTCCCCAACGCCAGCAAGGACTCCTCCGGCCGGCTGCTGGTCGGTGCCGCTGTCGGGTTCTTCGGCGACGCCTACGACCGCGCCAACGCCCTGCGCGAAGCCGGAGTCGATGTGCTCGTGGTCGACACCGCGCACGGCCACGCCAGCGCCCTGCTCGACATGATCCGTCGACTGCGGGCAGACGCCAGCTTCGACCGCGTCCAGATCATCGGCGGAAACGTCGCCACCCGCGCCGGCGCCCAGGCGCTCATCGACGCCGGCGTCGACGCCGTCAAGGTGGGCGTCGGCCCGGGCTCCATCTGCACCACCCGCGTGGTGGCCGGTGTGGGCGTGCCCCAGATCAGCGCGGTCTACGAGGCCTCGCTCGCGACCGAACCGGCCGGTGTGCCGCTCATCGCCGACGGCGGCCTGCAGTACTCCGGTGACATCGCCAAGGCGCTGGTGGCCGGCGCCGACTCCGTCATGATCGGTTCACTGCTCGCCGGCACCGAGGAGAGTCCCGGTGAGGTCATCTTCCAGGGCGGCAAGCAGTTCAAGGACTACCGCGGCATGGGCTCGATCGCGGCGATGGCCTCCCGTGGCAAGAAGTCCTACTCCAAGGACCGGTACTTCCAGGCCGATGTCAGCAGCGACGACGACATCGTGCCCGAGGGCATCGAGGGCCGGGTCGCCTTCAAGGGCCCGCTCGGCCCGGTCGTCCACCAGCTGGTCGGCGGCCTGCACCAGTCGATGTTCTACGTCGGTGCGCACTCCATCGGTGAGCTGAAGGCGAAGGGGCGGTTCGTCCGCATCACCACGGCCGGACTCAAGGAGAGCCACCCGCACGACATCCAGATGACGGTGGAAGCCCCCAACTACAGCGGCCGCTAGCCCAGGGTCAGTCGCCGTCGCGTTGCGGCAGGCGCATCGCGACGTCCTCGGCCGCTTCCTCGATGATCTCGCCGACGGCGCCGCGCAGGCCCTTGCGACGCTCGAGGCGTTCGCGCTTCAGCACCCACGGCTCCACCGTCTCGAATCCCTTGACCCGCGTACGTGGCATGCGCTTGAGACGGATGCCGGGTTCGTCCTTGGCCAACTCCGCCAGGTGCTTGTCGACGACGGCGCGGCCGGGGCGTGCGACGGAGGTCAGGCGCGAGGCCATGTTGACCACAGGGCCGAAGACATCGCCGAGGCGGTAGAGCAGCTCGCCGTACGCCATGCCGACCCGGACATTCGGGAACGACTCGTCGTGGACGTGCTGCTCGGTGAGTTCGACACCGAGCCACGCGGCCTCGGCCGGGTCGTCGACGACGAAGAAGATCTCGTCGCCGATCGTCTTGACGACGCGTCCGTTGTGCTCGGTGATCAGGTCGGTGACGACGCTCTCGAATCGCTCGACGAGGGCAGCCAGCTCGTCCCGGGTCATCGAGCGGCTGCGGGTGGTGTAGCCGACGATGTCCACGAATCCGGCGCAGGCCGGTTCGGAGTCGGTGTCGACCGAGTGCTGCAGCACCATGCGCGACGCGGCGCCCAGCAGGTGCCGACGCCACACATAGTCCTGGATCCTGGAGGCGAGCCGGAGGATCTCGTTGATCTCCTTGAGGTCGCGGCCCGAGAGCGTCCCGGTCTTGCCCTCGAGGAGCGGGGCCAGGAGGCCGCGGACCTGCCACTCGGCGAGCCGCGCAAAGGTGCGGCCCACGGTGCGGATGAACGATTCTTCGGACTCCGGGTCGATGAAACCCAGGGTGATCAGCGATTCGGTGACCTTCAGGGCGTCGACGTCGGCCTTGGTGAAGGCGATGTCGTCATCGGCCATCTCCGGGAAGCCAAGCGCACGCCAGCGGGCGGCATTGACCTCGGGCGGAAGTCCGGACTTTCTGGCGACTTCAAGTCGGGTCAGTGTGGGCGGCTGGCCCAGCAGGGCTTCGGTGACCGCCTCAATGACGGCTGAGGCATCGAACGACTCTTGGTCGTCCGTCATCAATCGTCGCTGGCGCCGCGGGCGGCGTCCTTCTGGATCAGTGCGCCGAGCGCCGGGATGTCGGCGGCCAGGCGGCGGCCTTCGTCGGCCGTGATCGCCAGCGCGGTCAGCGGGCTCTTGGTGATGACCTGCGCGGAGCGGTACACGCGGTTCACGATGGCGCCCTCGCCGACGAACTTGCCGGGCCCGACCGTGGCGACCTCTTTGCCGCTGTCCTTGATCGTGACCTCGCCGTCGAGGATGAAGTACGCGTTGTCCGCCGGCGTGTTCTCGGCGATCATCGACCAACCCTCAGGAATGTGCACGAGACGGCCGACCTCGGCGAACTTGTTCACATCCGCGTCGGACAGCGTCGTCAGTGACTTGAGCAGGGCGACAGCCTCAGGCTCGATAGCGGGTCGGTAAGCCATGGTTGCTCCGTACTCCTCTTCGCAGGTGAGCGCGTGCGACGGCCCACCGGGTTCGTTCGGAATCCTCCCATTGTGACCAGCGGCTGTCCAGCGAACACCCGGCCCGTCTCGATAGGCTTCCTTCCATGGATCTTGACATCGGCGCGGCCAAGCGCGGACGCCGGGCATACGCGTTCGACGACGTCGCCATCGTGCCGAGCCGACGCACCCGAGATCCGGAGGAAGTCTCGACGGCGTGGCAGATCGACGCTTACCGCTTCGACCTGCCGGTGGTCGCCGCCCCCATGGACTCGGTCATGAGCCCGGCCACCGCCATCGAGCTGGGCCGGCTCGGCGGACTCGGGGTGCTGGACCTCGAGGGACTCTGGACCCGGTACGAAGAGCCGGAGAAGCTGCTTGCCGAGATCGCCGGCTCCGACCACGAGCTGTGCACCGCCCGCCTACAGGAGATCTACGCCGAGCCGATCAAGCCCGAGCTGATCGTCGAGCGGCTCAAGGAAGTGCGCGCCTCGGGCGTGACCGTGGCCGGCGCGCTGTCGCCGCAGCGGACCAAGCAGTTCGCCGACGTCGTCGTCGACGCCGGGGTCGACATCTTCGTCATTCGTGGCACGACGGTGTCCGCAGAACACGTGTCCGGTCGCTCTGAGCCGTTGAACCTCAAGCAGTTCATCTACGAGCTCGACGTTCCGGTCATCGTCGGTGGATGTGCCACTGGTCAGGCCGCGCTGCACCTGATGCGCAGCGGAGCCGCCGGCGTGCTCGTCGGATTCGGCGGTGGCGCGACCCACACCACGCGCTCGGTGCTCGGTGTAGCTGTCCCGATGGCCACCGCCGTGGCCGACGTTGCGGCTGCTCGGCGCGACTACCTCGACGAATCCGGAGGGCGCTACGTCCACGTCATCGCGGACGGCTCGATCGGCCGCAGCGGCGACATCGCCAAGGCGATCGCCTGTGGTGCCGACGCCGTCATGATCGGGTCGCCGTTCGCGCGGGCGGTCGAGGCACCCGGCGGTGGGTACCACTGGGGAGCCGAGGCGTGGCACCCCGAACTGCCGCGTGGTGAGCGCGTCAACATCGGCACGACCGGCCCGATGTCGGCTGTGCTGTTCGGTCCGTCCTCCGTCGCGGACGGCACGATGAACATCATCGGGGCGCTGCGCCGCTCCATGGCGACCACCGGCTACACCGATCTGAAGGAATTCCAGAGAGTCGAACTCGTTGTCGACGTCTAGCGCTTAGGGTTCTCCTTATGCATTTTGCGCACCCGGTCCTGGTGACGGTGTTTCTCAGCCTTGTCATGTCGGCGGTTGCGGCAGTCCCAGCCCAAGCTGCCACCATCGAGGCTCCTGCACCCACGGCGAATCCCTATTCGCCGATGGCCGGCGAGAGTTTCGCTCTCAGCGGGGATCTCGGCGTCGATCCGGACCCGACCAACAGGATCTATCTCTGGCGCCTGGACAGCGGCAAGTGGAAGAGGCTGGCCGACACCGACGCGAACGATCGCGCCTACAGCTTCGCCAATCAGCGGATCAGTGTGTCGTCAAGCTTTCGGGTGACCGCGTACACGCCTGGTGGCGACACCATTCTTTCGGCCACCCGGTACGTGCGCGTGGCTTCGCAGTACGCGAAGTTGGTGTCGGTCGAGCGGGTCTGCAATCTGGCCAACGACTGCGACCCCAAGGCCAGGGCCGTCGGCTACGTGAAGCCGGCGCGGGACGGTCGCAGGGTCTATCTGCAGGGCCTGACCAGCCAGGGCTGGAAGACCTTCACGGGCGTGACGGCAACGACGAACGCCAACGGTGCGTTCACGACGAACGACTTCGGCATCGGCACCTGGTCGCAATGGTCGGCCAGAAAGCTGCGAATCGTGGCCGGAAGCCACAACGGGTCCACCTATGCGGTCTCTGCTCCGATCACGTTCATGCCGGGCCCCACCAAGCTTGGCGACAACGTGTTGCGGGTCGACGTCGACGGCGGGTCGTTCCCTTCGAAGAAGGGCGTCGAGTACAAGGGATACGCCACCTTGTTCACAGAGAACAACTCGAGCCCGAAAATTACCCGGGCCAGGCTCGACAACTTCGGCGTCCGTGGAAGTACGACGTCGGGCTACCCGAAGAAGCCGTACAACTTCCGCTTCGAGGCCCCGCCTTCGGTGGACGTCTTCGGGATGGATGCGGACCGGCGGTGGACGCTGCTGGCGATGTACGCCGACCAGTCGTACGTCCGGGACAAGACGGCGCTCGACCTGGGCCGCAAGCTGGCTGCCAAGGGGGGCATGTCGTGGAACCCGGACAGCCGGTATGTCGAGCTGTTCGTCAACTCGCTGTACATGGGCGCCTACCTGATGACCGAGAAGGTCGACATCGACAGTGACAAGGTCGACGTCGACAAGAACACCGGCATGATCATGGAAGTCGACATGGACACCGTGTCGGATCCGCGGAAGGGCTTCAAGACGTCGCTCGGTGGCCTGGTCTTCGCCTTCAAGGAACCGGACAGCCTCGGTGGCTCCGAGGGCATCACGTCCGGCAAGCT
>DATEDT010000120.1:0-25243 GCA_035281505.1 Aeromicrobium sp. | reverse complement strand
TGCGGCTCGCCGTCGACGAGCGCCCGGCTGAAACCCTGCGCCTGGAGTTGGCGGAACAGCTCGCCGTACTCTCCCTTGCGGCCGCGGATTACTGGTGCCAGCACCTGGAAGCGGGCCCCCTCCTCGCCGGCCAGAATGCGGTCGACGATCTGCTGCGGCGTCTGCCGGGCGATCGGCTCACCGCACTCGGGACAGTGCGGCCGCCCGGCCCGGGCGTAGAGGAGGCGCAGGTAGTCGTAGACCTCGGTGATGGTGCCCACCGTCGAGCGCGGGTTGCGGCTGGTGGACTTCTGGTCGATGGAGACCGCCGGTGACAGGCCCTCGATGAAGTCGACGTCGGGCTTGTCCATCTGGCCGAGGAACTGGCGGGCGTAGGCCGACAGCGACTCGACGTAGCGCCGCTGGCCTTCGGCGAAGATCGTGTCGAAGGCCAACGACGACTTGCCGGACCCCGAGAGCCCGGTGAAGACGATCATCGCGTCGCGCGGCAGGTCGAGCGAGACGTCCTTGAGATTGTGCTCGCGAGCACCGCGGACGACGATCCGATCGGCCCCGTTCATGGTCACCCGACCATCGTACGGACGACCCCTGACAAAGCCCGGGCCTGTCGGGGCCGGGCTTCATCGTGGATGCGACTCAGTCCCGACGGAGCCAGCCGATATACGTCAGGTACAGCCCGATGCCGCCCACCACGAACGCCTGGGCCATGATCACGGCCGTCGCGTCGGTGATCGAGTCGGCCAAGGTGTCGTAGACGCTCGGGAAGCCCAGGATGACCACACCCTTGAGTACGGTCAGCCAGCCAGTCACCGTGATGATGATGGCGGCCGTGCCACTCCACACCTGGTGCAGAGCCACAATGACCAAGCCGGTGATCAACGTGAACGCACCGGTGGTCCACGGCAGCAACGGGTCCGAGTCGAATGACTTGAGCAGCATCGGCAGGTCGGGCGCCTTCGCGGCGTACACGGCCATCGCAATGACGAAGTAGGGCCCGAGGACCCGCGCAAAGAGGCGGGTGGCTTGGGTCGGAGACGAAGTACTCATCACGGGACCTCCTGTGACGTGGTGACGGGCCTGCTGCCCTTGGAACAACTTCATCCGATCACCCGCGTGCCCGACAGGGGCCGAAGTCCTTCCCGGGGAGGCCAATGGTCAAGCCATGATGTGAGCGAAGAACGGAGGCCCGCATGACAAGTCCGGCCAAGCCGATCGGGCTGCGGCGCGTCATCGGGACCCGGCTACTGCTCGTCTTCATCGTCGGCGACATCCTCGGGACCGGCATCTACGCGCTCATCGGCCAGGTGGCCGGCCAGGTGGGCGGCGCGGTCTGGATCCCCTTTCTCCTGGCGTTCCTGATCGCCACGCCGACGGCGCTGTCGTACCTCGAACTCGTGACGAAGTATCCCCAAGCGGCCGGCTCGGCGATCTACGCGCACCGCGCGTTCGGGAAGCGCTGGGTCACGTTCCTCGTGGGCTTCGCCGTGCTGGCCTCGGTCATCGGCGCCGCGGCAACCGGTGCACGGGTGTTCGCCGCTCATCTGGCCGCAGTACTGCATGTGGAGACGACCGCTTCCACGCTCACTCTTCTGTCCGTCGGCATGGTGGTGGCCGTCATGCTGGTCAACCTGTGGGGCATTCGCGAAAGCATGATTGCCAGCGTCACCATCACAGCCATCGAGCTCGTCGGACTGCTGATCGTGATCGCGGTCGGTGTTGCGGCGGTCGGCCGGGGGGAAGCCGATCTGTCGCGGTCCTTCACCCTGGATGCCCACGGCCTCCAGCCCACGGTCATGGCGCTCCTGGCGGCGACGTCGTTGGCCTTCTTCGCCATGGTCGGTTTCGAGGACTCGGTGAACCTTGCCGAGGAGACGCGCAATCCGAGCCGCGCCTACCCGCGGGCAATGCTCGGCGGCCTGGCCATCACGGCCAGCGTGTATGTGCTCGTCAGCATCTTCGCGGTCGCGGTCGTGCCGCCGGCCGGACTCGCCGGATCGGAGACACCGCTGACAGCGGTCGTGGTCCGCGGGATGCCCGGCTTCCCGGCCCACGACATGTTCGCGGTCATCACGATGTTCGCGCTGGTCCACACGACGTTGCTCAACATGCTGACCGCAAGTCGACTGGTCTACGGCATGGCGAAACACAACGTTCTGCCCCGCGCGCTGGGTGATGTCCTGGCCAGTCGACGAACGCCGTGGAAAGCCGTGGTCGTCACGACCGCGCTGGCCAGTGCGCTGGTCAGTTACGTCGCGCACGTCGGCGCCGGAGGGATCGGCCTCTTGGCCGGGACGACCTCCTTGTTGCACCTTGCCGTGTTCTCGATTGTGAACGTGGCCGTACTGATGCTGCGCAAGAGGCCCGTCGCACATCCGCACTTTCGGACGAGCGCTCCCGTGGCGGCCGTGGCCGCCGTCGTCTGCATTGCGTTGACGACGCCGCTGACCGGCCGTGACCCCCGGCAGTATCTGCTGGCTGGCGCCCTGCTCGCACTGGGGATGATGCTGGCCATCCCGGCACTGAGGTCGCCCGCGCGCACTGAGTCGGACTAGACGTCGGCAGGGCGGCGGCTGGTCCACCAGAGGCTGGCGACGGCGGTGACGACGAGGGTGGTGACGATGACCCCCAGGCTCAGTGCGGTCGAGATCTCCGGCACGTTGACGTGCTGGCCACCGTTGATGAACGGAAGCTCGTTCTCGTGCAGGGCGTGCAGCGTGAGTTTGACACCGATGAACGCCAGCAAGATCGCCAAGCCCTGTGACAGGAACACGAGGCGCTTAAGCAGGTCACCGAGCAGGAAGTACAGCTGGCGCAGGCCCATGAGCGCAAAGATGTTCGCCGTCAGCACCAGGTAGGGCTCGCTGGTGAGTCCGTAGATCGCCGGGATCGAGTCGAGCGCAAAGAGTATGTCGGTGGTACCGAGCGCCACGATCACCAGGGCCATGGGCGTGAGCAGGCGGACGCCGTTCTCCTTGACGAAGAGCTTGAGTCCCCCTTCCCAGTGGTCGGCGAGCCGGTAGTGGCGCCGGACCAGCCGCACGACGGCGTTCTCCGCGTCGTCGGAGTGCTCGGTGTCCTTGATCAGCTTGATGGCCGTGTAGATGAGGAACAGGCCGAACACGTAGAAGATCCACGAGAACTGCGCGATGGCCACGGCACCCAGGCCGATGAAGATGGCACGGAAGATCAGGGCCAGCACGATGCCGATGAGCAGCGCCTCCTGCTGCCGGGCCCGTGGGACCTTGAAGCTCGCCATGATGATCAGGAAGATGAACAGGTTGTCGACCGACAGGCTGTACTCGGTCAACCAGCCGGCGAAGAACTCCAGCCCGTACCTGCTGCCGTGGTACTGCCAGACGAACACCCCGAACAGGATCGCCAAGCCCACGTAGGTGGTCAGGGCGATCGCACATTCGCGGAAGGTCGGCTCGTGCGGCCGCACCGCGATGATGATGATGTCGATCAGCAGCACGGCGAGCGTGACACCGACAGTGATGCTCCACTCGAGGGTGGAAACGTTCATGGATTCCTCCGGTCGCCAAACGGGCCGGAGGTCTCTTCCGCCCCCACCCCGTCAGGGTGGCGGCCCGCAACACCGGTCAACGGATGTCGACGTGATGACGACGCTGCGGCGAAGGAATACTCCCCTCCGCGGCCAAGTGTGTCAGAGCCGAAAAAGGGGTCTGTCGTCGCGTCAGGCGGTCGCCTCGAGCATCTGGCGAAGCTCCTTCTTGAGGTCGCCGATCTCGTCGCGCAACCGGGCGGCGACCTCGAACTGCAGCTCGGCCGCGGCGGCATGCATCTGTGCCGTGAGCTGCTCGATGAGGGACGCCAGCTCGGCCGACGGAAGGTCCTGGAGCCGGCGCTCCCCCAGCGGGACGAACGCGCCACGCCGTCGGCTGTCTCCGGTGGCAGCGAGCAAAGCGTTGGTGTCGGCATCCTCGCGAGCCAACAGATCGGTGATGTCGCCGATCTTCTTCCGCAACGGAGTCGGATCGATGCCGTTGGCCGTGTTGTAGGCAACCTGCTTGGCACGACGGCGGTTGGTCTCGTCGATCGCTGCTGCCATCGAGTCGGTGATCGAGTCGGCGTACATGATGACCTGACCCGAGACGTTGCGCGCCGCGCGGCCGATCGTCTGGATCAATGACCGCCCGGAGCGCAGGAAGCCCTCCTTGTCGGCGTCGAGGATGGCCACCAGGCTCACCTCGGGCAGGTCGAGCCCCTCGCGCAGCAGGTTGATGCCGACCAGGACGTCGTACTCACCCATGCGGAGCTCCCGCAGCAGCTCGACCCGCCGCAGCGTGTCGACCTCACTGTGCAGATAGCGCGTACGGATGCCGGCCTCGAGCAGGTAGTCGGTGAGGTCTTCGGACATCTTCTTGGTGAGCGTGGTGACGAGGACCCGCTCATCGCGGGCGGTGCGTTCGCGGATCTGTGCAATGAGATCGTCGATCTGGCCCTTGGTCGGCTTGACGACGACCTCCGGGTCGATCAGCCCGGTCGGCCGGATGACCTGTTCGACGAAGTCGCCACCGGCCTTCTCGATCTCGTACGGGCCCGGCGTTGCCGACAGATAGACGGTCTGGCCGATGCGCTCGAGGAACTCGCTCCACATCAGCGGCCGGTTGTCGAGCGCACTCGGCAGGCGGAAACCGTGCTCGACCAGCGTCGTCTTGCGCGACTTGTCGCCCTCATACATCGCCCCGATCTGGGGCACGGTGACATGTGACTCGTCGATGACGAGGACAAAATCCTCAGGGAAGTAGTCGAGCAGGCAGTTGGGCGCCGAACCGCGCGTCCGGCCATCCATGTGCAGCGAGTAGTTCTCGATGCCGGCACACGTGCCGACCTGCTGCATCATCTCCAGGTCGAACGTCGTGCGCATGCGAAGCCGCTGTGCCTCGAGCAACTTGCCTTGGCTCTCCAGCTCCTGCAGGCGCTCGTCGAGCTCCTGCTCAATGCCTTTGATGGCACGGGACATGGTGTCAGGTCCCACGGCATAGTGCGTGGCCGCGCCGACGTACAGCTCGCGATCCTCGGACAACACCTCGCCGGTGAGCGGGTGCAGCGTCATCAGTCGCTCGATCTCGTCGCCGAAGAACTCGATGCGCACCGCCATCTCCTGGTAGACGGGGAAGATGTCGATGGTGTCGCCCTTGATCCGGAACGTGCCGCGGATCGGGTTCATGTCGTTGCGGACGTACTGTGCCTGGATCAGCGTGCGCAGCAACTGGTCGCGCGGAAGTTCCTCGCCGACCTTGAAGCCGATCATCCGGTTGAGGTACTCCTGTGCCGAGCCCAAGCCGTAGATGCAGGAGACCGTGGCGACGACGATGACATCGCGGCGCGTGAGCAACGACCAGGTGGCGCTGTGCCGCAGCCGCTCGACCTCCTCATTGATCGAGGAGTCCTTTTCGATGTAGGTGTCGGTCTGCGGGACGTACGCCTCGGGTTGGTAATAGTCGTAGTACGACACGAAGTACTCGATCGCGTTGTGCGGCAACAACTCACGCAGCTCGTTGGCGAACTGCGCGGCCAGCGTCTTGTTGGGCAGCAGCACGAGCATCGGTCGCTGCAGCCGCTCGGCCAGCCACGCCGTGGTGGCGGTCTTGCCGGTGCCGGTGGCACCCATGAGCACGACGTCCTTGGTGCCGGCGTCGAGCCGCCGTTCGATCTCGGCGATGGCCGCCGGCTGGTCGCCGGCCGGTTGGTACTCCGAGACGACCTCGAACGGCGCGACCTGCGGGCGCGAATGGCTCAGCGGAACCACAGGCAAACGAGGCATGGTTCGAGCGTACGTGGACCCCCCGACAGATTCGAACCGCAGTTTCGAACCCTCAGTCGACGACCTCGTACGAGTAGTTGATCTCACCGGCGTCCAGGTCCGAGCTCTTGACCGTCATCTTGATCCGGTGCTTCTTGCCTTCGTCGTCCGTGCCGACGCAGTAGCCGACAGAGCCGACCTTGCCCGGGATCGCATCAGGGCAGCTGATCTGCTTCCGGTCGACCTCGAGGCTGTCGGCCAGGATCGATTCGTTGGTCTTGCGATCGGCTGAGTAGCTGGCAATGCGGTCATCCATCTTGATCGCGAACTCAACCTGGTCACCCTCGACCTTCGTGACGGTGACCGTCCCCTTCAGCGTCACGTCCCAGATGCCGATGTGTGCTGACCGTACGCAGCGAACCTTGCGTCCGATCTCGCCGGCCAGTTCCGGACACTTCATCGTGCCTGCCGTGATCTCGGGGTTCTGCTTGCGCAACTGGCTCTCGGCCTCCTGGCTCACCGTCTTCGACGTAACGACAGGGGGCCCGCTGCTGCAGGCGGCGAGCACGGTCAGGACGGCGGTGAGGACGAGGAGACGCTTCATGCGCCCGAGTCTGCACCGCGTCCAGCCCGGCCAACGAGGGCCTTTGGGCCCGACCTTGAGACCTATTTCTCCAGGATCGCGACGACACCCTGGCCGCCGGCAGCGCAGATGGAGATCAGCGCACGGCCGGAGCCCTTCTCATCCAGGAGCTTCGCGGCGTTGGCGACGATGCGGGCGCCGGTGGCGGCGAACGGGTGCGCGGCGGCGAGCGAGGAACCCTTGACGTTCAGCTTGGACCGGTCGACGGAGCCGAGCGGTGCGTCGAGGCCGAGCTTCTCCTTGCAGAATCCCGGGTCCTCCCACGCTGCCAACGTCGAGAGAACCTGGCCGGCGAAGGCCTCATGGATCTCATAGAAGTCGAAGTCCTGCAGGGACAGTCCGTTCCGCTCCAGCATCCGCGGGACGGCATAGGCCGGCGCCATCAGCAGACCTTCGGCCCCGCTGACGTAGTCGACTGCAGCGACTTCGTAGTCGACGAAGTACGCCTGGACCTTCCAGCCCCGCTTCTTGGCTTCCTCCTCGGACGCCAGCAGGACGGCTGAAGCGCCGTCCGAGAGCGGCGTGGAGTTGCCGGCGGTCATCGTGGCCTCGTCCCCGAAACGCTTGCCGAACACGGGCTTGAGCTTGGCCAACGCCTCGACGGTGGAGTCCGGACGCAGGTGGGTGTCTTTCTCGACGCCGTGGAACGGAGTCACGAGATCGTCCTGCCACCCTTCGTCCCAGGACGCAGCAAGGTTCTGATGCGACTTCGCGGCGAGCTCGTCCTGAGCTTCGCGGGTGATGCCCCACTCGCGGGTCGTGATGGCCTGGTGATCACCCATCGACAGTCCCGTGCGCGGCTCGGCGTTCTGCGGCTGGTCCGGGGCGAACATGGTCGGACGGATCTTCGCGATCAACGCGAGCATCTTCTTCTTGTCGCCCTTGGCGCTGGCCTGGTTGAGGTCGATGAGGATCTTGCGCAGCTTGTCGTTGACAGCCAACGGGGCATCCGAGGTGGTGTCGGTGCCACCGGCGATGCCGGCCTCGTACTTGCCGAGCGCGATCTTGTTCGCGACGAGCGCAGCCGCCTCGAGTCCGGTGCCGCAGGCCTGCTGGATGTCGTACGCGGTGGTCTCCGGGGCCAGCTTGGAGCCGAGTACGACCTCACGAGCGAGGTTGAAATCACGCGCGTGCTTGAGGACCGCGCCGGCGACGAACTCGCCCAGCGTCTCGCCCTCCAGGCCGAAGCGGTCGACGAGGCCATCGAGCGCAGCGGTGAGCATCTCCTGGTTGGAGACACCGGCGTAGACGGTGTTGGACCGCGCGAACGGGATGCGGTTGCCGCCGATGACGGCGACCTTGCGCACGCCACTGGCGCCCGCGGCTGCCTTCGTCGTCTTCTTCGCTGGCGTGGATGCCGCCATGTCGTGCTCCTCGGTAAGTTCGATAGCCTCGGTTGGACTCGTTAGAGCACCGAGATTACAGTGTTCCGAGTCATTCAGATACCAAGGGTATGCGAGAGATTGGACACAACCGGTCATGACGGACAAGTACCAGGACCTGGCCCACAACCCGATCGGGAAATTCCTGGTCAAGCAGCTCGGATTGCCCAATCCCCCCTACCTCGACCGCTACTCAGGCGGACCGCTCGTCAAGGGCACGGTTCTCGTCGGCAGTGCACAGGCCGGTCCGGTCTCGAAGGCCGTCGCCGCGGCGCTGAAGTCGTCGAAGATCGAGAACACCGGCGTTTACGCGCAGGGCAAGAAGTACAAGGGCCTCGTGTTCGACGCGACCGGCATCTCCTCGGCGCAGGAGCTCGTGGCACTGCAGGAGTTCTTCTCGCCGGCGATGCGCCAGCTCGCCGGCTCCGGACGCGTGATCGTGATCGGTTCGCTGCCTGAGCAGGCCGCCACGGAAAGTGCCGCCATTGCCCAGCGCGCGCTCGAGGGCTTCACCCGGTCGGTCGGCAAGGAGGTCGGCAACGGCAGCACCGCCAACCTCGTCTACCTCGCCAAGGGCGCGGAGGCCGCGCTGGAGTCGACGCTCGGCTTCTTCCTTTCGCCCAAGTCCGCCTACGTCTCCGGCCAGGTGATCCGACTGGGTGCCACCGGCATCACCTCGGCGCCCGACGTCAAGGATCTCGACAAGCCGCTGGCCGGCAAGGTTGCGCTGGTCACGGGCGCGTCCCGCGGCCTCGGCCTGGCCGACATGGAGACCCTCGCCCGCGACGGTGCCACCGTCATCGGCCTGGACGTCCCGCCGCTCGAGGACGACCTCAAGAAGGCGGCCGAACGGCTCGGCGGTGGCTACATCGTCGGCGACATCACCGCACCGGACGCACCCCGGCTCATCGCCGACTACATCAAGAAGAACCACGGCAAGGTCGACATCGTCGTCCACAACGCCGGCATCACCCGGGACAAGATGCTGCGCAACATGAAGCCGGAGAACTGGCAGCTCGTCGTCGAGATCTCGGTCGGGGCGCCGCAACGGATCACTGATCATCTGCTGGAGAACGGCCTCATCAACGATGGCGGCCGGATCGTCGGAATCGCGTCAGTCGCCGGCATCGCGGGCAACCGTGGCCAGACGAATTACGCCTCAGCCAAGGCCGGCGTCATCGGCTGGATCCAGTCACTGTCCAAGCGCGTCGCCGACAAGGGCATCACCGCCAACGTCATCGCGCCGGGGTTCATGGAGACCGAGATGGTCAAGACGATCCCGCTCGGTATCCGGGAGGCCGGCCGCCGCATGAACTCGATGTCGCAGGGCGGCCTGCCGGTCGACGTCGCCGAGGCCATCAGCTGGCTGGCGAGCCCCGGCTCGCAGGCGGTCAGCGGCAACGTCATCGGCGTCAATGGCCAGATGCTGCTCGGTGCCTCATGACGACCACCCGGACGTTCGACAAGGCTCCGGCCACGGTGCCCAAGCTGCTGAAGGCGGCGCTCCCCGCGCTGCCCGTGATCGGTGGCCTGCCGGGCGTCAAGCACACCGGCGAGGTGGCGCCTGACCTGGTGCTCGAGCTGAAGGACATCAGCACCGACCGGGATCACCTCGCCCGCTACAACGCGATCTGCGAGTACCAGCCGGCCGACATCCTGCCGCCCCTGTACCCCCACTTCGCGGCGTTCGGCCTGCACCTGTCACTCATGACCGACACGGCGTTCCCGTTCGCCCCGATGGGCGTGGTGCACCTGCGCAACCGCCTGATCCAGCGCCGGCCCATCGGCCTGGACGAGACCCTCGACCTGTCGGTCAGGGCGCACGATCTGCGACCCCACCCCAAGGGCCGTCTCATCGACATCACCACGACGGCGCAGGCGGCCGGCGGTGAGGACGTCTGGTCGGAGACCATGACGATCTTCGCCCGCGGCAAGAAGGGGGCGGGGCCCGAGGGGACGCGAGCACCGCTGGACGGCGTGGACGCCCCGGACGGGGTCGTGGAATGGAAGCTCAAGGGCGACCTCGGCCGGCGATTCGCGGCCGTCTCCGGCGATCGCAACCCGATTCACCTCTACCCGCTCACAGCCAAGGCGTTCGGCTTCCCGACCAACATCGCCCACGGCATGTGGACCAAGTCGCGCGCTCTCGCGGCCCTGCAGAACCGGCTGCCGAAGGCCTACGAGGTCAACGTCGAGTTCCGCAAGCCCGTGCTCCTGCCGAGCACCGTGGTATTCGGCAGCCGCCTGAACGACGGCGTCACGACCTTCGGGGTCACGTCCGCCCGTAAGCCCGGCACACATCTCGTCGGGCAGGTCCGCCCGCTCTGACCGCTCGGATCACGCGCTGACGGGGCGGATCAGGCCTTCCTGGGCGATCGACGCGACAAGCTCTCCCGACTCGGCGAACACGCTCGCCAAGGCCAGACCACGGCCATGCGAGGCCGACGGCGAGTGCTGGTCATAGAGGAACCACTGGTTGGCGTGCACCGAGCGGTGGAACCAGATCGTGTGGTCGAGCGACGCGACCTGGACCTCGGGGGCACTGACCCGATACCCGTGCGGGCGCAGCGTCGGGCCCAGCAGCGTGAGGTCGGAGTAGTACGTCAGCAGAGCAGTGCGCATGGTCCGGTTGTCTTCGAGCTCGCCGTTGAGACGGAACCACATCCGCTGCGTGGCGCGGTCCTCACACGGCGCACGCCGGACATCGGCGGCCGCCCACTCCTGGCTCCAGAACTCGCCGGCCTCGGGGCTCTCCTGGCTCAGTAGGTCGACGATGGACGGGCACTCGTCCGGCGGCAGGACGTCGGGCATCGGATCCTGATGATCGAACCCGTCCTCCAGCTTCTGGAAGGACGCCGTCATGTAGAAGATGATCGCGCCGTGCTGGCGAGCCGCAACTCGACGTGTCGTGAAGGACCCGCCGTCACGCACGTCTTCGACGTCGTACACGGTCGGGATCGACGGGTCTCCGCCGAGGATGAAGTAGCTGTGCAGAGAATGCACCCGACGGTCTTCCGGCACGGTGTGCTGTGCGGCCACCAGCGCCTGCGCGGCGACTTGGCCACCGAACATCCGCGGCATGAGCGACTGCCTCGGCTGCGGCCCGCGGAACAAGCGGTCGTCCAACGGTTCGAGTGTCAACAGTTCGAGCAGTTCGGGAAGATTCGCAGGCACGCGCCAACCCTAGCGAGCCCGCCGGGACGTCATTCAGCCGACAAGTTCGGCGAGCTCGAGCCAACGTTGCTCCAGCGCGGTGCTCGCCGCTTCGGCCTCGAGCAGCTCCTCATGCAGTTGGCCGAGTCCGCGATAATCGGACTGGTCATGGTTGGCCATGCGCCGGTGGATCGCAGCCACCAGCTCAGCCGACTGCGCGAGCTTCCGCTCGGTCGCGCCGAGCTCCTTCTCTGCCGCGCGGACTTGGGCACCCGACCGCCGCGAGGTGGGCGAACCGGTCGGGACCGACGCAGGAGCCGGCGCAGAACCCTGCACGGCCCTTGCCTGAAGGCGCAGGTACTCGTCCACGCCGCCGGGTACGTGCCGCAACTGGCCGTCGATGATCGCGTACTGCTGATCCGTGATCCGTTCCACCAGGTACCGGTCGTGCGAGACGACGATGAGCGTTCCGGGCCATGTGTCGAACAGGTCCTCCATGGCGGCGAGCATGTCGGTGTCGACGTCGTTCGACGGCTCGTCGAGCACCGCCACATTGGGCTCGGCCAACAGCATCAGAAGGAGCTGCAGTCGACGCTTCTGCCCGCCGGAGAGCTCGCCCACGCGGGCCGACAGGTGGGCTCGGTCAAACCCCAGCCGCTCCAGCAGTTGCGCCGGCGTCAGATCCTTCCCGCCGACGTCGTAACTCGTCCTGGCGCGGCCGAGCACCTCGCTGACGCGGTCTCCGGCGATGTCGGCCAAGTCGCTGAAGTGCTGGTCCAGAATGCCGATCTGCACGGTCTTCCCCCGCTTGACCCGGCCGTTGGTCGGGGCGATCGCACCGGTGATGAGGCCGAGCAGAGTCGACTTCCCGACGCCGTTGGCCCCGAGGATGGCGGTGCGCTCGCCCGGAGCAATCCGCCATTCCACGTCGCGGAGCACGTCGCGACCATCGAACGCCACGCCCACGTCAACGAGGTCCACCACGACCTTGCCCAGCCGAGCCATCGCGAGGCGGTGCAGTTCCGTCGGGTCGCGCAATGCGGGCACATCCGCGATCAGCTGGTTCGCCGCCTCAACGCGGAACTTGGGCTTGCTCGTGCGCGCCGGAGCACCGCGGCGCAGCCACGCCAGTTCCTTCTTCATGAGATTCTGTCGCTTTCCTTCGGCGACGGCGGATTGTCGATCGCGTTCGACACGCTGCAGGACATAGGCCGCATAGCCGCCGTCGAAGGGCTCGACGACGCGGTCGTGCACTTCCCACGTCGCGGTGGCCACCTCGTCCAAGAACCACCGATCGTGCGTGACGACCAGGAGCCCGCCGGCGTTCTTGGCCCACCGGGTGCGCAGGTGGGCGGCGAGCCAGGAGATGCCCTCCACATCGAGGTGGTTTGTCGGCTCATCCAACGCGAGGATGTCCCACTCACCGACCAGCAGCGCGGCCAGCGCCACCCGCCGACGTTGTCCGCCGCTCAACGTGCGGACCGGCGCGTCCCAGGCAAGGTCGGGAACGAGGCCGGCAATCACGTCGCGGGTCTTGGCGTCTCCGGCCCAGTCATGCTCGGCGCGGTCGCCGACGACGACATGACCCACCGTCGAGGTCTCATCCAGCACGTCCATCTGGTCCAGCACGCCGACTCGCACGCCGGTTCGACGGGTCACCCGCCCGGCATCGGGTTCGATCCGCCCGGACAACAGACCCAGGAGGCTCGATTTTCCGTCGCCGTTGCGGCCGACGATGCCGATGCGATCGCCGTCGTTCACGCCCAGCGACACCGCCTCGAAGACGACGCGGGTCGGGTACTCCAGGCGCAGTGCCTCGGCCCCCAGGAGATGTGCCATCGATCAGACCTCAGCGCAACTGGGGCAGGGTCGAAGGCATCAGCCGTCGTTCTTCTTGTTCTCGCGCGCGAGGTAACGCTCGAACTGGTCGGCGAGCTCCTCCCCCGTGGGGATCGAGTTCTCCTCGGCCAAGAGCGACTGCGCGGCGCCACGGGCGAAGGCGTCGTACTGCTGCTCCAGGCCTGACAGGACGTCACCGCTGTCCTGCTCGGCGATCTGCGCCGAGATGTCGGCCATCGTCGCGTCCTGCGCGGCCTTCAGGCGGTCGTAGTCCAGTTGCAGACCGGTACGGTCGACGATCGCGTCGAGCAGCGCGACGGCACCCGGCGGGTACTCCACCTGAGCGACATAGTGCGGCACATGCACGACGTAGCCGGCGGCATCGAGGCCACGTTGGCCGAACCGGTACTCGATCAGGGCCTGGGCCGAGCCGGGCACCTGGAGCTCAGGCGTCCACAGATTGACCCGATCGATGAGCTCCGGACGCGTTGCATGCGCCGTGATGACGGCGGGCCTGGTGTGAGGCACGCCCATCGGGACAGCGCCGAGACCCAACGTGATGGTGATGCCGTTGTCCTGAACCACGCCTTGCAGCTCGTCGATGAACGTTTCCCACGCGAAGTCGGGTTCCGGGCCGGCCAGGACGAAGTACGGGACACCGACCGCGTCGTGTTCCAGGACAACGTCCAGTCGCGGATCCGTGTAGTCCTGATAGTGGTCGTGGGAGAAGGCGATCATCGGCCGTCGTGCACGGTAATCGATGTACCGGTCGACTTCGAAGCTGTGGATGACCTCCCCACGCCCCGTGATCAACTGCTCGGCCGCGATGCGGGGGGCGGCGCCGGCCGTCAGAAATCCGTCGAATGCATGGATGAGCACCGGGCCGGACTCCATCGGCTCCGGGGCTTGATCATCGCTGCGCTTCACGGGCCACCTCACGGTTTCGTCAACGCTTCGGGCGGGCCATCTGTTCCACCGCGACCTCGGCGATGCGGTCAGCGCTCAGACCCTGAGCGGTGAGCACCGCGTCACGCTTGGCGTGCGTGAGGAACTGCTGATCGACGGCGTGGACCTGTACCGGTCCGGCGTATCCGCGGTCCTGGAGTTCACGAGCGAATGTCGAGCCGACGCCGCCCTGGCGGCCGTTGTCCTCGACGCTGACGACCAGAGCGTGTCCTGCGGCGAGTTCGACGATGGCCGGGTCGATGGGCTTGACCCACCGCGGGTCGACGACGGTGACTCCGTGGCCGGCTTCCCGGATGAGGTCGGCGGCCGCGCATGCGACACCGGCGAGGGCGCCGACGGCCAGGATGAACACGTCAGCGGAGTCGTCGCGGCTGAGGATCTCGCCGGTTCCGATGCGTTCGATCCCGGGGACGTCGGACGGGACGGCGCCTTTCGCGAACCGGACGATCGTCGGCGCGTCGTCGACGTCGACCGCCTCACGCAACAACTCCCGCAGCCGGCTCCCATCCCGCGGAGCGGCGATGCGCAGGTGCGGGACCACCTGAAAGACCGACATGTCCCACATGCCGTTGTGGCTGGCACCGTCGTCGCCGGTGATGCCGGCACGGTCGAGCACGAACGTGACGCCGAGCCGGTGCATGGCGACGTCGAGCAGCACCTGGTCGAAAGCCCGGTTCATGAAGGTCGCGTAGATCGCGACAACGGGATGCAGGCCGGCCATCGCCATACCGGCGGCGCTGGTCACCGCGTGCTGCTCGGCGATGCCGACGTCGAAGACCCGATCGGGGAACTTGTCGGCGAACGCATCGAGCCCCACCGGATACAACATTGCGGCAGTGACGCCGACGACGTCCGGGCGCGCGTCGGCGATGCGGACCACCTCGTCGCGGAACACCGAGGTCCAGCCGGCCGGGGCGACATTGGTGGCGTCTCCGGTCTCGGGATCGAACGGCGCCGACTGGTGCATCTGGTCGTTCTCGTTGGCCACTGCGATGTCGTAACCCTGACCCTTGACGGTGAGGACGTGCACCAGCACGGGGCCGCCGAATCGCTTGGCCTGAGTGAGCGCGTGCTCCAGGGTGGCCCGATCGTGCCCGTCGACCGGGCCGATGTACTTCAGCCCGAGGTCCTCGAACATGCCCTGCGGAGCCAACGCGTCCTTGATGCCCTTCTTCATCGCATGCAGCGCGTCGTAGGCGACCGGACCAAGGCCGGGTTTGCGGTTGAGACGCTCCTTGATGGCGTGCAACGTCGACTCGTACCGCGGATTGGTGCGGATGTCGGTCAGCCGGTTGGCCAGCCCGCCGACCGTCGGCGTGTAGGAGCGCCCGTTGTCGTTGACCACGATGACCACCGGACGCTCGCCCGCGGCGATGTTGTTGAGCGCCTCCCACGCCATGCCCCCGGTCATGGCGCCGTCACCGATCACCGCAACGACGGACGCGTCGATGCCGCGCAGCTGGTTGGCCTTGGCCATGCCGTCGGCGTAGGACAGGCTCGTCGAGGCATGGGAGTTCTCGACCCAGTCGTGCTCGGACTCTGCTTGGCACGGGTAACCCGAGAGCCCGCCGGCCTGCCGGAGCCGATCGAACTGACCCGCCCGTCCGGTGAGCATCTTGTGGACATAGGACTGGTGGCCGGTGTCCCACACGATGCGGTCGCGGGGCGATTCGAACACCCGATGCAGCGCCATGGTCAGCTCGACCACGCCGAGGTTGGGCCCGAGGTGCCCCCCGTGCTGGGCAACGGCTTCGATCAGCCGAGTGCGGATCTCCCCTGCCAGCTCGTCGAGTTGCTCGTCCGAGAGGGCACGGAGATCCTCCGGGCCGGTCAACGCATCGAGCAGAACCATTGGGTCAGTCTATCGGCGGTCCGGCACGGTTCTCTGAGCGATGGCGCCCACTCCCCTCCTTTTCAGGAAGCCTTCAGCAATCTCGCTTCATACTTGGGCAGTGCGCGTTCTTGTGGTCGACGACGAGGTCCGCCTCGCCAACGGTATTCGGCTCGGGCTTGAGGCCGAAGGTTGTGCCGTCGACGTTGCCCACGACGGAGTCGACGGGCTGTGGTTCGCCACCGAGCACCAGTACGACGTGATCGTGCTGGACTGGATGATGCCCCGCATGAATGGCTGGAAGATGCTCGCGGCGCTGCGCGAGTCTGACGACTGGACGCCGGTGCTCATGCTCACGGCACGCGATGCCGACCACGACGAGATCGAGGCCCTGAGCACCGGTGCCGACGACTACGTCACAAAGCCCTTCTCGTTCGCCGTCCTGATGGCTCGCTTGCGGGTTCTGGCTCGACGGGGCGCGGTGGAGCGTCCCGCCGTGCTCGAAGTTGGCTCGCTGGCCCTGGATCCCGGCGCTCGGACCGTCGCCCGCGACGACGTCCCCATCGACGTCACCAGTCGCGAGTTCGCGGTTCTCGAATACCTGATGCGCCACCGCGACCTGGTCGTGTCCAAGCGCGACATCCTCGGCGGCGTCTGGGACGAGGAATTCGAGGGAGACCCGAACATCGTCGAGGTGTACATCGGCCACCTGCGGCAGAAGATCGACCGGCCATTCGGCAAGGCAACCATCCAGACCGTCCGCGGCGCCGGCTACCGATTGGTCGCCGATGGTTAGGGCGAATCGCACGGTCCGAGGACGCGCCACGTTCGCCGCCGGCGCGACCGTAGCCGTCGCACTGCTGCTGGCCGGTCTGCTCTTCGACACGGCGCTGACCCGAGGCGTCGAAGAATCCGCAATCGCGTCCGCAGAAGCCTCCGCCGAACGGCTGGCCGCACGGGTCGGGCCAGAGGGCGCCGCACTGGGGACCGATTTCGACGACGACGAGTTGGTCCAGGTCCTGAGCCCGGAGGGGGCGATCGTCGCCGCCTCGCCCGACGCTCGAGACATCCCGCCGCTCCACGAGGGGCGGACCGTCCACGACAACGATGTGTTCGTGGTGGCCGAGGAAGGCGTCAAGGACAGCCGCCTCACGGTCATGGTGGCGCACGAGATCGACGACGGGCTCGAGGTTGTCGCGGCCGCTCGCTGGCTGCTTGCCACCACCATCCCGATCCTGGTCGGGTTCGTCGCGTTCGGAGCGTGGATCCTCATCGGCCGCGCACTCGCCCCGGTGACCCGCATCCGGGCGCAGGTCGAGGACATCGAGGCATCTCGGCTCGACAAGCGCCTCAAAGTGCCTGACACCGGCGACGAGATCGCTCAGCTCGCTTCGACGATGAATCACATGCTCGACCGGCTCGACGCGTCAGCCCGTGCGCAGCGGCGCTTCGTTGCCGACGCCTCACACGAGCTGCGCTCACCGTTGGCCACCATTCACCAGAACGCGGAGGTTGCTCGACTTCACCCCGAGAGCATGTCGGTGGGCGAGCTCGCGGAGGTCGTGTTGGCTGAGGGCGAGCGACTGCAGGGCCTTGTCGACGCACTGCTCCTGTTGGCCCGGCTCGAGGACGGCGCAAGGCCCATGCGTCAGGTGGTCGATCTCGACGATCCGGCGCTCGACGAGGTCCACCGGTCCCGGCACACCTCCATCCAGCTGGACGGTGCGGGGATCCAGCCCGCCCGCGTCAACGGCGACCCGCGCCTTCTCGGGCTGGTGCTGCGCAACCTGGTCGACAACGCGGTGCGGCATGCACAGTCGCGAGTGGGCGTGTCCTTGTCCAGCCGCGACGGCTGGGTCGAATTCGTGGTCGAGGACGACGGCAGCGGCATCGCTCCCGTCGACAGGGCGCGCATCTTCGACCGGTTCGTCCGCCTTGATGAGGCCCGGGCGCGCGACGAAGGCGGTGCGGGCCTTGGGCTTGCGATCGTTCGCGAGATCATCGACCGACACGGCGGGTCCGTCAGCGTGGATGACGCACCGGGCGGCGGGGCCCGCTTCACGGTGCGCCTGCCCGCATCCTGAATGCGTCTTCAGGTTCGTTCAGGTTCACTTCAGCGCCTCACCAAGACGATGGGAAACATGGACCACCACTCAAGTCGCTCGTTCACTGCCCGTCTGGCGTTGCTGACCGCCGGCGTCCTGCTGGCTGTCGCCGCGCCGGCCTCCGCGAAGAAGGACAAGGATCCCGACGGGATGATCAGCGAGATTCGCGATGACCGAATCCAGGAGTCGAGCGGGCTTGCGCTCAGCACCCAGCACGACGACCTCGTCTACACGATGAACGACGAGGGCGGATCGGGCGCCAACATCTACGCAGTTCAGGTCTCGACCGGCAACGTGGTGGGTGCCACCGACATCAGCTCGCTTCCTATCGAAGATCCGGAGTCGATCGCTGTCGACGCGAACGGGACGCTCTGGCTCGGCGACCTGGGAGACAACGACCACGTGCGTGATGACACCGCGATCTACGCGTTCCCCGAGCCGGGGCCGGGCAACGGCAAGGCCTCGGGCGTCAAGCGCTATGCCGTCAGGCTTCCGGGCGGATCCGTGGACGCCGAGGGTCTGTTGGTGCATCCCAGCAACGGACAGGTGTTTGTCGTCACCAAGGACCAGGGCGGTGGCCGGATCTACGAGCTGACCAACCTGAAGTCCGGCGCCACCGCGCAGGCGCGGGAGGTTGGCGAGGCGCCGGAGCTCGTCACCGACGCGACGTTCACGAACAGTGGCCAGTGGGCGTTGCTGCGGACCGAGAAGGAGCTTTACCTCTACGATCCGACGACCTGGCAGCCGGTGGGCGAGGCGGATGCGCCGAAGCTGGAGCAGGGCGAGTCGGTCACCGTCGAACGTGGCGACCAGACCGTCCTCCTCGGCAGCGAAGGGAAGAAGTCGCCGCTGGTCAGGATTGCGCTCCCGGCCGCTTCTGGCTCGGTGTCGATCGACAACGGCGGAAGCGACGGCAGCGACGGCGATGACGACGACAACGGCTCGACCGTGCGGAACAGCCTCGAGCTCGCCATTCCCCTCGGACTCGTCGCGGCAGCGATGCTCGTGGGCGGGATCATCGCGCAGCGCCGGCTGAAGATCTAGAGCAGGCTGCGCAGGACGTACTTCGGCGTGCCACGGCCACGAGCCGCCTACCCTGCACAGGTGAGCGACTTCGTGATCGGCCTCGCGAGTTGGGTCCTGCAAGACGGCGGCTACGACGACTTCACGACCGGTTCCACGGAACGGTTCGCCGTTGAGATGGCGTACACGGACAACCTGGGACCGACCCACGACACCGCACGACTTCGCTGCGACTCAGTCGACGGATTTCGATACGACGTCGTTGGTGAGGTCGTGGCTGATGCTGAGGGAACGGTCGTCGACATCGGGCGCATCCGAGTCTTCACTGGCTTCCAACTTGAGCACCTGCCTCATCGACGGGTGGGCGATCGGTTGACGGGCCAGATCACCCTCTTCGTTGACTCGGGAGTCACGCGGCTGGAGAGGATGCCGCCGTTGACCTACACCTGGACCATCGACAAGATCGAGCTCAACGTCACTACCCGGGTGTGGCTGCGACCAGGCGATCCCGGCTACCCAAAGACGGTGCGGCCAGGTCCGCTTATCGGTGTCGTGGCCGACGACGCTCAGCAGTGGCGTGTCATCAACAGGACACGCATGTGGAAGGACGAGGAAGACTCAATCGCCGGTGGCTACAGACTCCACTGCACACTTCTGCCGGACCCCCCGACGCAGAGGATCTAGAGCAGGCTGCGCAGGACGTACTGCATGATGCCGCCGTTGCGGTAATAGTTCGCCTCACCGGGGGTGTCGATCCGGACCACGGCGTCGAACTCGACGCTTCCGGCCTTCACGTGCACCGTCGCAGGCGTCCGGCCCTCGTTGAGCTCGGTGATGCCGGTGACGTCGAACGTCTCCTCGCCGGTGAGGCCGAGGGACTCGGCGTTCTGGCCGGCCGGGAACTGCAGCGGCAGCACACCCATACCGATCAGGTTCGACCGGTGGATGCGCTCGTAGGACTCCGCGATGACGACCTTGACGCCCAGCAACGCGGTGCCCTTGGCCGCCCAGTCGCGAGACGACCCCGAGCCGTACTCCTTGCCGGCCAGGACGACGAGCGGCGTCTCGGCCGCCTGGTAGGCCTGCGAGGCGTCGAACACCGTCGTGACCGGGCCATCCGGCTGGGTGAAGTCGCGAGTGAAGCCGCCCTCGGTGCCCGGCGCGATCTGGTTGCGCAGGCGGATGTTCGCGAAGGTGCCGCGGATCATGACCTCGTGGTTGCCGCGCCGCGACCCGAGTGAGTTGAAGTCGCGCGGGTCGACCCCGTTGGCCAGCAGGTAGGCGCCGGCCGGGCTGTCCTTCTTGATGGCACCGGCGGGGCTGATGTGGTCGGTTGTGACACTGTCGCCCAACTTGAGCAGCACACGCGCCCCGGCGACGTCGGTGACCGGGGACGGCTCGAGTTGCATGCCGTCGAAGTACGGCGCCTTGCGGACGTAGGTCGAATCCTCGTCCCACGCGAAGGTGTCGCCTTCGGGGGTCGGCAGGTTCTTCCAGCGCTCGTCACCACCGAACACGTCGGCGTACTCGGCACCGAAGGTGTCCGACGAGATGGCGGAGGCGATGACGTCCTCGACCTCGGTCGGGCTGGGCCACACGTCCTTGAGGTACACCGGATTGCCCTCGGTGTCGTTCCCGAGCGGCTCGGTCGTGATGTCGATGTCCATCGAACCGGCAATCGCGTACGCCACGACGAGCGGCGGTGACGCGAGGTAGTTCATCTTGATGTCCGGGTTGATCCGGCCCTCGAAGTTGCGGTTGCCCGACAACACCGAGACGACGGCCAGATCGCCCTCGTTGACCGCGGCGCTGACTTCGGGGATCAGCGGTCCGGAGTTGCCGATGCAGGTGGTGCAGCCGTAGCCGACCAGGTTGAAGCCCAGCTTGTCGAGGTAAGGCGTCAGGCCGGCACGGTCGTAGTAGTCCGACACCACCTTCGAGCCCGGCGCCAGCGTGGTCTTGACCCACGGCTTGCGGGTCAGCCCCTTCTCGACTGCCTTCTTGGCCAGCAACGCGGCACCGATCATGACCGATGGGTTCGACGTGTTCGTGCACGAGGTGATGGCCGCGATCGTGACTGCGCCGTGGTCGAGCTCGAACTCCGTACCGTCGGCCAGCGTGACGTGCTGCGGGTTGGCCGGACGGCCCGGGGCGGCCGGCGCCGGCGAACCATGGGGCGCCGGTGACCCATTGCTCCCGGCCAACGCGTTTCGGGATGGCGGGTCCGAGGCCGGGAACGACTCCGCAACCGTTTCGTCGTAGCCGGCCTGCTCGCCGGAGTCGTCGACGTAGGCGCCCAGGGCCTCACGGAAGCTCTCCTTCGCCTCGGCGAGGATCACCCTGTCCTGTGGCCGCTTCGGGCCGGCAATCGACGGCACGATCGTCGACAGATCGAGTTCGAGGTACTCGCTGTAGCGGGGTTCGGCCTCCGGGTCGTGCCACAGACCCTGCGCCTTGGCATAGGCCTCGACCAGCGCGATCTGCTCAGCCGATCGACCGGTCAGCTTGAGGTATTTGGTGGTCTCGGCATCCAGCGGGAAGACGGCGATCGTCGAGCCGTACTCCGGGCTCATGTTGCCGATGGTGGCGCGGTTGGCCAGCGGGACGGCGGTGACGCCAGGGCCGTAGAACTCGACGAACTTGCCGACGACGCCGTGGTGGCGCAGCATCTCGGTGATCGTGAGCACGAGGTCGGTGGCCGTTGCACCTTCCGGCATCTCCCCGTGCAGCTTGAAGCCGACGACGCGCGGGATGAGCATCGAGATGGGCTGGCCGAGCATGGCGGCCTCGGCTTCGATGCCGCCGACGCCCCAGCCGACGACGCCCAGTCCGTTGACCATCGTGGTGTGCGAGTCGGTGCCGACGCAGGAGTCGGGGTACACCGTTCCGTTGTTGTTGAAGACGACGCGGGCCAGGTGCTCGATGTTGACCTGGTGCACGATTCCGGTGCCCGGCGGGACGACCTTGAAGTTGTCGAATGCGCCCTGGCCCCACCGCAGGAACTTGTACCGCTCGCCGTTCCGCTCGTACTCGATTTCGACGTTGCGCTCGAACGCCTCCGGGGTGCCGAAGACATCGGCGATGACGGAGTGGTCGATGACCATCTCGGCCGGAGCCAACGGATTGACCTTCGAGGGGTCGCCACCGAGCTCGACGATCGCCTCACGCATGGTGGCCAGATCGACGACGCACGGGACGCCGGTGAAGTCCTGCATGATCACGCGGGCCGGCGTGAACTGGATCTCCTTGCTCGGCTCCGCAGCCGGATCCCAGCCGGCCAAAGCCGCGATGTCGGCCTTGGTGATGTCGGCGCCGTCCTCGGTCCGGAGCAGCGCTTCGAGCAGAATCTTCAGGCTGAACGGCAGGCTGGCGACGTCGAGACCCTCGCCGGTCACCCGATCCAGTCGGAAATACTCATAGGACTCTCCCCCGACCTCGAGGGTTTCCTTGGCGCTGAAGCTGTCGACGGACATGCGTGATCTCCAACCGTTGATGCAGGTGTCGGATCCCATCCTGCCGCGTACGGGAAGCGGAGCGCATCCGGGTCCTACAACTCGTCAGCTCCAGCCGGGGAATTGCCAGAGCAGTGGCCACCAGTAGGCGAGATACACGGCCATGACGGCGGCGACCCCCAAGACCCCGATGACATCGAGGGCCACCAGCGCCTTGCGTCGAAGGGGCGATGTGACGGCGTTGGCCCCGGACGCGCGGAGGACCTCGGTGCGCAGCAGGCGGTCAGCCAGGTCGCGTCGAATCGAGAAGATGAGCGGGATGAGCAGCAACGCGGCCGCGAAGTAGGTGACCAACCCGATGTGACCGGACTGTGTGGGCGTAATGGCGCGCAGGACAGTCGGAAGGTTCACCGGCACCGCTGCGGCGCTGAGGTCGACCAGAAGCGCGAGCACCAGTCCGCGGACGGCGCCGCGCAGCCATCCGACCGGCTCGCGGGTGGCCACATCAGCCACGAGAAGCCCGACGCGGTGCTTCCCGATGCTGTGACCACGAATGCCCTGGCGGATGCCGAGGTTCCAGAAGATAAAGATCTCGCCGGCAATGAGCCCGCTCAGCAGTAGGCCCTGGGACAGACCGATCGACCAGAAGTCGCCGCCGGACGCTCCCTCCAGCACGGCTCGCACCACGGCATAGAGAAATGCGCCACCTGAAAACGCCAGGCTGAACAGCAGCAGGTCTTGTTGGAGCGCGTCCCGCCTGAGCTGCGTGATCGTGCGGAACTCCGGCTCGCCGCTGAGTGACACGCCTCCACTCTGTCTGGCGGTCGAAGGGCAAACAAGCACCGAGCCGCGCGCGCCTCAACATTCCCTGCCAAATGTCGGCAGAAGCAGGGCTGCGAAAACTGTAAGAAAGCGCCGCTGCGCGCCTCCTACCGATGACGTCAGGAGGAAAGGGATGACCAGTGCCCAGACGAGATCTAGGATCCGCCCATGACCGGGGACGTGCTGGACGCTGTCGATGGGCATGGCGACGCAGTGCTCGTTGCGCGGGTTCTCGACGGCGATCGCGACGCCTTCGCGGCGGTGTACGACCGCTATGCCGACCGGCTGTACGACTTCGCGCACTCGATGCTGCGCAACTCCGAGGATGCCTCGGACGCCGTGGCCGACGCGTTTGTGACCTTCGCCGAGAAGCTGCCCCAGCTCCGCGAGCCCGATCGTTTGCGTCCGTGGCTGTACTCCATCGTCCGGAACCAATGCCTGGGCCGCATCCGGGCGCGCGACCGTATCGCCTTCGGCGGAGACGAGCAGATGGTCGAGATGGCTGACCCCGGCCTCGCTCCCGACGAGCTGGTGGCCACCTCGGCCCTGCAGCAGCTCGTATGGGACGCCGCCAACGGCTTGGCCGAGCGGGATCGTGCGCTGCTGGATCTCCACCTGCGGCAGGGTCTCGACGGTGCCGACCTGGGCGAGGCGATGGGGGTCAGCGCTTCCAACGCCTACGTGATGATGAACCGGCTGCGCGGCCAGCTGGATCGCTCGCTCGGCGCGCTGCTCGTGGCGAAGACCGGTCGCGCCGATTGCTCGGAGCTGGACGGCACCTTGTCGAACTGGGACGGGGAGTTCTCGCCGCTGGTGCGTAAGCGGGTGGCGCGTCACGTGGACGGCTGCCCCAAGTGCACGGTGCGCAAGGCCGCCATGGCGAGCCCGTTGGCGCTTTTCGCCGGCGTCTCCGCGTTCGCTGCACCGATGGGCCTGCGCGAGCGCGTCCTTGCCAGCGTCACCCTTGAACCCGGTCGTGTCTCTCAGTCAGCGCCGACCGGGGGCAATGCCCGGCTGCGCTGGGCAATCATGGGCACGACCGCCGCGGTGATCATCGCCTTGGTCGTCCTGCTCGTCCCCGGGCGCTTGGCCGACGGCACCCAACCCAAGCCTGCCGAGTCTCCGACTGCCAGTGTCGTCACGTCTGAACCTGCGCCCGTGCCGACGGCGCCGCCACCGCGCGTCAACCCGCAGCCGGACCCCGGTGACGACAATGACTCAAAGGATGACGACGACGGCGAGGACTCCACGGACGACGATCGCGAGGACGGCGACGAAGAACCTGAGGACCCGGCGGACCCACCACGAGAGCCACCCGTGGTCCGGGCCGATCCTGTCGGAGGAATCGGCATTGCCGAGGAAGACCAGGGCGGTAACCCGATCCCCTGACGTGGGCAAGCAAAAAACCGGTCAGAAAACCTGCAAGGTTCTCCCGGGCCCGACGCTCCTACCCCTGAGAAGGCAATCTGCCGAACCGAGTTCTCAGGAGCAAACCATGAACAGCACCATCAGCCGCATCGTCCTCGCTGCCCCAGTTTCCGTTGTGATTCTCGGCCTGGGGATGGGCGCCGCAGAGGCCGCGCCGATGGAGGTCAGCGATCACAGCGCAGTCCAACCCCAGCCCGACTGGAACGACGTCATCGACGATTTCGACAACGGCGACCCGGACGACGGACCTGACGAGGCGCCGGTCGATCCGCCGGCCGAGGAGCCCAGCGACGAGCCTGCCGAGGAACCCGAGGACGAAGGCGAAGAGAGCTCCGACGAGGCATCCGAGGAAGAGTCCGACGACGAGGCCAACGAGGGGGACGCCGCGAAGCCTGCGAAATCCGTTCCGGCCTACGACAAGGCGTCGGACGGATCGAAGGACGAGGACGCAGCAGACGCCACCGTCGACACGCTCCAGGTCACCGCTTCCGAGCTGACGCCCAACCGGAGTGCCGCCGGGGTCCATGTGCCTGTCCCTGCCCTCGCCTCCGGCGGCGCGATGATTGCCGTCGTCGCCGGCTGGGCTGCATTCCGGCGCCACCGGCTGCTCGCCGACTGAACGAAGGCAATCCGCATTCGCCCGACATCATCGTGGCGAATGCGGATTGCCTTGGTCTCGGACGGGTTCCCGGGGCGTGGACCTCAGCGCATCCCGGAGACGTACGACGCGACCGCCCGGCCGTTGCGCACCCGTGACTCCCACGTCGCCCCGACTGCGATGGCTGCCGCTCCGAGCGCAGCGATGAGCACCCAGCGTGGCAGCGCCATCGCC
>DATEDT010000119.1:0-17753 GCA_035281505.1 Aeromicrobium sp. | reverse complement strand
CCGGAGGCGGTCGATTCGGCTCGTGCGGTGTTCGACGTCGTCTACGACCCGTGGCCGACCTTCCTGGTCTCGGCAGCATCGGCGGCCGGCCTTCCGATCGTGACCGGCCTCGACCTGTTGGCCCACCAAGCCAAGCTCCAGGTGGAGCTGATGACCGGCGAGACCGTCGACGTCGACCTGTTGCGCGACGCTGCCCTGGAGGCTCTCGCGCGCTGACCGTCCACACCGTGCGTCGGCCGGCTTGGCGTGTCGGAGATGTGGGTTAACGTGGGCATATGGCCATTGGGGGATGGATTCTGGCGGCTTTGGCCGCGGCCGGCCTGGGGTGGATGGGCCGTCCGGTCATGGTGCTCCTGCCGGAGTCGCCCGACGCGGCGCCGCAGTCTCCCAGTCCGGTCGCGATTTCTCGTACACCGCATCTGGGCTGGTGGCTGGCCGGCGCCGCCTTCATCCAGGTCGCTGTCGTCGCGGCGGCGATCCCGGCCCACCTGCTGCCGGCCTGGATCCTCGTATGCGGGGTGGGCACCTGGCTGGCGTACATCGACTGGCACACCCACGTGCTCCCGACACGGATCGTCGCGCCGCTGTTCGCCGTCGCGGCGTTGGTCGTCCTGCTGGAGGCGTGGCTGGTCGCCGACGGACGGATCTTCATCCGGGCCCTCGCAGCCAGTGCGTTGGCGTTCGGCTCGTTCTGGGTCTTCTGGTGGATTGCCGAGCAACGTCAGTCCGGATCGTTCGGCTTTGGCGACGTGCGGTTCGCCGCGCCGCTCGGGTTGGTCTTGGGTTCGCTCGGGCCGTGGTCGGCGCCCGTCGGGCTCTACCTGGGGTTCGCCGTCGGGGCAGCCATCGGCGTCGCCCTGAAGGCCCGCGGTCACCAGGGTGGCTACGCGTTCGGCCCGGCGATGTTGGCCGGCGCCGTCGTGGGTGCCGTGCTGACGGCGTAGGCGGGCCGGGCCGCCGGCCCGTCCATGGGAGAATTGGCGGCATGTTGCGTTGGTTGACTGCCGGTGAGTCGCACGGTCCAGCTTTGGTGGCCGTGCTGGAGGGCCTCCCGGCCGGAGTGCACGTGACCAGCAAGGACATTCAGGCCGCCTTGGCCCGCCGCCGCCTCGGTTATGGCCGCGGCGCCCGCATGAACTTCGAAGCCGACGAGCTCGAGATCGTCGGCGGCATCCGGCATGGCGAGACGCTCGGCAGCCCGATTGCGCTGCGGATCGGCAACAGCGAGTGGCCGAAGTGGGAGACGGTCATGGCCGCCGACCCGGTGGATCCCGACGTCCTCGCCGGCCAGAAGCGCGGCGAGCCGTTGACGCGCCCGCGTCCGGGCCACGCCGACCTCGCCGGCATGCAGAAGTACGGCTTCGACGACGCCCGCCCGGTCCTGGAGCGCGCGTCCGCGCGCGAGACTGCTGCCCGTGTGGCCTTGGGCGAGATCGCTGCCCAGTTCCTCGAGCAGACGGTGGGCGCGACGATCGTGTCGCACGTGATCGAGCTCGGCAGCGTCAAGGCGCCGGCCGGTGTCCTGCCGGCCAAGGGCGATCTCGAGGCGCTCGACGCCGATCCGGTGCGCTGCTTCGATGCTGCGACCAGCGCCGCGATGGTCGCCGAGATCGACCAGGCGCACAAGGATGGCGACACGCTCGGTGGGGTCGTCGAGGTCGTGGTCGAGGGTCTTCCGCCGGGGCTGGGTTCGCACACGCACTGGGACCGCCGACTCGACTCCAAGCTCGCCGGTGCCCTGATGGGCATCCAGGCGATCAAGGGCGTCGAGGTCGGTGACGGGTTCGAGCTGGCGCGCACGCGCGGCTCGCTGGCCCATGACGAGATCGTCCCGGCCGACGCCGGCGGCCTCCGCGCCGTCAAGCGCGTGTCGGGCCGATCCGGGGGCACCGAAGGTGGCATGAGCACCGGTGAGGTGTTGCGCGTCCGCGCCGCCATGAAGCCCATCGCCACCGTCCCGCGCGCTCTGCGGACCGTCGACGTCGCCACTGGCGAGGCCACCGCCGCCCACCACCAGCGCTCCGACGTGTGCGCGGTGCCGGCCGCCGGCATCGTGGCCGAGGCCATGGTGGCGCTCGTGCTCGCCGACGCCGTCCTCGACAAGTTCGGTGGCGACTCGGTGGCCGAGACCCGGCGCAACCACGAGAGCTATCTGGCGAATCTGAGGATCCGTTGATGGCCGAATCCGGCCCCCAGCTGGTGATCGTCGGGCCCCCGGGCGCCGGCAAGACCACGGTCGCGACGCTGCTGGCGGAGCGGTTGGGCGTCGAGGTGCGCGACACCGACGCCGACGTCGAGGCGGCCACCGGGTCGACCGTTCCCGACATCTTCGTCGAGCAGGGCGAGCAGGCGTTCCGGGAACTCGAGGAAGAGGCCGTCGCCAAGGCGCTCGTCGAGCATGACGGCGTCCTGGCGCTGGGCGGGGGAGCGATCCTGAGCGAACGCACCCGCGAGCTCCTGCGTCCCTACCCGGTTCTGTACCTCGAGGTTGGCCTGGCCAGTGCCGTGCAGCGGGTTGGGCTCGGCGTCGGACGCCCGCTGCTGCTCGGCAACGTCCGCTCGACGCTCAAGCGCCTGCTCGACGAGCGTGCGCCCCTCTATCGGGACGTTGCCGACATCACCATCAACACCGACGGCCTCGACGCGGAGGCTGTCGCTGGCCGAGCCATCGACGAGTTGAAAGGGTTGACCGCGTGATTGCGCGCTTGAAGGTGAACGCCGCATCTCCCTACGAGGTGGTCGTCGGCCACGGTGTGTCCGGCGAACTCGCCGGGATGCTCGAAGGCGCGTCGCGTGCGGCGATCATCCATCCGCCCACCCTGCGCGACCGCGCGGAGGAACTGCGCAAGCAGCTCGGCACCGGCAACCGGGACGTCCACCTCATCGAGGTGCCGGACGGCGAATCGGCCAAGTCGGCCGAGGTCCTCGAGTTCTGTTGGCAGGTGCTCGGCCGGGCCGGATTCACCCGATCCGACGCCGTCGTCGGCCTCGGCGGCGGAGCGACGACCGATCTCGCCGGGTTTGTCGCCGCGAGCTGGCTTCGTGGCGTCCCCTTCATCAATGTCCCGACGACCGTGCTCGGCATGGTCGACGCCGCGGTCGGCGGCAAGACCGGCATCAACACCGCCGCCGGCAAGAACCTGGTGGGAGCGTTCCACGAGCCGGCCGGTGTGCTCTGTGATCTCGCGGCGCTGGCCACGTTGCCGCCGGCCGAGGTGCGCAGCGGCATGGCCGAGGTGGTCAAGTGTGGCTTCATCGCGGACACCAGGATCCTGGACCTGATCGAGGAGTCCGGTGCGAAGGTGCTCGACCCGGCCTCGGCGCTGCTGGCCGAACTGATCACCAAGGGAATCGCGGTCAAGATCGCCGCAGTCGAAGGTGACCTGCGCGAGACCTCGGGGGGAGCCGGCCGTGAGATCGGTCGTGAGGCCCTGAACTACGGGCACACGCTGGGCCACGCGCTCGAGCGCGTCCACGGGTACCGGATGCGGCACGGCGAAGCGATCTCGATCGGCATGGTCTTCGCGGCCGAGCTCGCCCGGCGGACCGGCACGATGGACGACGACCTGCTCGCCCGCCATCGGAGCATCCTGCAGACCCTGGGCCTGCCCATTGCCACCACCGTGCCGTTCGCCCCACTGCTGGACGCGATGCGCCTGGACAAGAAGGCGCGCGGCAGCACCTTGCGGTTCGTCGTCCTCGACGGCCTGGGCAACCCGACGATCCTGACCGGTCCGGACGACGCCACGCTGCGCGCCTGTCATGCGGCTCTGACGGTCTAGTGCACTCGATCGGCGCCCGTCGGGACCGCGCCCGAACCGCGATGGCGGACCTGGGCGTGGACGGGCTGCTGGTCACGACGCTGGTCAACGTTCGCTACCTGACCGGGTTCTCCGGGTCGAACGGCGCGTTCGCGCTGACGTCCGAAGGGTCGGCGACGCTGTACACCGACGGCCGGTACGTCGACCAGGCCGCGGCCGAATGCCCGGGCGTCGAGATCGTCGTCGCGCGCGACCTGCTGGCATCGGCGGCCGAGTCCATGGCCGTCCCCCGCTGCGTGATGCCATCGTCGCAGCGGGCGGTACCCCCATCGTGGGCGGTCGAGACCCACACCCTGAGCGTGGACGCCCACCGGGCGCTCGCCGACGCCGCGGGCCCCGCCGAAATCCGATCCTCCGGTCGGCTGGTCGAGGCGCTGCGGGTGACCAAGGATCCGGCCGAGCTCGACGCGATCCAGCGCGCCTGCACGATCTCGACCGACGCGCTCGAGGACCTGCTGACCACCCGGTTCGCCGGGCGCACCGAACGCCAGATCGCTCGTGACCTCGAGTGGCGGATGTTCGAACGTGGCGCGGAGGCGCTCGCCTTCGAGACGATCATGGCTGCCGGGCCGAACTCGGCGATCCCGCATCACCGGCCCACCGACCGGGTCGTGGAGCGTGGTGATCTGGTCAAGATCGACTTCGGTGCTCGGGTTGACGGGTACCACGCCGACTGCACCCGCACCTTCGTCGTCGGGCCACCCGACGACTGGCAGCGCGAGATCCACGCGGCCGTGCAGGCGTCCCAGGCCACCGGCGTGACGGCGCTCCGGGCCGGCAACCCGGTGGCTGACGCCGACCACGCCGCACGCGCCGTGCTCGACGAAGCCGGGTGGCTGACGTACTTCACCACCGGTCTCGGCCACGGCGTCGGCCTCGAGATCCACGAGGACCCGTACGTCGGCGCCCGTACCGCCGGTAAACTCACCGCGGGCACCACGTTGACCATGGAACCGGGGATCTATCTTCCGGGCCGTGGCGGCGTCCGGATCGAAGACACCGTCCTGGTGGCGGAGACGCCGCGGGTGCTCACCCCATTGACTACTGAATTGCTGGAGATCGCCTGATGGCAAGCACGAACGACCTGAAGAACGGCATGGTGCTGAACCTCGAGGGGCAGCTCTGGGCTGTCGTGGAGTTCCAGCACGTCAAGCCCGGCAAGGGCCCGGCTTTCGTGCGGACGAAGTTGAAGAACGTCGAATCCGGCAAGGTCGTCGACAAGACGTTCAATGCCGGCACCAAGGTCGAGACGGCCAACGTCGACAAGCGGACGATGCAGTACCTCTACAACGACGGAACGTCCTACGTGTTCATGGACAACAGCACGTTCGACCAGATCGAGATCGCGCCCGAGATCGTGGGCTCGGCTCGGGACTACCTGCTGGACAACCAGGAGGCCGTCGTGGCCACCAATGACGGGCGGGTGCTCTATGTCGAGCTGCCGGCATCGGTCGAGCTCACCATCGAGCACACCGACCCGGGCCTGCAGGGTGACCGGTCCAGCGGCGGCACCAAGCCGGCCCGTCTGGAGACGGGCAAGGAGATCCAGGTCCCGCTGTTCATCACGACCGGCGAGAAGGTCAAGGTCGACACCCGCGACGGCTCGTACCTGGGCCGTGTGAAGTAGTGGGCGCGCGGACGAAGTACCGCAAGCGCGCGCTGGACATCCTGTTCGAGTCCGAACTGCAGAGCCTGGCTGTCGGCGGAACCCTGGCCGACCGCCTCGAGGTCAACGACCCGCCGGTGCACCCCTACACGGTGCAGTTGGTCGAAGGGGTCGCGGCGCACGCCGAGCGCATCGACGCACTGATCGCCGAGAATGCCAAAGGTTGGACGCTGGACCGTATGCCGACCGTCGACCGCAATCTGCTGCGGATCGCGACCTATGAGATCACTGAGGTCGACGACGTTCCCGCGGCGGTCGCCATCGCCGAGGCCGTGGAGTTGGCCAAGGATCTGTCGACCGAGGACTCAGCCAGTTTCATCAACGGCGTCCTGTCCGCGATTGCCGGTCAGTCGACCGGCTGAAGCGTGGGTTTGGCGGCGGTGTCACCGATCGGCTCGCCGAACCAGATTGTCCGCTTGTTCCAGTTGCCCGGGCCGAGCCGTTCGCCCGAGCACACGATGAACGCGAATTCGGCCGGAACGTCCAGCTCGTAGAACGGTTCGTAGGTCGCATACCCGTCGACCTCGACGCGCTTGGTGACGCGATAACAGAGCTTCAGGTCGCCGTTGCGCAAGGTGAGCACGTCGCCGACGTCGAAGCGGGCGAGCATCTCGTTGCCCAGCGCCGCGCCGTTCGGCCAGGTGTGCGCGTTGAGCCGTACCAAGCCGCGCTCGGACCCCGGTTTCGGGCCCGGCGCGTCAAAGGCCACCGTGTGCGTGGCGCTGACGGGCGGGACTCCGGGCACGTCATCGCCGTCGCGGGCGATCGGCTGGATCGCGAGATCGGTGCGCACGTCCTCGATGTCGACCGTCGAGGGCGTGAACGGGCGGGTGGCCCCGCCGTCGCAGCGGCCCGGGATGTCGACGGTTGCCAGTCGAGCGGTCCGGAAGCGAGGCGGTCCGGCGTCGTCCGGCTGGAGGACCACCGCGATCAGGGTGACGGCGAGCAGGGCGACGGTCGGGATGACCACAGGCCATCCCCGAAGCTTCCGTCGCCCGCTCAGTCCTGCCCGCCCGAGTTGCACGGTCCCAGCCTACGAGGCGGCAAGTAGGCCTTGCTGCTGGCTACTCTCGAAGGATGTGGGGGCATGGTGACAGGTCAGGCACGGCAACGGCCGTGGGAGCGTTGCTGGCCGCCGCTGTGCTCGTCGCCGGCTGCGCGAGCGCGAGCGAACGAGAATGGCAGGTCGCGGCCGATCCCCACGCCACCGCCGACCAGATCATCGACGCAGGTCACGCCGCCGACGTCGCCACCGGCGCGGACCAGATGGTCGTGACCTGGGAAGTCGATCCGGAGGACGACGAAGGCCCCTCGCAGGGCGCGTGGCGGCTGTACGACCGGGACAAGGGGAATGTGGCCGACGGCACCTTCGGCACGGTGAGGGAGGCCAACGGGTCCATCGACGTCGTGGCCCTGCGGGACGGCTTCCTGCTCACCGACTACGTGAAGCACCGGCGGCACTTCCTCGACCGCTCCGGCACGCTCACCCCGGCTGATCTGTCCACGGCCAAGCCGGGTTCATACCTGGCCGGCGGAATCATCGCCGAATCAGCGCCGGACCGTCCGGGGGAGCCGGGATGGGAGGTCGTGCTGCCGGACAAGCGCGTCGTGCGACTGGCCGACTTACCGACCACCCAACCCCAGGCTGTCGAGCTCACCTCGGACGGCACGGTCTGGGTCCTGCTGCCCTGGACCGAGCGTGGCCCGTTCCGGATCGCCCACGCCAAGAACGGCAAGGCCCCGTGGACGACTGAGACCATCCCGCTGCCCCGCGGCTCGGCGACCGACGGCGAGGGCATCTCCGCACACGGCGACCGGCTGTTCGTGGTGGCCAGCCATGAGCGGGGCGACCGGCTGCCGGTGGACACAATCCTGGCGCGGCAGACGGGAGAGAAGGGCTGGGAGCGCATCGACGCTTCCGGGATCGCCGACGATCTGACATCCTCCCCGCGCGTCGCTGTGCTGCCCAAGGGCGGCCTGGTGGCGTCGGCCGGTGGCGAGGGTGTTTGGGTCCAGGATGACGACGGCGAAGGATTCACCGCGTTGCGCCCGCCGGGCACGAACCGACATTCGTCCCCGACCGTCCAGCAGGAAGGGCTCTGGCTGTGGGCGAGTGACCAGGGCTCCAGCAATGAGCTGCATTACTCGTACAGCTCCGGCGAGACCTGGCGCGAGTTCCGCCGTTGATCCCGCCTTTATCCTTGACAGGTTATGGCAGTACTAGCGAAGCCTCCGGCGGGCAGGACCTACGAGGTGCGCACCTACGGGTGCCAGATGAACGTGCACGACAGCGAGCGGCTGTCGGGCCTGCTGGAGACCGCGGGCTATGCGCCGGCGCCGGCCGGAGCCACGCCTGACCTCGTCGTCTTCAACACGTGCGCGGTGCGCGAGAACGCCGACAACAAGCTTTACGGCAACCTCGGTCACGTCGCCTCGGTCAAGGCGGCGAACCCGGGCATGCAGATCGCCGTTGGTGGGTGCCTTGCCCAGAAGGACAAGGCGGCGATCACGCAGCGCGCTCCCTACGTCGACGTGGTCTTCGGGACGCACAACCTCGGGTCCCTGCCGGTGCTGTTGGAGCGGGCACGGATCGCCGAGGAATCGCAGGTCGAGATCCTGGATGCGCTCGAGGTCTTCCCGTCGACGTTGCCGACCAAGCGTGACTCGGTGTTCGCCGCGTGGGTTTCCATCAGCGTCGGGTGCAACAACACCTGCACGTTCTGCATCGTGCCGAGCCTGCGCGGCAAGGAGCGCGACCGGCGTCCCGGCGACGTCCTCGCCGAGGTGCAGGCGCTCGTCGACGACGGCGTGGTGGAGGTGACGCTGCTCGGCCAGAACGTCAACTCCTACGGCGTGGAGTTCGGCGATCGGCTGGCCTTCGGCAAGCTGCTGCGCGCCTGCGGTGAGATCGACGGGCTCGAGCGGGTGCGGTTCACCTCGCCGCACCCCAAGGACTTCACCGACGACGTCATCGCTGCGATGGCCGAGACGCCGAACGTCATGCCGCAGCTGCACATGCCACTGCAGTCGGGCTCGGACCGCGTGCTGAAGGCGATGCGACGGTCATACCGCAAGGACAAGTACCTCGGGATCATCGAGCGCGTGCGCGAGGCGATGCCGGATGCGGCGATCACCACCGACATCATCGTCGGCTTCCCCGGCGAGACCGAAGAGGACTTCCTCGAGACGATGGACGTCGTCCGGCAGGCGCGGTTCTCCAGCGCGTTCACGTTCCAGTACTCGCCGCGACCGGGCACGCCGGCGGCCGAGCTCGACGACCAGATTCCCAAGGCGGTCGTGCAGGAGCGCTTCGAGCGGCTGGCTGAGCTGGCGAACGACGTCGCGTGGACCGAGAACCGCGGCCTCATCGGCACGACGGCCGAACTGCTCATCTCCGATCCGACCGCCGTCGGGGGCCGCAAGGACCACGAGACCAGCCGCCACACCGGGCGTGCCCGCGACAACCGGCTGGTGCACTTCCGCTCCGAGGAGCCGGTGCGCCCCGGCGACATGGTCGAGGTGGAGATCACCGCGGCCGCGCCGCACCACCTGATCAGTGACGCGACCCCGGTGGCGTACCGGCGGACACCGGCGGGGGACCGCTGGGAGGCGTCGCAGGGTCGGGTGGACGTACGTCCCGGTTCTGTCGGACTCGGCATGCCGAGCGTCGGGGTCCCCGCGCCGCTCCCGGCGGCTGAAGTCCCCGCCTGTGCGGTTACCTAGGCGAAACTGAACATCGGCGGGAGCGCGAAGACCACAATCGCGGCCCAGATGCCGTAGACCGGCAGGTACCCCGTCTGCCACCGCTCCAGCGCCGAGAACGGACTGGCGCCGCGGTTGAACCGGGCGAGCAGCCGGGTCGAGCCGATCAGGTTGACCAGCAGCACTAGGTTCATGCCGAGCGCGGCGACCTTGTTGGCGGTGAAACCTGCGTCTGCGATGCGGGTGATCATGGCGATCAGCAGCACGGCGTCGGTCGCCAGGGCGACGGCCAGGAGCACGAACTGGAGCCGATCGAACACCTGCGGCTCGGCCAGCGGATCGCGCGCCGAGATCGCATAGAGGACCAGGCCCAGCACCAGGGCGAGGATCAGATCGACGATGATCAGGAGGTCGCGCTCCAGGTCGGCGAAGTCGAGCCGGACAGCGAGCGCACTGAGCAAGGCGACGAGCAGCAGCAGTGTGATCGGCGTGAAGACCTTGGTCAGCACCGGGGCGATGTTCTCCACGACGGCCTGCTTCGCTTCAACCAGCCACGCGGCGATGACGGTGGCGCCGGCGGCGCCGAACGGGACGATCCAGGAGGCGATGGTGTCCTCGTCGGCGACCCCCAGCGTGGTGAACGACGCGATGGTCAGGCCGGTCACGACGATGCCGCCGAGCGCCAGCAGCGCCAGGTAGACGACCCACTCGCCGGTGAACCGGATGAAGTCCATCCGTCGACCATGCGATCGCCATTGCCCGCCGACGTAGGCGAGCCCGGCGACGAGCCACAGCAGGATCGGCAGGTGCGTCGCGGCCAGGATCTCGGTGGTGGCCTCGGGCGCAGACGGCGTTGACCGCCACGGAGAGAAGTTCATCGTGAGCGCTGCGATCGTGTAGGTCGCGGCAACTGCGGCAATGGCACCGGGACGAAGCCGGCGCGTCCAGGCGAGGTAGCCGGTGACGAACGGCAGGACGATCAGGGCCAGGTTGCGGCCGAAGTGCTCGCCCTCCAGCCAGGTCACCGCCGACTTGAGCGTCACTGCGGCCGCGATGGCGAAGCCCAGCGCCACCAGCAGGTTCCGGCCGATGCCGGGGGAGTCCGTGCCGCTCGCGCCGGACAGGACGAGCTGCTTCCACAGTCGTTCGGCATGCTCGCGGGCGAACTCGCGTGAGATGTCGTCGACGCTGCCCATCCGCTTGACCGCGACCAGGAACGCTTCGTCCGGCGCGAGGCCGGTTTCGGTGAGGTCGTCGATCTGCCCGCGCAGGTGGTCCTCCATCTCGGCGATGTCGGCCGGGGTGATCGTCTGGCTGCGCTCGACGTACTGGCGCCACTGACCGATCTGGTCGTCCAGTTCGGTCGCGTCGCGGGTCACTGTGCCCATCCCACGGCCGGCGGGGTGGCGGTGCGCCACACCCGGTCGAGGGCGTCGGCAACCACGCTCCACTGCTGGCGTCGCTCCGCCAAGGCGGCGAGTCCGGACGGTGTGATCGCGTAGTGCTTGCGCTTGCGGCCCGACTCGGCGGTGCCCCAGGTCGCCTGGACGAGGCCTTGCCGCTCCAGCCGGTGCAGGAGCGGGTAGAGCATGCCGTCGGTCCAGGCCATCTGCCCGCCGGACAGCTCCTGAACCCGTTTGAGGATCGCGTACCCGTACGACTCCCCGTCGGCGAGGATGCCCAACACGAGCGGTGTCGCGGACGCCGCGACGAGGTCCTTGTCGATATGCATCCCCCGCAAGCGGGCGGTGCCCCCATCGTTGGCCATTGATCGCTCCCATACCTAGCAGTGCAAGGTAACAATACCTCGCGCTGCTAGGTATGCAAGTCGAACCGCCGACATGCGGCAAGATGGACGCATGGTGACGATCGCCCAGGACCCGGATGCCGACCAGGTGCTCGCGAGCAGCCCGTTCGCGCTGCTGACCGGCATGCTGTTGGACCAGCAGTACCCGATGGAGCACGCCTTCCGCGGTCCGCACAAGATCCTGCAACGGTTCGGCTCGCTCGACCCCGCAGCCATTGCCGCCGCCGACCCGGATGAGTTCGCGGCACTGTGCTCGACACCGCCGGCGATCCACCGTTACGGCAAGTCCATGGCCGGCCGCGTCCAGCAGCTGGCGCGGATCATCGTCGACGAGTACGACGGCGACGCGTCGCGCGTCTGGACCGAGGCCAAGTCCGGCGCGGACCTGATGAAGCGCCTCACCAGCCTGCCCGGCTACGGCGAGCAGAAGGCGAAGATCTTCACCGCGCTGCTGGCCAAGCAGTTCGACGTCAAGCCGCGCGGCTGGACCACCGTCGTCGGTGACTACGGCAAGAAGGGCTTCAGGTCGGTTGCCGACGTCGTGGACGCCGATTCCTTGGCGAAGGTGCGCGAGTTCAAGAAGGCCAAGAAGAAGGCGGCGGCGGCCGCGGGCGCGTGAGCGTCCTCGTCATCGTCGGGCCGACTGCATCCGGCAAGTCGGCACTGGCGGTCGAACTGTGCCTGCGGATGGGTGCGGCAGGTCGGCCGGCCGAGGTCGTCAACGCCGATTCGATGCAGCTCTACCGCGGCATGGATGTCGGCACAGCCAAGATCACCGAGCCCGAGCGGCGCGGCGTCCGGCATCACCTGCTCGACGTGCTGGACGTCTCCGAGCCCGGGTCGGTCGCAGAGTTCCAGCGGCTTGCGCGGGCCGCCATCGCCGACTGCCATGCCCGCGGCATGACGCCCGTCGTCGTCGGCGGGTCATCGCTGTATGTCCGGGCGGTGATCGACCGACTGGACTTTCCGGGGACCGACGCCGACGTCCGCGGCCGTTGGGAGGCCGAGCTTGCCGCCCGCGGTGCCGAGGCCCTGCACGCGCTGCTGGCCGAGCGCGACCCGGACGCTGCCGCGCAGATCCTCCCGTCCAACGGGCGCCGGATTGTGCGCGCGCTGGAGGTCATCGAACTGACCGGAGAGCCGTTTGCCGCAACGCTGCCGCCGTTCGAGTCGATCTACCCCGAGGTCGTTCTCACTGGGTTGGACGTCCCGCGGGACGTCCTCGACGCACGGATCGCCGAGCGGGTCGACCACATGATCGCCGCCGGTTTCCTCGACGAGGTTCGGTCGCTGGTGCCGCACGGTCTCGCCGGCAGCCCGACCGCGTCCCGCGCGCTCGGCTACCGGCAGATGCTCGAATGCCTCGACGGTTCGCTGGCGGCGGACGAGGCCCGCGAGGCCACCATCGCCGGCACGCGCGCCTTCGCGCGCCGCCAGGATCGCCTGTTCCGCAAGGACCCGCGCATCCACTGGCTCGCCTACGACTCGCCTACGCTCGCCGACGACGCCCTCGCTCTCGCCGAGGCCTCAGGTGAACCAGCCTAGACTCGAACTCATGGCATTCGCGTGGCTCAAGGGACATGGCACGGAGAACGACTTCGTGCTGCTTCCGGACGCCGACGGCAGCGTGCACGGTGCGCTCGACCCGGCGTTCGTCGCCGCGCTGTGCTCCCGGCGACGGGGGATCGGCGCCGACGGGGTGCTGCGGGTCATCCGCACCGAAGCGCTGCGCACCATTGATGCCGAGGCTGCCGAGAGCCACTCCGAATGGTTCATGGACTACCGCAACGCCGACGGCTCGGTCAGCGAGATGTGCGGCAACGGCATCCGGGTGTTCGCCAAGTACCTCCTCGACGAGCGCCTCGCCGTGAGCCCGGCGACGATCGGCACCCGAGCCGGTGACCGCGTGGTCGTCGACAACGGCAACGGAACGTACAGCGTCGAGATGGGGGTCGCCGAGGTCCGCGGGACCTCCAAGGTCACCACCGCCGAGGGCCAGACGTTCGAGGCCACCGATGTTCGCGTCGGCAACCCGCACGCCGTCACCACCGTGACGTCGCTCGAGGACGCCGGCGCACTGACCAAGCAGCCTGATTTCGACGCGTCGACCTACCCGGACGGAGTCAACATCGAGTTCGTCCAGGTCCTCGCACCCGACCACATCGCGATCCGCATCCACGAACGCGGCTCGGGTGAGACGCGCTCCTGTGGCACCGGTGCCGTGGCCGCCGCCGTCGCCACCGGCGCCAGTGACCAGACGCGGGTCGACGTTCCGGGCGGCACCCTGTCGGTCACCCGCCGCCCGGACGGCACGACCGTCCTGACCGGCCCCGCTGAAATGGTTGCCCAAGGGGAGATCGAGTGGCTGACATAGAGCAGGACGAACAGATCGAGCTCGCTCTCGACGAGCGGACGACGCTGCGACGCGTCCCCGGTCTGTCGACCGAACTTCAGGACATCTCCGAGGTCGAATACCGTCAGCTGCGGCTGGAGCGGGTCGTCCTGGTCGGCGTCTGGACCTCCGGCACCGCCCAGGACGCCGAGAACTCGCTGACCGAACTCAAACTGCTCGCCGAGACTGCCGGATCGGAGGTGCTCGACGCCCTGATCCAGCGCCGCCAGAAGCCCGACCCGGCCACCTTCATCGGCCGCGGCAAGGTCGAGGAGCTGCGCGACACGGTCGCGGCCACCGGTGCCGACACGATCATCTGCGACGGCGAACTCGCGCCCAGCCAGCTGCGCAACCTGGAGGACCGGACGAAGGTCAAGGTGGTCGATCGCACTGCGCTGATCCTGGACATCTTCGCCCAGCACGCCAAGAGCGCCGAGGGCAAGGCGCAGGTCGAACTCGCGCAGCTGCGGTACCAGACCCAGCGGTTGCGCGGCTGGGGCGGCCAGCTGTCTCGCCAGGCCGGCGGCCGTGCGGCCGGCGGCGAGGGCATCGGTGGCCGTGGACCCGGTGAGACGAAGCTCGAAACCGACCGGCGGCGCATCAACCACCGCATTGCGAAGCTCCGCCGGGAGCTCGAGCAGCTGCGCACCACGCGAGCAACCAAGAAGGCCGAGCGGGTGCGTCACAAGATCCCGTCGGTGGCGATCGCCGGGTACACGAACGCCGGCAAGTCCAGCCTGCTCAACCGGCTCACCGGCGCCGGTGTGCTGGTCGAGGACGCTCTGTTCGCCACAGTCGACCCGACCACGCGACGGGCGCAGACGTCCGACGGCCGCGTCTTCACGCTGTCCGACACGGTCGGGTTCGTGCGGCACCTGCCGCACCAGCTGGTCGAGGCATTCCGCTCGACGCTGGAGGAGGTTGCCGAGTCCGACCTGATCCTGCACGTCGTCGACGGCGCCCACCCCGACCCGGAGGGTCAGATCGCCGCCGTTCGCGAGGTGTTCGCCGAGATCGGCGCATCCGAGGTTCCCGAGATCATCGTGATCAACAAGGCCGACGCCGCCGACCCGTTGGTGGTCAAGCAACTGCTCGCCCGTGAGCCGCACGCGGTCGTCGTCAGCGCGCGCACCGGCGAGGGCATCGACGAACTCCTGCTGGCGATCGAGGCCGACCTGCCGCGGCCGGCCGAACGCGTCGACGTGGTCGTGCCGTACGCCCGTGGGGACCTGATGAGCCTCGTGCACACGCAGGGCGAGATCGAAACGCTCGATCACACCGTCGACGGGACACACCTCGTCGCTCGGGTGCCTGAAGACCTCGCTCACCAGCTGGAAGCCGCTAGCCTGACCGGGTGACCGAAGCTTCCCCGCAGACGGGTGGAACCGCCAGGCTCGACCGCCAACTGCTCCTCAGGCTGCTCGTGCTGTGGACCGGTGTCGTCCTGCTGCCCGGCATCATCACCATCAATCAGCGCGTCATCCTCGCCTATGTGGTCTGGGGACTCGGGTTCTTCGCCGCGCTCGGCCTGTTCATCACCATCGCCCGGATGACGGAGACGACGGAGCTGTGGCCGTGGCTGGTGGCGTCCGTTCTGCCGTGGGTGGTCAACCTGACCGTCCCGGACAACCCGATGTACATCCCGGTGCTCATCGTTGCCGCCGGGGTGTTCGCGGCATGGATCTACCTGCGCTCGTCGGCGACCGACCGGCTCCTGCACGAGGGCGTCGAGGGGACCGGAACCGTCATCGAGGTCATCGAGCCGAAGGCGATCAACGCCCAGGTGAACAACGGCTACGTGCGGCGCAGCGTCCGGCTGACCGTCGAGCGTCCGGACAAGAAGAAGACATACGAAGCGGTCGTGCGTGACCTGTTCAAGGTCGGGGAGCTCCCGGTGCCGGGGGACAAGATCCCGCTGCGCATCGATCCGGAGGACGCCAAGCGCGTCGCCGCCGTGCCGGTGGAGAAGCCGCAGGCAAGCCAGCCCTCGGGCGCGGAGCCCGATGAAGGCGAGACCCCCGAAACGTCCTAGTTGTGGACGGTCGGCGTCGCATTGCCGGTCGGCGCGCGTAGTCTCGCCGCATGCCGGAAGCCGCCCCGACGACGAAGCCTGCGGGTACCTCCGGCGTGCAGGCATCGGTGAAGGACGTGCTGGGCGCGGCTGTCGAGGCCGTGAAGGGCAGCGAACGGCCCGGACAGGTCCAGATGGTCGAGGCCATCCGGGACGCATTCGCCGCCGAGGATCACCTGCTGGTCCAGGCCGGCACCGGAACGGGCAAGTCGCTCGGCTACCTCGTTCCGAGCCTCCTCCTGGGCAAGCGTGTCGTCATCGCGACGGCCACCCTCAACCTGCAGCACCAGCTCGTCGAGCGCGACATCCCCGCGCTCAAGGAGGCGGCCCGGGAGGTGCTCCACACCACGCCGGCGCATGCGGTCGTCAAGGGCCGGGGCAACTACGCCTGCCTGCATCGCGTCCGCGAGGGCGTCCCGGACGACCAAGGCGTGCTGGTCGAGGTCCCGACGGGATCGCTGGGATCGGAGGTCCTCGAACTGCGCGAGTGGGCCGAGTCCCAGGCTGCCGAGCGTGGCACCGGCGACCGTGACCACGCGCCGTCACACACCGATCGGGCCTGGCGGCAGGTCAGCGTCAGTGCGCGCGAATGCGTCGGCGCGTCGCGCTGCGCCCACGCGTTGGAGTGCTTCGCCGAACGCGCCCGCGAGGAGGCGCAGGATGCCGACCTCATCGTCACCAACCACGCCATGTTGGCCATCGACGCGATCGACGGTGTGCCGATGCTGCCGGAGTACCGCTACGTCGTGATCGACGAGGCCCACGAGCTGACCGCGCGCGTGACGCAGTCCATGACCGCCGAACTCGACCCCACGATGGTCGAACGCGCTGCGCGCCGCGCCCGGCCGCACGCAGCCGGCCCGGACGTCGACCACCTCGTCGACGCCGCGGACGCCCTGTCGGCTGCGCTCGCCCGTACGGACGCCGGCCGGATCGACACCCCGAGCGAGGAGCTCGTCGAGACGCTGCAACTCATCCGCGACTCCGCCCGGGCCGCGCTCTCGTCGTTCCCCAAGGAGTCTGCCGACGACGTCGACGCCGCGCGCCAGCAGGCCAAGGGGATGGTCGACGACGTCAGGCTGATCGCCGACCGGATGGCCGCCAAGCCGGAATCCGCCGTGCTCTGGATGAACGAGAGCCGCAACGGGCCAACCCTGCACATTGCGCCCATCGACGTCTCCGGTTACCTGCGCGACAAGCTCTTCGGCGAGAAGACCGTCGCCCTCACCAGCGCCACGCTCACCCTCGGCGGCGGGTTTGCGCCCATCGCGAGCGCCCTCGGTCTGGCCGACGGCGAGTACGACGCCATCGACGTCGGCTCACCGTTCGACTACGGCAAGCAGGCCATGCTCTACGTCGCCAAGCACCTGCCCGCACCAGCCCGCGAGGGCATAACCGACGCGCAGTTCGACGAGATCGCCGAGCTGATCGAGGCCGCCGGCGGAGGGACGTTGGGACTCTTCTCGTCCCGCCGGGCTGCCGAGGCGGCCGCCGAAGCCGTCCGGGCCCGCCTGCCGGACCTGGACATCGGGTGCCAAGGCGACGCGCAGCTGCCCGAACTGGTGAAACGGTTCGTGGCCGACGATTCTGCGTCGCTGTTCGGGACGCTCAGCCTTTGGCAGGGCATCGACGTACCCGGATCCACCTGTCGGCTCGTGATCATCGACCGCATCCCGTTCCCGCGCCCGGACGACCCATTGATGAGCGCCCGACAGCGCTTGATCGAGCGGCACGGCGGCAACGGGTTCATGACCGTCGCCGCCAGCCACGCCGCGCTGCTGCTCGCACAGGGGGCGGGTCGGCTGATTCGACGGGCCGACGACCGCGGAGTTGTCGCTGTGCTCGACCCGCGGCTGGTCACGGCACGCTACGGCTCATTCCTGGCTGCGTCGCTTCCGCCGATGTGGCGCACCACCGACGGCGAAGCCGTGCGGGCCGCCCTCCGAAGGCTGCGGCCTGGCAGCTAGCGCGAACCGAACCGCGGGAACTTGGTGCGCCCAGTTGTGTGCGCGAGGCCGTCTCAGGGCTGGAAGACTCCTCGCATCTGCCCACGCGGCGTCGAGGAGATCACCAGTGACGAACGTTCAACGCATACCGCCGAACCTGTTCGGGATCCCGTTCGGTCTGGCGGGGTTGGCTGGTGCCTGGTCGGCGATGGCCGCGGTCGGCCACGCTCCCAAGATCGTGGGAACGGTAGTGCTTGTGATCGCGGCGCTTGCGTGGCTCACCGTGGGATTCCTGTACCTCCGGTCCGCCATGCGTCGACGCGCGCTGGTCGACGAGCTGACCGATCC
>DATEDT010000118.1:0-9932 GCA_035281505.1 Aeromicrobium sp. | reverse complement strand
TTGGCGCGTGACGTTCGCATCCCGTCCGTCGGCTTGACGACTATCTGCCGTGTCCCTGAGCTTGCGCAGGTATCGCCGCGACAACGAAATTGGCCAAGGTTCCAACGAACAGTCCGCCGAGAACAACGGTGCCGAAAAGTGCCACGACCCAACCCATCGGTCCAAACGTCGATGTTTCCGCCGTGAAGGCGAAGAATGTGGTCACCGCCCAGGCCGCCACCAGGACGGACCATTTCCACCGCTGACGCCACCGAGACCGGTACTCGGTCATTTCCGCGGGCGCAGCCCGCTCATCTTGCGGGTCGTTCAGCTGGTCATTTGCCGTTGCGGTCAAGCCCCGAAGGTCGTCAACCAGATTGGGAATCCGCTCCGTCTGCTCCACCACCGGCAGAGCCTCAGTCTCAGCGGTACGGAGGTCTGGAGGTTCCGACTCCTCGTCCGAGACGACAGCCGCACTTTCCGACGTGACGTCACACTGCATGCCCAGCAGGGCGAACAGGAGGTTCTCTTGTTCGACCGGCGCCAGTTCTCGCCAGATGCTGGCGACCGAATCAGCGTCCCTGTTCCGCGATGCCGTCAGCAGGGCGGTCAGGCTCTGCTCCTCAGATTGTTCCACCGTTATCATCCCCAATTCCTGTGTAGCCACGCGCTCAGTCCAGCCAGACCGCGCCATGCGGTACCTGACGCCCACATGAGCAGAGACGTGCAGGCCGACGCGCTAGGGACGCTCCCCCGGGGCGAGGAGTCGCGCGTCCGGGTCGATCGACCTGACCAATCGGGCCACCGAGGCGGCCTGAAAGTCATCGACGCACCTGGTGGCCACCACCAGATTCAGTCCGCGCGTCTCTGCCGTCGCGCTGACGTCCGCGCCGCCCAAGAGCCCGACGATCAACTCCTGAGCATGGGAGTCCGACACCGCAAAGACCTGCACGATGGACGAGTCCATTGGCTCGTGATCCCTAAGCAGCGGCGTTGTCATCTGGACCCATCCCCTGTCGAAGAGTTGCCATCGCCTGGGACTCGATGCGAGATATCTGCATCTGGGTGACCCCGATTCGCTGACCGACCTCACGCTGGGTCCGGTCCTGGTAGTACCGCAGGTAGATCACTTCACGTTCACGCGGCTTGAGCCGCTGGAGCGCGGGTTCGACCATGAGTCGCGCCTCCGCCTGCTCAAGGTCCCGATCGATGGCGCTCAACTTGTCGCCAAAGACGGCTCCGCCGTCATCGTCGCCTTGGGGCCGGTCCAGGCTTTCCGGCCAGCACCGCACCGCAGCGACCTGCACGTCGTGGACCGTTTCGACGGCCACATCGGCCGCTTCCGCCAACTCGTCAGCCGTCGGCTCGCGGCCCCACTCCGCGCGTAGCTCCTCGTGCGCCTGCCGCACGGCCAGGTGCGCTTCCTGGATCCGCCGCGGGGGACGGATCACCCAGCTGCAGTCGCGGAAGTACCGCTTCAACTCGCCGAGGACGCTGGGCACGACGTAACCCAGAAAGGCCTGCTCGCCGCCGCCCTTGAACCGTCGCGTCGCCTGGACGAGCGCAGCTCGAGCAACTTGCTGAAGGTCTTCCATCGAGGTGCCCGGTCGGCGGTATCGACCCGCCAGACGGTCGGCAATCGGGATGGCGAGCACGATGATCCTGTTGCAGAGCTCTTCGCGTTCCGCCGGATCGGTGGTCGTTTCGAGCTGGTCCAGCAGGTCGGTGACGTCGCGCGCGAGCCCACCCGAATGAGGGGTGTGCGGTCGGCCGGTTTTCCTGATCGGGGACATATGTCCACTCCTGGGGAGTCAGATCCGTGACGGCCGACTGTGTGACCTTGGATCTGCGCGTCGGACAGTAACTAGTTCTTGTTAACTATCCAGTGCGTAGTCACTGTCTACTAGATGTCGCTTGGACTGTCAATGATGCGGATGCCTACGGTTGAGTGCGATTGTCACGTCGCACGCACGCCTGCGCGTTACTCTCAGCCATGCTCACGGAGCCGCACCGTGCACGGCTGATCGCAGCCGGCGCCGACCCGGAGGTGCTCTCGTCACTCACCCTGCGTGCGTTCACGGCGGGCCCGCTCGATGAGAAGTGGAGCGACGACGGCAACGCCCTCTACGTGGCGGACGGCGTCGAGTCACCGCGCGATCAGTTGCTCGAGAAACTGGTCGCCGAGCAGGTCAGCGACACACTCATCGTCCTTGCGTCGCAGACGCAGAACCTCGTGTCGCTCGGCGTGACGGGTGCCGGAGCGACGATCTTCGTCGGCCCGGACTGCGAGATCACCGCCGGCAGTCTCTATTGCGGTGGCGGCTCAAGTGTCGTGTTCAACGGCGGCCTCACCGCGACGTGGGGCGCAGTGATCGACGCCCGCAACGGCGGCTCGATCGTCGCCGAACGCGATCAGTTGTGGGCCACCAATGTGTACGTCGCCACCGACGACATGCATCGCCTCGAAGACCTCGCAACCGGCGCCCGGATCAACCCATTCGGCGCGCACATCCAGTTCGGCCAGCACGTCTGGCTCGGCCGCGATGCGACCGTCACCGGTCACGTGGACATCGGCGACGGCGCGGTCGTCGGCATGCAGAGCATGGTGCGTGGCCAGAAGGTCCCGCCGAACACGGCCGTGGGCGGGGTGCCGGCACGCGTCCTTCGCGAGGGCATCACGTGGAGCGTGGACGACCTGCCGTAGTGGTTTCGAGGGCGGCTGCGCCGCCGCCTCAACCACCGGACCGCGCGCTTCGCCGCCACCTCAACCGTCTGTCCGTTGCATCTGAAAGGCTCACCGCCGTGGACTGGTCGCGGACCCTGCGGGCGCTGCTGACACTCGCCGTCGCCGTCGCCGTGTCCTACGCCGCGTTGAGCTATCTGGACCGGCCGGACACCCCGGAGCCAACTACTCCACGCGAACAGCTGCTGCGGGTGACCATCCTCAAGGACGGCGACTCATGGGTCGCCTCCGACAGCCGTGAGTACCGACTCGGCATGGTCAATGCGCCCGAGGCCCTGGAACCCTGCGGCCGCGAAGCCAGCGAGTTCACCCGCCGATTCCTCGCCGACGGGTTCACCGTCGCCGCCTACTCCAAGGACCCGCACGGTCGCGTGGTCGCCGAAGTGTTCAACCGGTCCGGCGATTCGCTGAACGTCGCGCTGGTCCGGGCGGGCTACAGCGACGACCGGTACCTCGAGAACTTCCGCCACGAGAACAGCGATCTCGCGCGCCGACTCGACGCTGCCTTCGACCAGGCAGCCAGACCCAGCTGCCGGCAAACCGGCTGATCGGCGTTCTCCCGTGAACATCCCTCTGAGAGGCTGGCACGCGTGAGCAATCCCGACATCGCAGTGGTCGGCGGGTCCGGCTTCTACTCGTTCCTGACGGACGCGGAGACCATCGAGATCGACACTCCCTACGGGGCGCCGTCAGGACCGGTCTCGATCGGCGAGGCCCACGGCCGCACGGTGGCGTTCCTGCCGAGACACGGCCCCGGCCACGAGTTCCCGGCCCATCAGGTCCCGTATCGCGCGAACCTCTGGGCGCTGCGCTCGCTCGGCGTTCGTCAGGTCCTCGCCCCCTGTGCCGTCGGCGGGCTGACGCCCGAACTCGGTCCGGGCACCTTCGTGGTCCCCGACCAGCTGGTCGACCGGACGACGTCCAGAATCCAGACGTTCTACCACTCCGGGGCCGTCCACGTGACGTTCGCCGACCCGTACTGCCACCGTCTGCGGACCGATCTCCTGGCCGGCCTCTCCGCCCTCAACCCGGTGGACGGCGGCGCCATGGTCGTCATCGAGGGGCCGCGCTTCTCCACCCGGGCCGAGTCGCGCTGGTACGCCGACCAGGGGTGGTCGGTGGTCAACATGACAGGGCACCCCGAAGCGGTCCTCGCCCGCGAACTCGGACTCTGCTACGCGACGGTCGCACTGGTCACCGACCACGACGCGGGCGTGACCCACGACGACGGGACGACGTCCGGCGCGGTCAGCATGGAGGAGGTGTTCCGCGTCTTCGCCGAACACACCGAAGCGCTGAAAGCGGCGATGGGTTCGGTCATCGCCAACGTCGGACCCCAAGGCGACTGCGTCTGCGGCCACGCGGTCGACGGCATGGATCTTCCGTTCGAGCTTCCGGGCCGATGAAGGTTCTCGTCACCGGTTCGGAGGGCTTCATCGGCTCCCGCATCGTCTCGCTGCTGCGCGAACGCGGCCACGACGTCACCGAGCTGGACCGTCGGGCGACGACACCCATCGACCTGCGACACGACGACCTCGACCAGTCACTCGACGGCGTCGACGTCGTGTGCCATCAGGCGGCGATGGTCGGCAACGGCGTGGATGCCCAGGATCTGCCCGGCTATGCCAACCACAACGACGTCGGCACGGCTCGCCTGCTCGCGGCCATGGCGAGGGTGGGCGCCGACCGGCTGGTGCTCGCCTCGTCGATGGTCGTCTACGGGGACGGGCTCTACGACTGTGCGGCGCACGGCGTGGTTCCGCCGGCCACCCGCGCACCTGACCGGCTTGCCGCCGGTGACTTCGAACCCCGATGCCCGACCTGCGCCGGCCCCATCACCTGGACCCACGTCGACGAGGCGTCGCCGTTTCGACCTCGGACGTCCTACGCCGCCTCGAAGGTTGCGCAGGAGCACTACGCCGGCGCGTGGTGCACGCTGCAGGCCGGCCGCGCGATCGCCCTTCGCTACCACAACGTGTACGGGCCGGGCCTCCCGGCGAACACCCCGTATGCCGGCGTCTCGGCGATCTTCCGTTCGGCGCTGGAGCGCGGCGAGGCGCCGCAGGTGTACGAGGACGGGCACCAGATGCGCGACTTCGTCCACGTCGAAGACGTCGCGCTCGCCAACGCCCTGGCCGTCGAACAGGTCGGCGACCATGCCGAAGGCGTGACGCCGTACAACGTGGCCTCCGGAGCCCCGTTCACGCTCGGGCAGATGGCCGAGGTCCTCGCCGACGCCTACGGCGGGCCGGCACCCGTCGTCACCGGAAACTTCAGGTCATACGACGTCCGGCATGTCGTCGCGTCGCCACAGCGGGCGATCGAGGGCCTCGGCTTCCGCGCCGCGATCCGCCCGGAGGACGGCATCGCGCAGCTGGCGTCCGATCCGCTCGGCTGATGCCTACCAGCGGGTCAGGAGAAGCGCCTGCACCGCAATCGCGGTGCCGACCTGGCTCACCAGCAGCGGCCGGTGCCAGCGCGACGGGAGGAGCGCCCCGGCAGCCAGGGCCCACACGCTGAACGGCAGCCAGATGCGCTCAACCTCCGCCTTGCTCATCCCGGACAAGGTGGCCACGCCTACGGCGACGACAGCCGACCCGACGACGATCGCCCAGGCCTCGCGGCGCCGCACAGCCCGCAGCAGTGCCGGGGCCGCCGCCCACGTCGCCAGGCCGAGCGTGAACGTCCACGCCGCGACGTCGGCCCACACCCAGTAGGCGTAAGCCCGTTCCGATGCGATGCCCGCGTAGTAACGCTCACGGAGGACCGGGAACGCGGACCACCAGGAGAATCCGGCCGCCCAGAACGTGGCGGTCACCGCCAAGGCGCCGCCGACGGCCCAAGGCAGGACGCGCCAGCCCTTGGTCACCCAGACCACGGCCAGGGCCGGGATGGCCATCAGGACCAAGCCATACGACAGGAACACGCCCCACCCGAGGAGGAGTCCCGCGCCGATGGCGGTCGGCGCCGACCGCATGCTGGCGGCCCGGGCGAGCAGATACAGACCCCACGCGACGACGGCTGCGAAGTACCAATCGGCCGAGACACCGGCCCAGACCGCGGCCGGCGCGAGCGCGACCCAGAGCCCGGACTTGCGCGCGACGGCTTCGCCGGCCAACTGCTCGACGGTGAGCATGACCGCTGCCACGGCAGTCGCCCCGAGGGTCACGACGACCACGCCGACCCAGAAGGCGCTGGTGACGCCGACACGGTCGAGCGCGATGAACGACAGCAGCGCGCCCGGCGGGTGGCCGGCGACATGGATGTTCCAGTGATCGACGGAGTCGTGCGGGATCCGCTCGATGAACCCGCGCAGCATCGTCGAGACGTCACCGACTCGCTGCGCGTCGTACCGGTACTCACCGGGACGCGTGAAGACCCGGGCCAACCCGTCCGGGCCCTCGCTCAACGCCAGGGCCAGGGTCCAGACGTACGAGACAACTGTGGTCGCCACCACGGCGAGCGGCCATCGGAGACGCTGGAGAAGAGCCGACCCGAACAGTGCCAGCGCCAGGCCCAGCACGGCCACGGGGAGCAGGGCGGGCGGAAGTGCAGTCCGGACGTCGGCGTGCAGCGGCGGCCAGTGCACGCGCACGTCGACGCCGGCGATGCGCGGAACGGCCATGGCGAGGATCACCAGCGCGAGTCCGATGCCCGCGCTCCACCACGCCCACAGCGACGCACGTCCGCTCGGCGCCTCCATGCGCTCAGACTAGGCGCCGCAGCCCACTGAGCCCGACGCCTGCGCGGACGTAACGGACTCGTAAGGGCTTGGGCATGGAAAGCGACCCGGCCAATCCCTACGGTCGAGTGCGTGAGCCCCATCGAGTGCGACATCGTGATTCCCTGTCGCGACGAGGCCGGCGCTCTGCCTTCTGTGCTCGCTGACATTCCACCCGGCTTCCGCGCCATCGTCGTCGACAACGGATCTCGTGACGGCACGGCCGACCTGGCCCGACGGCTGGGCGCCACCGTCGTCGCCGAGGATCGACCCGGCTACGGCGCGGCCGTCCACACCGGCGTCGTCGCGGCTGAAGCCCCGTACGTTGCCGTCATCGATGGGGACGACTCCCTTCCACTCGACGTGCTCCCGGCGATGCTGGCCGCAGTCCGTGACGGCCGAGCCACGATGGCCGTCGGACGTCGTCGCCCCGTCGCCCGCGGGGTGTGGCCGTGGCATGCGCGCGTCGGAACCAAGGTGCTGGCAACGTGGCTGCGCCGTTCGACGAACCTGGGGATTCACGACCTGGCACCCGTGCGCGTCTGCCGTCGCGACGACCTGCTGGCGCTCGACATCCAGGACCGCCGATTCGGCTACCCCCTCGAGCTGATGCGCAAGGCCGCAGCCGCCCAGTGGTCAGTCTCCGAGTTCGACGTCGACTACCGGCCCCGGGCCGCGGGGACCAAGTCCAAAGTGTCCGGCTCGGTACGCGGCACGCTGCGCACGATGCGCGACTTCGCCCGGGCGGCCCGATGAACGCGACGCTGCTCATTGTGGCCAAAGCACCCATCCCCGGCCTGGCGAAGACCCGAATCGCGGCGACCGTCGGCCCCGATGCCGCTGCCGACCTGGCCGCCGCAGCGCTCCTCGACACCCTCGACGTCGCCAAGCGGTGCGACGCGGAGGTCGTCGTCGCGCTCACCGGCGACCTCGGTTCGGCTGCTCGTGCCGACGCACTCCGCGAGGCGCTGGCCGACGTCTCGGTGATTCCCCAACGCGGCCGCGACCTGGCTGAGCGGCTCGCCCACGCCCACGCCGACGCTGCCGGCCATGGGCCGGTCGTGCAGATCGGCATGGACACCCCGCAAGTCAGCGTCGACGACCTCGCCGCCGCCGACGCGCTGGTGCGGTCCGACGGCTCCGTGCTCGGCCCGGCTCTCGATGGCGGCTGGTGGTTGCTCGGGCTGGACGATGCGAGCCGCGCCGAGTTCCTCGCCGGCATCCCGATGTCGGCGAGCGACACCGGCGAGCGCACCCAGGCTGCGCTTGGAGCCGGTGGGCCGCGGCTCAGGGAACTGCGGGACATGGACACCTGGGCGGATGCGGTAGCCATCGCCGCCGAAGTGCCCGACCGACGGATCGCCGCGTCGGCGCGGAGGTGGTCATGAGCAACTTCGACGCAGCGTTCATGGGGTCGGCGGTCGTGATGCTGGACGACACCGGGGCCGAAGAGCCGCTGGCCGTGGATCGCTGGGCGTCCCGCGCCTCCATCGACGATCGAGCCCTGATCATCGACCATTGCGCCGGGCCCACCATCGACCTGGGCTGCGGGCCGGGCCGGTTGGTGCAAGCACTCCGCGAACGCGGCCTGGATTCGCTCGGCGTCGACAACTCCACCGAAGCTGTGCGCCTGGCGCGGTCGCGTGGCATCCCGGTGCTCCATCGGGATGTCTTCAGGCCGATGCCGTACGAGGGGCGCTGGGCCCACGCGCTGCTGGCCGACGGCAACGTCGGCATCGGCGGCCGACCCTTCTCGCTCCTGCGCCGCGTGTGGGCAATGCTCGCGGCCGGCGGCGTGCTCCACGTGGAACTGGACGAACCGGGCACCGGCGTCGTGCACACGTGGCGACAGCTGCGGGTCGACGGCGAGGTGGGACGACGATTCGCCTGGGCTCTCGTCGGCGTCGACGCGATCGCCCAGCTGGCCCAGCGAGCGGGCTTCGCCCACACCGACTCACTGGTCCACGGCGGACGGCACGTCGCGATGCTCACGAAGGTGACCTGATGAGGGCACTGATCCCTCATTCGGAGGACTTCACCAGCGCAGCACGCGGACCGGCGACGACGGCACGGGTCGGCGTGTGGCTGGGCGTGGCGTTCGCGATCTGCTTTGTCACGGGGTACTGGAGCCACCTGCAGTACGCCCCGCCGGCGTGGCTCCCGCTCGGCCCCTCCCCGTCCTGGCTCTACCGGGTGACGCAGGGCCTGCACGTGATCTCCGGCGTGGCCGCCATTCCGCTGCTGTTGGTGAAGCTCTGGAGTGTGTTCCCCCGGCTCTTCGAGCGCCCGCCCGTCACGCCGTTTCGTGCCGTTTTTCTGCACGGGTTGGAGCGACTTTCGGTGCTCCTGCTGGTGGGTGCCGGCATCTTCCAGTTGGTGAGCGGCTCCCTCAACGTCGTCCAGTGGTACCCGTGGGACTTCTCGTTCCGCGCGACCCATGAGGCCGTTGCCTGGCTGTCGATCGGCGCCATCGTCGTCCATGTTGCGGTCAAGCTGCCGGTCATTCGCACCGCCTTCGATGCCGGCACCGCCTCCGTGGACGACGCCGGTGCCGGACCGAGTCGGCGCACCGTGGTGCGCGCGGCGCTGGTTTCGTCCGGCCTGGCCGCGCTGCTCACCGCAGGGCAGACGGTGCCCGGTTTGCGCCGGATCTCGGTCTTCGGGGTGCGGGACGGGTCAGGACCCCAAGGCCTGCCGGTCAACCGGACGGCGCGGGCAGCCGGTGCCGTCGCTGCCGCCAGCGACCCCTCGTACGTGCTCCAGGTGCGCTCCGGCGAACGGCAGGTGGCGCTGACCCGCGACCAGCTCGCCGAACTCCCGCAGCGAACTCACCGGCTGCCGATTGCCTGCGTGGAGGGGTGGAGCCAGACCGCCGAGTGGACCGGGCCCGCCGTGCGCGATCTCCTTGCTCTAGTCGACGCTCCCGACGGCTCCTCCGTACTGGTGCGGTCCATGCAGACACGCGGCGCCTTTCGCACCTCGGTCCTGCCCTCAGCCTTCGTCGCCGATGAGCGGACATTGCTGGCGCTCAAGCTCAACGGCGAGGACCTGTCGCTCGACCATGGCTTCCCCTGCCGCATCATCGCGCCGAACCGCCCCGGTGTGCTCCAGACGAAATGGGTCCGAAGCCTGGAGGCGCGGGCATGATCCGGGGCTTGCTGGGCCTCGCCGGCGTCGCGGCCATCGGCTGGGGCCTTTGGTTGTTGCGCGACGACGGGCTGGAGCGCTGGCGGTCGCAAGCGATCTGGTTGGCCGGCGGGGTGCTCGCCCACGATGCGGTGATCGCACCGCTGGTCGTCCTGCTCGGGGTCGCGGCGGCACGCGTGTGGCAGCCGCGGGCCCGCGCGGTCGTCGCGGCCGGGTTCGTCGTCTGGGCCACCGTGACCGTTGCGGTCGCCAATGTCCTGCTCCCGATCGGCGGACGCCCGGACAACCCGAGTCTCATGAACCGCCCGTACGTCGTCGCCTGGCTCGTCTTCACGGCCGTGA
>DATEDT010000117.1:0-19921 GCA_035281505.1 Aeromicrobium sp. | reverse complement strand
CCAGCAGCTCTTGATCGCCGAGTTCGACGCAGTGCTCAAGCCTTTGGACCTGACGTTCGCTCGCTACGAAGTGTTGCGGCTGCTGTCCTTCAGCCGGGAGGGCCGGCTGCCGCTGAGCATCATCGGCGAGCGGTTGATGGTGCACCCGACGTCGGTGACCAACGCGATCGACCGTCTGGTCGCCTCGGGACTCGTCGCGCGCACTCCGGACGATCAGGACCGCCGCCGCGTGTACGCCTCACTGACGCCGGACGGGAAGCGTGTGCTGCGCCGGGCGACGAAGGCGCTCATGGACATCGACTTCGGACTCGCCGCCCTGGACGAGCCGGAGCGCGAACGTCTGTTCAAAGTCCTGCGGGCGGTTCGTTCCCCTGACTTCGACGGGTGAGGACGCTCAGGTGCCGGTGCCCGGGTCCGCCAGGATCGGGATCTTCAGCGCCGCCCACGCGACACCGAAGCCCTCGACCAGCGCCTCGGTGTGCGGACGCAACTTCTCGCACTGCGCGTTGACCAGCGGTGTGACCTCCTTGGCCCGCGGGATCGACAAGCGGTTGTGCCCCATGAACCAGGCGAGGTTGTCTTCGATCGTGCTGAGCGCGAACAGGGTGCACACCTCACGGAGCAGGTCGGTTGCCTCGCCTTCCTCGCTCCGCGCGATTCCGGCGGTGAACGCCTCCAGGACGACCCGGTCGATGTGCGCGTGTGCCGCCAGGATGAGGTGGTCCTGCGCGTTGTTGAAGATGCGGAACGCCTCATCCGGCTCGGCCTTCGCGGCACGCCGCATTCGACGCGCCAGCGTCTCCAGGACGTGCTCCTCACGATCCTCGAACATGCTGAGCTGGGTGCCCCGATCGAGCAGGTCGGCATCGTCGTCCTTGCCACCGGCCCGGGCATCGATGAGGCGCTGGATGAGTTGACCGGCCGTGGTGCGCTCCTTCACGGCGTCGACGAAGGAGTCCGCCGCGAACCGTGCCAGCCCGACCGGGTCGAGGCCGGCCACCTCCTTGGCGTACTTGGTCAGCAGATCCTTGGCCAGAAGCTGCATCAGGACGTGGTTGTCGCCCTCGAAGGTGGCGAACACGTCGACATCCCGTCGCAGCAGGACGAGCCGGTTCTCGGTCAGGTAGCCGGCGCCGCCGCAGGCCTCACGGGACTCCTGGATGGCACGGATGGCATGCCAGGTCTGGACCGCTTTGAGGCCGGCCGCGCGCGTCTCCAGCTCACGCTGCTCATGCTCGTCCGGATGCTCGGTGGTCTGGAGCCGGTGCATGCGGGCCACGAGCTGGTTCTGTGCGAACCGGTACGCGTAGGACCGTGCGATCAGCGGCAGAAGCCGACGCTGGTGAGTCCGGTAGTCCATGAGGAGGATCTCGTGGCCAGGATCTGGACCGAACTGCCGACGCGTGAGTGCGTACTTGCCGGCAATGGTCAGTGCGACCTCGGCTGCGGCGCTGGCCGACCCACCGACGCTCACCCGGCCGCGCACCAGTGTGCCCAGCATGGTGAAGAACCGGCGGTTGATGTTCTCGACCGGTGACGTGTAGGTGCCGTCCTCGGCCACGTCGCCGTACTTGTTGAGCAGGTTCTCTCGCGGAATGCGGACCTGGTCGAACATGATGCGGCCGTTGTCGACGCCACGCAGGCCGCCCTTGTGCCCGCAGTCGGACGTGGTGACTCCCGGGAGGTCTCGACCCTTGGAGTCGCGCAGCGGCACCAGGAAGCAATGCACGCCGTGCCGTTCGATCTCGCCGTCCGGGCCGGGCGTCTCCAGCTGGGCGAACACCGCGGCCATGGTGGCGTGCTTCGCAGCGTTGCCGATGTAGTCCTTGCGCGAGCTGGGCGTCGGCGAATGGATCACGAACTCTTCGGCCGCCGGGTCGTAGGTGGCGGTGGTCTCAAGGTTCTGCACGTCGCTGCCGTGCCCGGTCTCGGTCATGGCGAAGCAGCCCACGAGGTCCAGGTTGATGATGTCCGGAATGAGCTTGGTGTGCCGCTCGGTTCCGAGGTTCTCGACGGCGCCGCCGAAGAGTCCCCACTGGACGCCGGCCTTGACCATCAGGGACAGGTCGAACTGCGCCAGCATCTCGATCCCGGTGACGGCCATGCCCGGATCGCCACCGCCGCCGTTCGCGGTGCGGAACCCGGCGGCAGGGATGCCGGTCGGCGTGAGCTCCTTGAGCTGAGCGAACGTGAGCTCGCGCGCGTCCTCCATGCTCAACTCGTGGTTGAAGGCGAGATTCAACTCGGCCAGCTGGGAGCGGGCGGCGACCCGCACGTGGCGCCATTTCCCGTCGATCGCGATTCGCAGATCCTGATCCAGCGTCATGACGGAACGGTACTGGCACGGGCGTCCGCCCGCGAGGACGAAAGATAGGGTCGGGGCCATGGCCGGATCGCTGCTCGTGGCCGGGACCACGTCCGACGCAGGGAAAAGCCTGGTGACTGCGGCACTGTGTCGCGCCTTCCGCCGTCGTGGCGTTGCGGTGGCCCCGTTCAAGGCGCAGAACATGTCGAACAACTCGATGGTCGTCGGCAGCGCCACGGGCGGGAACTCGGCCGGCGAAATCGGGCGGGCGCAGTGGGTGCAGGCCCTTGCCGCCGACGTGACACCGGAGACGACGATGAACCCGGTTCTGCTCAAGCCGGGCAGTGACCACCGCAGCCACGTCGTCGTCAACGGTCAGCCGGCCGGGACGATCTCGTCCGAGGAGTTCATCGGCGGTCGGACGCACCTGGCCGAGACTGCCTTTGCCGCCTTCGACGATCTGGCGTCCCGGTTCGAGGTCGTGGTGTGTGAGGGCGCCGGCAGCCCGGCCGAGATCAACCTGCGCGCCGGCGACTACACGAACATGGGCCTCGCCCGGCACGCGGACATCCCGGTTGTCGTGGTGGGTGACATCGACCGGGGTGGTGTCTTCGCCTCCTTGTTCGGCACCGTCGCACTGCTCGAGTCGGACGACCAGCGTCTCGTCTCGGGATTCATCATCAACAAGTTCCGCGGTAGTCAGAAGCTGCTCAAGCCGGGCATCGAGCGACTGACCGAGCTGACCGGACGACCGACGTTCGGCGTGCTGCCGTGGAGTCCCGACGTCTGGCTCGACTCGGAGGACGCACTGGACCTCGCGACACGTGGCGAGGGCAGCAACGTGGGCCGGCATCGTCCGCTGGCCGTCGGTGTGGTCCGCTTCCCGCGGATCAGCAACTTCACCGACATCGACGCGCTCAGTCTGGAGCCGGGTGTCGAGGTTTCGTGGATCAACGACCCCGGTGCCGTCGCCGGTGTGGACCTGGTGATCCTGCCCGGCACGCGCGCCACGATCGCGGACCTGTCCTGGCTGCGCTTCCGCGGTCTCGACCGCGCGATAGCCGCGCACGCATCGGCCGGGCGACCGGTGCTGGGGATCTGTGGCGGCTTCCAGATGCTCGGGCGGAGCATTCATGATCCCGAGGGCATCGAGGGACATGAAGCTCTCGACGTCCCCGGCCTCGGCCTGCTCGATGCGACGACCGTCTTCTCCGCCCACAAGGTGCTTCGGGCGCATGGCGACGGGGCATACGAGATCCACCATGGCAGGGTCGACGTCGGGCAGGCTGACGCCGATGGCGGATGGGCCAGCGCGGGCGCTGTCATGGGCACGATGCGGCACGGCTCGCTGGAGTCCGACGAGACACGCACCATTCTGCTCGACCTGGTGGCGGCCGCCGTCGGGCAACGCTGGCAGCCCTCGGCCGTGAGCTTCGCCGCCGCCCGCGAGGCCCGGCTCGATCTGCTGGGCGACCTCGCCGAAGAGCACCTGGACGTCGAGGCGCTGCTGGAGCTGGCGCGCAACGGGGCATCCGAGGTCCCGCTGCTGGCCGTCCCGCCGGTTGAGGTGCCGCCGAGGGCGGCCTCGAAGCCAGGGCCAGCATGATCCTGCTCCTCGGTGGCACGGCCGAGGCGCGCGAGCTCGCCGTCATCTTGCAGGCACAAGGCGTCCGCTTCGTCTCGTCCCTCGCCGGCAGGGTGGCGCAGCCCCGACTGCCGGTCGGGGCGGTCCAGATCGGCGGCTTCGGCGGTGTCCCGGGCCTGCGCGCCTACCTTGCCGAACAGCGGGTCACGGCCGTCATCGACGCGACGCACCCCTTTGCCGAGGGCATGAGTCGGAACGCGGCCGCGGCCTGTTCCGCCGACAACATCCCGCTTCTGCGGCTCGAGCGGCCCGGCTGGTCATCGGCGCCGGGCGCGGACACGTGGCACTGGGTGGCCGACCACGATGAGGCAGCGGTGACCGCGGCGGTGCTCGGGCAACGTCCGTTCCTGACCGTTGGTCGGCAGGCTCTGGACCGGTTCATCGGGCCGCTGGGGCAGCATCACGCGGTGGCCAGGGTCGTGGATGCGCCGAGCGTCGTCCTGCCTGCGTCGTGGACGCTGATCCTGAGCCGTGGGCCGTATTCGGTCGAGTCCGAGCAGGCGGTTTTCGACGCGCACGGCATCGATGTGCTCGTCACGAAGGATTCCGGCGGCACCTACACCTGGGCGAAGATGCAGGTCGCATCTGACCGGGGTACTCCGGTCGTCATCGTGCGTCGAGGTGAGGTCGCGGGACGCGTGCCGACCGTGAGCGACCCGGCGGCTGCCGCGGCCTGGGTCAGGGACGTCCTCGGCGGCTGACGACAGCAGCGATGGTCGCGGCCGTGACGGCCGACGCGACGCCGACCAGCAGGCTGAGGTGATTGGCGGCCTCGATGTCGCCGACTCCGGCTGATCGTCCGTCACCGAGCGTGTGGCGGTCCTCGACCTGTCCGCCGTATCGATTCACGCCGCCGAGCCGGACGTCGAGAGCCCCGGCGAAGGCAGCCTCGATCGGCCCGGCATTGGGGCTGGGGTGTGCGGGAGCATCCCGCTGCCAGATCCGCCGGGCCGTTGCGGGTTCCCCACCCACCGCGGGGGCGAGGCCGACGACGAGGGCGGCGCCGATCCGAGCCGGTGCCCAGTTCAGCGCATCGTCCAGGCGGGCGGACGCCCACCCGAAACGGGTGTAGCGCTCGTTCCGGTGGCCGACCATGGCGTCCAGTGTGTTGGCCGCGCGGTAGGCCACGAGCCCGGGAATCCCCGCGACGGCGCCGGCCAGGAGTGGGGCGACGACGGCGTCCGAGGTGTTCTCGGCCACCGACTCGATGACGGCTCGCGCGATGGCGGCCTCGTCGAGCTCATCGGTGTCCCGTCCGACGAGGTGGGTCAGTTGCTGCCGCGCCGCCGGGAGATCGCAGGCCACCAACCTGTCCCGCACGGCGTCGGCCTCGGCGATCAGTGAGCGGCCGCCGACGACGGCCCACGTGGTCGCCGCCGTCGCCGCGAAGCGGAGAACTGGTCGTTGCGCTGTCGCGCGCTCGACTGCGCTGCCGGCCAGGGCCGCTCCGCCGACGAGCAGCACGGTGAAGGCGGCACCGGCGCGGCGATCGTCGGCGTAGAGGCGACGTTCCAGCCGAAGGGCAAGGGAACCGAACGCGGCCACCGGGTGCCGGCGAACCGGATCTCCCCAGAGGCGGTCGGCCACGAAGCCGGTGAGAAGGCCGAGCGCCCGGGCACTCACCAAATCTCCTCCTCACCGATAGGGTTCCCTCAGGTTGCACTGAGCGTACGCAGTGTCGGGAGTGGCGATGAAAGTGCTTGTCACCGGCGGTGTCCGATCGGGGAAGTCGTTTCACGCAGAATCCCTGCTCCTGGCTGCGCCGCACGTCACCTACGTCGCACCGGGTCCCACCGTCGAAGAGGAATCCGATCCCGACTGGACGGCCCGGATCGCAGCTCACCAGGAGCGCCGGCCCACGCACTGGTCGACGCGTGAGACCCGCGACCTTGCGGCGGCCATCGACGACGGCGACGACGCGCTCATCATCGATTGCCTCGGCACCTGGCTGACGGCACAGATCGACGAACTCGACGGGTGGGCATCGATCCAGGACGAGTGGGAGTCGGAGCTGATGGAGCGGGTGGATGCCGCCGTGGACGCGCTCGCCCGGACCAAGCGGCTGGTGGTCGTCGTGACCAATGAGGTCGGACTCGGCGTCGTCCCGGAGCGTCGCGCGGGCCGGATCTTTCGGGACCTGCTCGGCGTCGTCAATCAGCGCTTTGCCTCCGAGTGCACCGAGGTGCACCTGGTGGTGGCCGGCCGGGTGCTCGTTCTCTAGCCGGCGGCGATCAGCAGCGTCGCCAAGGTGAGTTCGATGCCGGCGCCGAGAACGTCGCCGGTGACACCGCCGAGCCGGGTGACGGCGCGCCGAACGAGCAGGCCGACCAACACGGATGCAATCACGAAGCCGATCACCACGCCGTGCCAGGACAGTCCGAGGACTGCGAACACGAGCGCGGCGATGGCTGCCGCACTGACCCAGCGCAGCAGCGCGAGCGGCCACGGCACCGACTCGGCGAATGGGCCGCGCAGGCCTTCGCCGGCGGCTGCCGGAACGCCGCGCAGGCAGGTGAGGGCGAGAGCGGCGCGCGAGGCCAGGACGAGGACGCCGGCAGCCAGCGGCTGGTTCGCGAGGCCGGCGAAACCGACGACCTGAAGGCCCAGGACGACGATCAGTGCGGCCACCCCCGCCGGTCCGACCGATCCGGTTCTCATCACTGCCAGCGATCGCTCGCGGTCGTAGGAGGAGGTGAGCCCGTCGGCCGTGTCGGCGAGCCCGTCGAGGTGGAACGCGCGGGTACCCAGGGCCAGCACGCCGACGGCCAGGAGCCCGGCGGCCAGGGGGTCGACCGCGAGCAGATCCGTCAGCCACAGGGTCACTGCGACGGCCAGCCCGAGCGGAAGCGCGGCCGGCGGCGCGAGCAGTACGGCGATGCGCGCCGTGCGTTGATCGACCTGCGCCGGCGGCTTCACCGGGAGCGCCGTGAGCGTCCCGACGGCGAGTCGCCAGCTGTCGAACATCAGCCCGGCAGGATGTCGGCGAGCAGCGCGACGTCGCGCAGCAGCGCGACCGACGAGCGGACCAGGGGAACCGCGGCCACGGCGCCGCTTCCTTCGCCGAGGCGCATCGAGACGTCCAGGATCGGCTCGAGTCCCAGCTTCTCCAAGGCGAACGCCTGAGCCGGCTCGGTGGACCGATGGCCGGCGGCGAACCACGCGGCGGCACCCGGGGCGAGTCGTTCCGCCATGAGCGCGCACGCGACGCTGATCAATCCGTCGAGCAGAACCGGTACCCCTCGTCGGGCTGCCTCGGCCATGAACCCGGCCGATGCCGCGAGATCGGCGCTGCCGAGGGCGGCCAGGCAGTCCACCGGATCGTCGACGCGATCACCGACGCGGTCGAGGGCGGCCTGGACAACCTCGATCTTGTGGGCGAGCCCCTCGGCATCCACGCCGGTTCCGGTGCCGGTGACCTCAGCCGCCGGCAGGCCGAGCGTGGCGGCGATGAGGGCTGCCGACGGCGTCGTGTTGCCGATGCCCATGTCGCCGGAGATCAGCAGTTGTGCGCCCGCTGCGATCTCCTCGTCGGCAACGGTGGCGCCCGCGGCGAGTGCCTGCTCGACCTCAGCCCGACTCAGCGCGTCCTCGAGGTGGATCGCACCAGACCCCTTGCGGACCTTGTGAGCCTGCACCGCCGGGTCGACGCCGACGAGGTCGTCATCGACGCCGAGGTCGAGCACCCGGACACTCACTCCGTGCTGCGCGGCGAGCGCCGAGACCCCCGCCTTGCCCATGAGGAACGTGCCCACCATGGCCGGGGTGACGGCCTTCGGGTAGGCCGACACGCTCCGTCCGCCTGGTCCGGGATCAGCGACGCCGTGATCGCCGGCGAAGATCACCGCCCGGACGTTGTCGATCGGTTCGGGCGGGCACACGCCTTGTACGGCCGACACCCAGACGCCCAGTTCGCCGAGGCGACCGAGCGCTCCGGCGGGCGTCGCCAGGCCAGCCAGCCGTTCGGCCGCCCGGGCGCGAACGTCCGGGTTGGGCGGAGCGACTGGAGCACCGGCGTTCACAGGCTCGCCGCAAGATCACGCCGGGCCTGCTCTGCGGACTCGCGCGCATAGAGGCGCCCGACCAGGCCGGTGAGCACGACGCCAAGCGTCGCCCACAACGCGGCCGTGGTGAGGATGGACGCCTGCCGGAAGGACCACAGCGCGTCCGCCGGAACGTCGGGGCCGATTTCGTTGATGGCCGGCAGCATGAGGGCGGCGACCGTGATGATTGCCGTGAAGCCCAGCGCCGGGAACACCGTCGCCTGGAACGGGGTCCCGCCTCTGCGCAGCAGCAGGGCCGCGAAGAGAGTCTCGAAGATGATCGCAAGCACGGAGATCGCCAGGAGACCGAAATAGAGCGACGTCCGCTGCCCGATCGTCTCGGGATCGCCGACGGCTGGCGGTGTGGCCGGGTACTTCAAGAACGGGACGAGCCCGATCGCGACGAAGCCGAGGAAGGCAACCAGGGCTGTCGTCTGGGTCGGCTTGAGGGACCCGATGCGGCCGAGCGCGAACGCTGCGGCCAGCGCGGTGATGCCGCCCATGGCAACGCCGATCGCCACGGTGCCGGTCAACAACCCCCAGGTGGACTGGTTGGCGCGGGAGACCTCGGCGCCGGAGTCGTCGTGGGTATGGGTGGCCGGCTCGTCGTGGGTGTGTCCGTCGGGTGCCGCGTGCTCGGCTGATCCGGCCTCCTCGAGCGCTATGAAGTAGTTGACGTGCGGCTCGCCGACGACGTACGCGACGGCGAAAGCGGCGAGGCCGGCAACAAGGCCGGCCAGCAGGCCGCGGATGAGGAACTTGCTGGGGGTCATGAGTGAATCCTTCGGAAAGCGACGAATGGGTATGGCGATGGGCCGCCTACCCGGTGGGTGGCGGCTGGCGATCGCTCAGGTCAGTGGCAGGGGAAGCCGAGCAGGTGGCGGCCGTCGTGAACCCATTCGTGGACGGCCAAGCCGCCCGTGACCGAGAGTGCGCCGCCGTCAGCGCTGACGAAGAACACGACGATGGCGGCGAGCAGGAAGCTGAACAGCGCCCACGGGGCGAGCTTGCCGACCGGGATGGTCGGGAGCTCGAGCTCGCCGATGGGGCTGGCGGTTGCGGTGGAGTTGACTGACATCTGGTCTCCTTCGGGATGCGTGCGTCCCTGTGCTGGATGGATTCGCTGTGCGAACTTGACCGGGCCGTCGGGTCTGACTTCACCGCTGTCGCTGCGGTGTCACAGTAGCGCGACTGTGCCGGATTCTCACCGGCTTCCTCAGGCTTGGTGCGGCCATCCTAGACCCCGGCCCGATCCGGGGTGATGGGAGCGATGCGATTACGTGAGGCTTGTGAGTGCGGCGAGCAACTTCGCGGTGACGTCCGGTGCCCGGACGGCGATACGGACCCACGAATCGTCGAGTCCGGGGAAGGTGTCGCAGCGGCGGACCGCGTAGCCGGCGTCGCGCAGTCGGGCATGGACGCCGGGGCCGACGCGGGCCAAGACGAAGGGGGCGGTCGGGGTCCCGGCGACTTCGATGCCGAGGTCGGTCAGGCCGGCGACGAGCGTCGTACGGTCGCGTTCGAGTTTCCTTGCTCGCGCGTCCTGCTCGGCTCGCGCGTCCTCCGAGGAGCAGGCCACCATGGCGGCGAGCGCTGGGGTGCTGGCCGACCACGGCGGTTGCAGGTCGCGGAGTTTCTGGATGATGTCGGGCTCGGCCAGGACGTAGCCGGCCCGGATGCCGGGGATCGACCAGAGTTTCGTCAGGCTCCGCACCACGATGACCCCGGGCGCCCGTGTGGCGGCGAGGGAGTGCTGTTCGCGGGGCACGGCGTCCATGAAGGCTTCGTCGACGACGACCGTGCGTCCCGGCTCGAGCAGGCGTCGAATCGTCGCTTCGGGGTGGAGGACGCTGGTCGGGTTCGTCGGGTTCCCGATGATGACGAGGTCGGCGTCGTCTGGCACGGCGTCGGGGTCGAGCGCGAAGCCGGCGGCGGCGTCGAGGACCACATGCTCGGGTCGGTGATCGGCCGTGATCAGTGCGACGTCGGGCTCGGTGAACTGCGGATGGACGACGACCGGCCGCTTCCAGTCCCGGAGTCGGGCAATGAGTCCGAAGGCCTCGGCGGCGCCTGCGGTGGCGAGGACGTCGTCGGTTTGGCGGCCATGTCGACGGGCGATCGCCCGCTCCGCCTCCGCGGGATCGGGATAACGGTCCACCTGGTTGAGGCTCGCCCGGACGGCATCGTCCAGCCACGTCGGTCGTGGTCCGTCGAACACGTTCACGGCGAAGTCGACGAGTCCCTCGTCAACCTCCTGATCGCCGTGATGGCGGAGGGGGCTCGGTGGTTTCGAGGCCGGCTGCGGCGGCACCTCGACCACCGTGGTGCGCGGACTGTGGTTGAGGTGGGAGCCCGCAGGGCGACCCTCGAAACCATGTACGGCGCCCGCGAAGCGTTCCGCCAGATTCGGGTGACCCGCCCAGTGCACATGCAGGTAGGACGCGTGCAGCGTCGACGTCGCAAAGCCCATGGGCCCGGTGTGGGCGGCCCACGCGCTGGCGCCGGCGGGCTCGACGGTCGTGCGGTGGAACTCATGACCGGTGACCCGTGTCCCGGCAGGCGCGAGCAGGTGGTCCACGGGGGCGACGGCGGTGCGATATGCCAAAGTCAATCGGGGGGTCATCCGGGCGTCGGCGTCGAGCACCCCGACCATGGGCGCGCCGTCCACGGACCGGCACAGGTACAACAGCCCGGCGCACTCGGCGACCGTCGGCAGCCCGGAGTCGATGGCGGCCCGAAGCTGCACCCGCAACGGCTCGTTGGCCGACAGCGCCGACGCATGCATCTCCGGGAAACCGCCGCCGAGGTAGAGGCCGGTCGTCCCGTCCGGCAGAGACTCGTCGGTGAGGGGGTCGAAGGTGACGACCTCGCACCCGGCGGCCTCCAGCAGTTCCGTCGTCTCGGCGTAGCGGAAGGTGAAGGCGCGACCGCCCGCGACGGCGATGCGTGGTGGTTTCGAGGTGACCTGTGGCCGCACCTCAACCAGCGGGTCCCACGGCTCAGCATTCAAGGCGGGCGCCTGGCGCGCCAGTGCAATGACGTGTTCCAGATCCACGGCGGCGGCAATGCGCTCGGCCAGCCGATCGACTGCGGCGACCGCGTCCTCGCGCTCGTCGGCCGGGATCAGTCCGAGATGCCGGGACGGCGCGACGATGCCGTCGTCCCGGAACAGCGTTCCGAGCACCGGGAGTCCGGTGCTCTCCAACGCCCGGAGTACCTCATCCGCGTGCCGCTGTGACCCGGCCTTGTTGAGAATGACTCCGACCACTCGCACCGATGGATCCCAGGTCACCATCCCGTGCACCGTTGCCGCGATCGAGCGCGACGCGTGCGAGACGTCGACGACGAGGACCACTGGCGTCTGCGTCACCTGCGCGACGTGGGCGGTCGACGCGAATCCGTCGCCGCCGATCTGGCCGTCGTGCAGTCCCATGACGCCCTCGACGACGGCGATGTCGGCTCCGGCCGCGCCGTGAAGCAGCAGTGGGACGAGTCGCTCCTCGCCGACCAGATGCGGGTCGAGGTTGCGGCCGGTCCGGCCGGTGGCGAGCGAGTGGTAGCCGGGGTCGATGTAATCGGGGCCCACCTTGTGGCCGGAGACGACGTGTCCGGACCGCCGCAGGGCGGCCATCAGTCCCGTGGCGACCGTGGTCTTTCCGTGCCCCGAGGCCGGCGCCGCGATGACGAGTCGAGGGAGGGACGTCACCACTCGATGCCCCGTTGGCCCTTCTGACCTTCGTCGAAGGGGTGCTTGATCTTGGTCATCTCGGTGACGAGCGTGGAGATCTCGATGAGTTTCGGGTCGGCCTCGCGCCCTGTCATCACGACATGCTGCCGGCCGGGCCGGTTGACCAGCGTGGTGACGACGTCGTCGACGTCGATCCAGCCCCACTTGACCGGGTAGGTGAACTCGTCGAGGACGTAGAGGTCGTGGGCCTCGGCGGCGAGGCGTCGCTTGATCTCGCCCCAGCCCTCGGCGGCGGCCGCCGCGTGGTCGTCTTCGGTGCCGGCCTTGCGTGACCAGGACCAGCCGGAGCCCATCTTGTGCCACTCGACCGGGCCGCCTTCGCCGGTCTCGTCGTGCAGCTGGCCGAGCCGCTCCAAGACGGTCTGCTCGCCGATGCGCCACTTGGCCGATTTCACGAACTGGAAGATGCCGATCGACCAGCCCTGGTTCCAGCCGCGCAGCGCGAGGCCGAACGCGGCCGTCGACTTGCCCTTGCCGGGCCCGGTGTTCACTGCCGTGATGGGCCGCTCGCGCCGCTCCCTGGTGCTCAGCCCGTCGTCGGGGACATTCTCGACCTGACCCCTCATGAATGACGCCGCCCCATCAGGAGTTCCATCCTTCGCGATGAATGGCCTCGGCGAGTGGTCGGCGAGCCCGCCAGCCGTGCCGCTCCAAATCGGGGACGGATTCCAGGTGCGTCACGTGTCCGACGCACAGCCACGCAATCGGCCGGATGTGTGCGGGGATGCCGAGCAGCTCCTGCAGGAACTCCTCGCGATAGAACGACACCCAGCCCATGCCGAGGCCCTCGGCGGTGGCCGCGAGCCACAGGTTCTGGATGGCGAGGCAGGTCGAGTACAACCCGGTGTCGGCGATCGTGTGCCGGCCGAGGACGTGCTGGCCACCTCGGGTGTGGTCGTAGGTGACGACGATGCCGACCGACGACTCGCAGATTCCTTCGATCTTGATCCGCTCGAACGTCTCACGGCGCTCAGCCGGGAGCGAGTCGCGGAACAGGTCACGCTCGGCCGTCACGTGATCCCGAAACGCCTGCCGCGTCTCCAGGCTCTCCACGACGACGAAGTCCCACGGCTGCGACATGCCCACGCTGGGCGCGCGATGGGCCGCGCCCAGGATGCGGGTGAGGAGGTCGTCCCCCAGCGGCTCGCCGGTGAACTCGGCACGCACGTCACGGCGGCGTTCGACCACCTCGTAGAACGACGCCGGCCCCGGCATTGGCACTGCCGTCATGCGGCCCCTTCGGCGTCCCGCCGCGGCGAATGCGGCAGATGCGTGCGAACGATTGAGGTCAGCGCCGCGGCCGACACCTCGCTCACGGGGACATGCTCGGCGGCGAGGATCTCGGCCAGTCGGCGAGCCAGGCCGAGCCGCATGCCACCCGACTCGCAGTCCACGACGAGGCAGGCCACTCCCGTGTCGGCCAGCTGAGCCGCGACCGCGTGGGCACGTGTCACGGCGTCCGGCCCACTGGTGGCCCGGCCGTCGGTGACGACGACCAGGAGCGGCCGACGACGGGGGTCGCGGATGTGCTCGATGCGTAGCGTCTCGGCGGCCTGCAGCAGGCCCTCGGCCAAGGGCGTTCGGCCGCCGGTCGGCACGTCGTCCAGCCGGGCCGCTGCGATGTCGACGGAGGACGTGGGCGGGAGCGCAAGCTTCGCCTCAGTGCCGCGGAAGGTGATGAGCCCGACCTTGTCCCGTCGCTGGTAGGCGTCGAGCAACAGCGAGAGAACGGCAGTCTTCACCTGGCCCATGCGCTTGCGCGCGGCCATCGACCCGGACGCATCGACGCAGAACAGCACCAGGTTCGACTCGTGGCCTTCCTTGACCGCGATGCGGAGGTCGTCGGGCTGAAGGACGAGCTTTCCGCCGCGCCGCCCACGGGAGAACTGGTGGGGCGCGGCTGCACGGACCGTCTCGGTCAGGTGGATCGCACCCGTCGTGCCCCGCGTCGCGCCGATGCGTCGTCCGGACGTCGTCACGGCTCGGGATCGTTTGCCGGCCTCGCCCGCGCCGACGCCGGTGACGGTGAACAGCCGAGCGCGGTACGGCTCGCCCGCCGAGGAGCGCGCCTCTCCGGCGCCATTGCCGGCCGTCGAGGATGGTTCGGCCTGGCTTTCCGATCCCTCGGAATCCGCGATGTCGCCACTCGGGGGTGAGGACGGGTCATCAGGGCTTCCGCCGGGCCCGTCCGGGTCCGGGTCCTCGTCGGCGTCGGCGTCGGCGCCCAGCAGGTCATCGAGCTCCTGCTCGTCGATGCCGGGGGCGTCGAACGGATTGCGGCGGCGCCGGTGTGGGAGGGCGAGCCGGGCCGCGACCCGGATGTCCTCCTTCGTGACCTCGGTCCGGCCGTTCCAGGCGGCGTGGGCGGCGGCCGCCCGGGCGGTGACGATGTCGGCGCGCATGCCGTCGACGTCGAAGGCCGCACACAGCTCGGCGATGGTGGTGAGGACGTCGTCGGTCAGCTCGACCTGCTCGACCAGCTTCTGGGCCGCGATGATGCGGTCGGTGAAGTCGGCCTCGGCCTCGGCGAACCGCGCAGCGAACGCGTCAGGATCGGCTTCGTAGGCCAGCCGCCGACGGACGATCTCGGCGCGCGTCTGCGGATCGCGCGGCGCCCGGACGTCGACGGTCAGGCCGAATCGGTCGAGCAGCTGGGGCCGCAGTTCGCCTTCCTCCGGGTTCATCGTGCCCACGAGCACGAAGCGCGCGGCGTGCTCCACCGAGACCCCGTCGCGCTCGACGGTCGACCGGCCCATGGCGGCGGCATCGAGCAGCAGGTCGACGAGGTGGTCGTGCAGGAGGTTGACCTCGTCGACGTAGAGGATGCCGCGATGCGCGCGGGCCAGCAGGCCCGGTTCGTACGTCGTCACGCCTTCGGACAAGGCCTTCTCCAGGTGCAGGGACCCGAGCACGCGGTCCTCGGTGGCGCCGACCGGGAGTTCGACGAGCCGGACGGGCCTGGTTTCCGTCGGTGCGTCGGCCGGAAACGGGCCGTCCGGCGACAACGGATGCGCTTCAGCCGGATCCGAGCTGAAGCGGTCGTCGGCGATCACCTCGATGGGTGGCAGCACCGACGCGAGCCCACGCACGATCGTCGACTTGGCCGTTCCCTTCTCGCCGCGCACCAGGACGCCGCCGACCGCGGGCGAGATCGTGGTCAGGGTGAGGGCGAGTGCCATGTCGTCGGCGCCCACGACGGCGCTGAACGGGAAGTGCTGTGACATGGGGTGGCTCCGGCTCGAGGATGAGGCTTCAGGCTACCCGCGCCCAAGAACCTCCCGAATTTTGGGGAGTTTGGCTTCGTTTACGGCTCCGATTCGGTGTCAAACTCCCCAGAATTCGGAAGATCTTTCGGGGTGGGTAGCGTGACGCTGTGGCAATCACGGTGGTGGGCATCGGCGCGGACGGGTGGTCCGGTCTGGATGCCGCGCGCCGCTCCGCTGTCGAAACGGCCGAGGTGCTTCTTGGCGGGGAGCGTCATCTGGCGTTGATCCCGGCCGAGATCACTGCCGACCGCGTCCCGTGGCCGCAGCCCCTACGTGACGGTTTGCCGTCGCTGATGGAGGCGCTCCGTGGCCGCCGGATCGTGGCCCTCGCGTCCGGTGACCCGCTCGTCGCCGGCATCGCCACCACCTTGATCGACCTGCTCGGGCCTGACCAGGTCGCCGTTCTCCCGGCCGTCTCGTCGGTCGCGCTCGCCCGCGCGCGGATGGGCTGGGCGGCCGAGACCGTCACCGTTCTGCGCGAGTACCGCGAGCTGCCGCGCCATCTCGCGCCCGGGAACCGCATCCTCGTCCTCAGCGCGGATGCCACGACGCCCGCCGCGGCGGCGCGCCTGCTGACCGAAGCCGGCTTCGGTGACAGCGGCTTCGTCGTCCTGGAGAACCTCGGCGCGACGAACGAGAAGCGCTTCGGCGGGGTGGCATCCCAGTGGCAGCCCGGCGCGGGCCAGTTGAACGTCATCGCCATCGAGTGCCGCGGCACCGACGGCCTTGGCTGGACGCCCGGCTTGCCGGACGACGCCTTCGACCACGACGGCCAGCTCACCAAGCGCGACCTGCGCGCATCCGCCCTGGCCCGGCTTGCCCCCGCACCCGGCCAGACACTCTGGGACGTCGGCGCCGGTGCGGGGTCGATCGGCATTGAGTGGATGCGCTCGCATCCGAGGTGCCGCGCCATCGCGGTTGAAGCGCGCGAGGATCGGGCCAAGCGGGCCGCCGAGAATGCGGTGAGGCTGGGCGTCGGCTCGCTGCGTGTCGTCATCGGTCACGCACCCGAGGCGCTGGCCGGCTTGCCGGCGCCGGATGCGATCTTCGTCGGCGGTGGCGCGACGGAGCCTGGTGTCCTCGATGACTGTTGGACGGCCCTTCGACCCGGCGGCCGACTGGTGGTCCACGGCGTGACGCTGGAGACGGAGCGCGTCCTCGCCGCCAAGTACGCCGAGCTGGGCGGCGAACTCACCCGCCTGCACGTCGAACACGCAGAGCCGATCGGCACGTTCACCGGCTGGAAGCCGGCCCGCGCCATCGTGCAGTGGGCAGTCAGCAAAGAGGCGGCCCGGGAGAAGTGACCGTTCATTTCGTCGGCGCGGGGCCGGGTGCCGCCGACCTGCTGACGGTGCGTGCCACCGCACTACTCGCCATCGCCGACGTGATCCTCTATCCGGGCACCTACATCGATCGCGCCGTCCTTGCTCACGCGAAGCGCGGAGCTCGCCTGGTCGACACGCAGGACCTCGACCTCGACCAGATCACCGCGGAGATGGTCGCTGCCCACGACGCCGGGCACGACGTGGTCCGGCTGACGTCCGGCGACCCGTCCGTGTACTCGGCGCTGCACGAGCAGTCACGCCGGCTCGACCGCGCCGGCGTCCCGTGGGACGTCACCCCTGGCGTGCCCGCGTACGCAGCCGCGGCGGCCAAGGTCGGCGCCGAACTGACCGTCCCCGAGCTCGTGCAGTCGGTCGTCCTGACCCGGACACAGGCTCGCTCGACCGCGATGCCGGACGCCGAGGCGCTCGCGAACTTCGCCGCAACCGGCGCAACGCTCGCACTGCACCTGGCCATCACGCGGACCCGCGAACTCGCCGCGGAGCTGGCCGCGCACTACGGCGACGATTGTCCGGTCGTGGTGGCGTACCGGGTTTCGCAACCCGGTGAGCTCATCCTGCGTGGAACGCTCGCCGACATCGCTGACGCCGTCGAGGGGGCCGGCCTGCGGCAGGCCGCCGTCATCCTGATCGGACCGGCGCTGGCCGGCGACGTCAGAGGCGCCGAGTCCTTCCTCTATGACCCCGCCCGCGACCGGTCACTCAAGTCGCGTCCTCAGACGTAGACCGTTCCGCCCAGCTCCAAGAACTCCTCGGACTTCTCCGCGAAGCGCTCCCGCACGTCCTGGCTGATCTTCATCGAGCAGAACTTGGGGCCGCACATCGAGCAGAAGTGGGCAGTCTTGGCACCCTCGGCCGGCAGCGTCTCGTCATGGAATGCCTCGGCCGTCTGCGGGTCCAGCGACAGGGCGAACTGGTCCTTCCAGCGGAACTCGAACCGGGCCTTGCTGAGAGCGTCGTCCCACTCCCGCGCCCTCGGGTGTCCTTTCGCAACGTCGGCGGCGTGCGCGGCGAGCTTGTAGGTGATGACTCCGGTCTTGACGTCGTCGCGGTTGGGTAGGCCGAGGTGCTCCTTCGGCGTGACGTAACAGAGCATCGCCGTGCCGTGCCAAGCGATGTTCGCCGCGCCGATCGCCGACGTGATGTGGTCGTAGCCCGGCGCGATGTCGGTGACCAGCGGGCCGAGTGTGTAGAAGGGTGCGCCGTGGCACCAGTCCTGCTGCAGGACGACGTTCTCCTCCACCAGGTTGAGCGGCACGTGGCCCGGCCCCTCGACCATCACCTGGACGTCGTGCTGCCAAGCTCGTTCGGTCAGCTCGGCGAGTGTCCGCAGCTCGGAGAGCTGGGCATCGTCGTTGGCGTCGGCGGTCGATCCGGGACGCAGGCCGTCTCCGAGGCTGAACGCGACGTCGTACTGGGCGAAGATCTCGCACAGCTCGTCGAAGTGCGTGTAGAGGAAGTTCTCCTCGTGGTGCGCCAGGCACCACCCGGCCATGATCGAGCCGCCGCGGCTGACGATCCCCGTGACGCGATTTGCGGTCAGTGGCACGTAGCGCAGCAGGACGCCGGCGTGGATCGTCATGTAGTCGACGCCCTGCTCGCACTGCTCGATGACGGTGTCGCGGAAGATCTCCCACGTGAGCTTGTCGGCCTCGCCGTTCACCTTCTCCAGGGCTTGGTAGATCGGCACGGTTCCGATCGGCACCGGGCTGTTGCGGATGATCCACTCCCGGGTGGTGTGGATGTCCTCACCGGTCGACAGGTCCATCACCGTGTCAGCGCCCCAGGTCACGGCCCAGGTCAGCTTGTCGACCTCCTCGGCGATGCTCGACGTCACCGCACTGTTGCCGATGTTGGCGTTGACCTTCACCAGGAACTTGCGCCCGATGATCATGGGCTCGGACTCGGGGTGATTGATGTTGCTCGGGATGATCGCCCGGCCGGCGGCGACCTCACTGCGCACCAGTTCGACGTCGCAGCCTTCGCGCACGGCGACGAACTCCATCTCCTTGGTCACGACGCCCCGGCGGGCGTAGTGCATCTGCGAGACGTTCGTGCCGCGGCGCGGTCGACGACGGGCGCCTCTCCACACATCTTGGGCCGCGCCACGCTTGATGGCCGAGCGGCCATTGTCGATGAGTTGTGCCTCCCGGCCGTCGTACTCGACCGAGTCGCCGCGCTCCTCGATCCACGCCTCACGCAGCAGCGGCAGGCCGACCTCCGGATCGGAGCCGGGCCCCTCGGTGGCGTACCGGTCGAACGTCTCGCCGTTGGTGAGTGCGACACGCGTGACGGGGACCTGGAGGTCTCCCAGGAGGACGCGGGTGTGGGCTTCGTGGACGGTCATTCATTTGCTCCTGGTTCGGTGGTCATCGAGATGTGCGCAATCGGCCCGCGTCCGGACCCGAGGTCCCAATCGCGGCTCAGGGTCAGTTGGTGAGCGACGAAGGCGTGCGCACGCGTCGCCGCTTCCATGGCGTCGTCCCCGAGGGCCAGCCGTGCGGCCAGTGCGGCGGAGAACGTGCAGCCGGTGCCGTGGTCGTTCGTCGTGTCGATCACGGGGCCGGTGAGGCAGAACCCGCCGCCCGTCGCCCCGTAGGACACGGCAACGCTGCCGGGGCTCGTGACCATGGTGAGTTCGTTCCGCGGGTTGCCGAGTGCGCGGTCCTCGTCCGTATTCGGCGTGATCACCGTGGCGATCGGCAGCAGGTACTCACGGTAGGCGTCGATCACCTCGCCCGTGGCCAGCTCTGCGCCGGTCGACGCCCGCAGCACCGGGTCGACGACGATCGTCCGGCCGGCGCACCGCTCGGCGACGAGCCTGACCGTCGCCGCGGTGGCCAGCATGCCGGTCTTGATCACGGCTGGATCGAGGTCCGTGAGTATGGCGTCCAGCTGGGCGGCGACGATGTCGAGCGGCACCGGGTGGATCGCGTGAACACCGGTCGTGTCCTGGGCCGTGACCGCGGTCACGACGCAGGTCCCATGGACGCCGAGCGCGGCGAAGGTGGCGAGATCGGCGGCGAGGCCTGCGCCACCCCCGGAATCCGTGGCGGCAATCGCGAGCACGACGGGAGGTGTCACTGCACGGCCTCCAGAAGATCAGCGATGACGCCGGCCGGGTCGTCAGCCCGCATCACGGCGCCCATGACGGCGACACCATGCGCTCCGGCCGCGACCGCGTCACCGGCGTTGCCGGCATCGATCCCGCCGAGCGCAAAGACCGGAATGCCATGACCGTCAAAGGCCTCGGGCGGCAGCGGCGGTCCGTGGCCGGGCTTGCTGGCGCTCGCCGCAAACGGCGAGAGGGTGGCCCACCGAGCGCCGTCGCGCTGCGCGAGCAGCACCTCGTCGGACGAGTGGCAGGACCGCCCCCACACCTCGAGGCGGGGACGGCTCGCTCCGGCGGGCAGGTGGACGCCAACACACCCCTGGAGCCTGGTGTGCGCCGCGATGACGGTGAGCCCGAGGTCCTGAAGGCTTTGGGCGAGCAACTCGCGGGTGCGGCGGGCCAGGTCGAGCTCTCGGAGAATGACGTGCGTCAGGCCTGCGTCCCTGGCCGCGGCCGCTGTCG
>DATEDT010000116.1:0-3785 GCA_035281505.1 Aeromicrobium sp. | reverse complement strand
TGACCACTAGCGCGGCGGCCAGTACGCCGATACTCACGATGTACGGGTTCTTCTTCACGGCTTAGCCCTCTCTCCCAGTGCTGCCTTGATGTCTGAGTGGGCCTGCACGTCGTTACTCGTCGTCAGTCGGTCCCGGATGCGCTGGAGAGTGCCGATCACGAACGCGGCGAGGACCACGGCCAGGTCGGCCGCGGCGGTCGCCCACCTTCGGGCTTTCTGCCCCATATCTGCCTCACGATCATGTAGTAGAGGCAGATCAGAGCCTGTCTATTGACCACAGGGGTGCTGTGGTCGACACGCTCTGACCTGCGGATAACTGAACTTCATGGGTGCTACGCGGATGTCAGTGTATCTGACTGTACTGCCTGGTCAGGGCTACGATTCGGCCACGCGCTTACCGGTCTCCTTCAGCCGCTCCGAGTCGAGGTCTGCCCCATCTGCTGCCCCACGTGCCCCATCCACGGCGGCCAGTGGCGGTCGTTCGCCGAGTGCCGCGAGCAGGCGAGCGCGCGCGGCGGGTGTCCGCTGGACGTACTCCTGCGTCTGAGAGATGTCGCTGTGCCCCATCACCTCGGCCAAGGCAAAGGCATCCAGCCCGCCGTCCGCGGCTTTCGTGGCGAACCCGCGCCGGCCGGCATACGGGCTGCGGTGGGGAACCTTTGCTTGCACCGCAGCGTGCCGAAGCCGCTCGGCATAGTTCCGTGGATTCACCGGCAGCCCGGTGGCCGACAGGAATACCAGCACGTTCCGGCAGATCGAGCCATCAGTGTGCGGGAGGCCGCAGCTCGTCGTCACGTCACGGCCGACGAGCTGACGCCGGAGGACTTCGATAGCCCGCATGCTCAACGGGACAGCTCGCGCGTCCTCGTCCTTGGGGTACGGCCTGATGACCTTCTGTCGGGATACGAAGACCTCGACAACGTCCAGCCAGCCGCCGTCAAGATCCAGACGGTGGGCGTGCAGCCCACACAGCTCACCCGGCCGAAGCCCCGTCTCCAGTGCCACGACCACCATGTCCTGATATTGCTGGTGCAGTTTCTTGCCGAGTGCGGCGGTGTGGTTGTTGTCCATGTAGGGCTTGGCCCGCTTGCGGAGTTTCGGCAAGGTCACGCCGACGCAGGGTGATGCGGTGAGCACTTCCTCCTTGACGGCGCGGGAGATGGACGCGCTGAAGACGGCCCAGATTCGTCTCGTGTAGCTGGGAGATTTCCCCTCGCTGACGTCGGCTATCCAGGAGCGGACCGCTTTGTGCGTGATCTTGTTGAGCGGGATATCGCCCCACTGTGGTCGCAAGTACTTTTCGACGATGTAGTGCTCAGTGGAGGCCGTGTCACTACTACTTTGGTTCCGGCTTGCGCAGAGGTCCCACCATTCGCCCCACGTGGTGCGCGCGGACAGAGTCCCGTCCTCGGCCGCGGCCTGGCGGCGCGCCTTTACCTCGGCTTCGGTGGCGGCGTCCCGGGCGTCGACCTTGCGGCGGAACGCCCTGCCCTGGTCGCTGACGTACTTCTTGCGTCCGTCGGGCAGCCGGTAGCCGCCGCGCCAGCCACCGGACGGTAACTTCTCGGCCCACGCCATGGCTTCTCCTCTCTGGTAGGGCTATCGCTGCGTCGGCGACACGATTCCGCCGAGGCAGATCTCCTGGTGGGCCCACGGGCTGGTCAGGGTGAGGCATGGAGACCTCGTCCGCGCCGTCGTCGGGCCTGTTGGAACTGTCGGAACGGTGGTGGGAATGCTGGGGATCGGGATCGTCGTGGTGGCCGACGAGTTCGTGCCCGGCGTCGTAGTCGTGGTGACGGTCGGCAGGGCGTAGCCGACCGGGTGCGCGGTCCAGGTCGCCGTGGAGGCCGCCGGGGGCGCCGTGACGGTGATTGGCGCGGTGACGATCCGGGTCATCGTGACCGGTGGCTGGATCGCGTCCGGCCGCGGTGCGGGCTCACGGTGCGGCAGGACCAGCGCCGCGGTGAGCACGGCGCCGGCCGCGGCGGCAAACCCGATGATCGCGACGGCTTCGCGGGGGTGCTCGCGGGCCTGCTGCCAGAGCCAGCCCGCACCGGCTGTGATGCCTCCCCATTTGGTGACGAGCTTCAGTCTTCGGCCCGGCGGTGGAGTTTCCGGGGAGGGGTGTCCGGCGATGATGTCGCGGATCCGGTCCTCGGTAACAAGGTGGCGGTGGATCGCCCTGAGTTTCAAGGCGATGTACGTGAGGACGGTTGTCAGGGTTAGGGCCATCCCGATCATGACGGTGATCACTCATCCCACATTCGCCCGGATGACGCCGTTATCAAGCGTAGTTACGTGGTTGTAAGCGGGAATGACCCTTACGGATTAATCGCTTAGGCTAACCTGCGCTGCGCATCGTCATCGCGCGATCGCTGGGCGTCATACGCGTTCTCGCGCAGGATGCGGATGACCCGCCACTTGTAGTCCTCGTTCGCGCCACGCTCGGCCATGATCCGGCGCTCGGTGTCGTCCCGGATGACCCGCTCGTAGATCTCCGCCGGGTAGGGCTGAGACTGGTCGGCCGAGGTCGGTTCCCGACCCGTCGTCGATGTCCTCCAGGCTTCCGGCCTTCCATCGCAGCGCCTGCTCGATGCCCACGCGGGTCGTGGTGTTCATCCGGCCGCCGCGTCGGACGTTCCATAGGGTCACGCGACTCTTGATGCCAGCCGCTTCGGCTACGTCGTCCCAGGTCATGCGGAGTTCGGCGCGGCGCTGGTCCATCCACCAGTCGCGATCGCGCGGCGCTCCGCCGAGGCTGCTCATGGCCCCAGTCTGGCAAACAAAACTGTACATAGCTATACGACATATGACGTCGACTTACGCACACTGAACGTTACACGTTCAATCTCGATTATTACAGTTCATTCTACTGGCGAGTAGCCGTAGACGATGAACGCAAATGAACGTAAGGTCCTCGTCATGAAGTCAGCCACCGTCTATCGACAGAAGCTCCGCGAGCTTCGCGACGAGAAGGCATGGACGCTGGTCGAACTCGCCAACGAGGTGAAGCGCCACTACGCCCCAGGGGTCACCGACGTGATGCTGTCGATGATCGAACGCGGTGAACGGCAGCCCTCCTCGAAGCTGTTCAACGGCATCTGCGCTGCTCTCGGAGTCGACCGCGACGTCCTACTCGTGCGGGGTGACCGCGATGCGGCGGCCTGAGTGCCCGACCGAGGAGCCACGCGACCCGGCCCCAAGCGAACCCCCATCAAGTGCCGACCCTGCGCAGGCACCGGAACCGTCCTCGTCGACTCCGCAGACCAACGCAAGGGCGAACGCCGATGCCCCAACTGCGGCGGAACCGGCGAGATCTGAACGCGCCACGCCATGGATGACGATCAAGGAAGCCGCCGACTACTGCCGCCACCACGAGCGCACCGTCTGGGCCGCCCTCCGTCAGTACGAGCGCTCCGCCGGCAAACGCGGCCTGAAGGGTGCACAGCGCGCCCCGAACGCCACATGGCGCGTACACGAGGCCGACGCCGACCGCTGGATGCGCGGCGAGCCGCCCGCACGCGGGCAGTTCCGGAGGGCGTCGTGATCACCGTCCTGCCTCCCGTTCTCGTCCGGGCCCGGATGGCCGAGTCCCGCGAGGAGATCCGCGAGGCGAACGCGGCGTGGCTGGCCGAGGAGCGCAGGCGGCGCGACCAGCAGCAAGACGACGACTGAGGGGAGAACGCCATGTCCAGCCCGTCAACTGACTCGCTCGCTGGGGACTACGAGTGCGACGTGAACCCGATCTGTGGCTGTCACATCCGCGCCCGCTGCGACGGCTGCGG
>DATEDT010000115.1:0-10695 GCA_035281505.1 Aeromicrobium sp. | reverse complement strand
GACGGCGACATCTCGCAGGCCAACCTGCACCCGCGCACTGCGGCGAAGTACCTCAAGAAGTACCCGGTGCCGGCGGCACACGAGGTGGCTGCATGAGCAAGTTCATCTGCCCGAACTGCGAGTACGTCTACGACGAGGCCGTCGGCGATCCCCACGAGGGATGGCCGGCGGGCACCCCCTTCACCGACATCGACGAAACCTGGACGTGTCCGGACTGCGGCGTGCGCGAGCAGGTGGACTTCGTCCCGATCGAGGAGTTCGTCCACAATGATCAGGACGGCAACATCATCTCGGCCGAGACGCGCGCCCAACCGGGCGCGGGCTAGGCCTCTAAGGCGCTGACATGGACCTGGCTCTTCGTGACTCCAAACCCGGCTCGATTCGCGAGCGGCTGCTCGACGCCGCCAAGGCGCTGATCGAGAAGTCCGGGTGGGCATCGGTCACGATGGGCAAGCTGGCGGCCGCGGTCGGCGTGAGCCGGCAGACCGCACACACCGAGCTCGGCACCAAGCACCAGCTCGCCGAGTCGCTGGTCCAGCGGGAGCTGTTCGACTTCCTGGCCTTCGTCCAGGCACGGCTTGCGGCCGAAACCGATCTGATCGCCGGCATCCGCTCGGCGGCCCAAGGGGTGCTCGAGCAGGCCGAGCAGAACCTCCTGCTGCGCACCGTGCTGGGTTCGATCCCGCACGAGACGGACGACGAGCTGCTGAAGCTGCTCACCATCGATTCGGGGTTCATCGTCGACACCGCGGTGGAGGTGGTCCGGGCGAACGTCGTGGACTACTACTCGCCACTGCCGTTCTCTGACGCCGAGCTGGAGATGGCCGCCGATGCCATCGTCCGGCTCGTGCTCTCGCACGTCGTGCGACCGTCGAAGCCGCCGGCAGAGGCCGCGGCGGACATCGCCCGCATCGTCGAACTGGCCGTGCTCGGGACACAGGTCCAAGCCGACATCCCCGTCGGTTAGACGCACCCCGAAGTCCTGCATCGTGCCCGTGGCCTCACTAGGATCCGGATCAGACAGACCCCGCTGACAGTTGGGCTTCATGACCGAGCAACCTCGCCACCCTGACGGGACGGCTCGGCCTCATCGCCCGGGATGGCCGCCCCTGCTCAAGCGGTGGCACTCCACCCGCCTCTCCCGATTCCTGCGGATCCTCGGTCCCGGGGTCATCACCGGCGCGGCCGACGACGACCCGTCCGGCATTGCGACGCACTCGCAGGCCGGGGCCCAGTTCGGACTTGGCATGGCCTGGACGATGCTGCTCACCCTGCCGCTGATGACCGCCGTGCAGGAGGCGTGCGCCCGCATCGGCGCAGTCAAGGGCAAGGGCCTGGCAGCCGTGATCCGCGACCGCTACTCCCGCCGGGTGCTCATTCCGCTGGTGTGGCTGATGGTGGTGGCGAACACGATCAACATCGGGGCCAACATCGCCGCCATCGCGGCCGCCACCCGGCTCCTTCTGCCCTGGGTGCCGATCGCTGCCCTGTCCATCGCATTCGTGGCCGCCATTCTCGTGTTCGAGGTCTACACCTCCTACCGGATCTATGCCCGGGTCCTGAAGTGGCTGGTCCTTGCGCTGCTGGCCTATCCGGTGACCGCCTTCGTCGTGGGTCAGCCCTGGGGCGAACTGCTCCGGGCAACCGTGGTGCCACGGGCCGAGTTCACGTACGAGTATCTGTTCATCCTCACCGGCATCTTCGGGACGACGATCTCGCCCTACCTGTTCTTCTGGCAGGCGTCAGAGGTCGTGGAGGAGGAGCTGGAGCGGCACGAAGGCCCGGCCGGGGGTGATCATCGCCCCGTCAGTGCGCGGTTCCTGCGCCAGATTCGCGTGGACAACGCCATCGGCATGTGCTTCGCCAACCTGGCGGCGTGGTTCATCATCGTGACCTGCGCGTCGGTGCTGTTCGAGCACGGCGTCCGCAACATCGCCACGGCCGAGGACGCCGCGCGTGCGCTGGAGCCCCTGGTGAACACGTTCCCGCATGCGGGATTCCTGGCCAAGGCCATCTTTGCCGTCGGGATCATCGGCCTCGGCCTGCTCGCCATTCCGACGCTGGCCGGGTCGGCCGCGTACGGCCTGGCCGAGACTTACGGTTGGCGCGAGGGGCTGTCGTTGCGGTTTCGTCATGCGCACGGCTTCTACGGCGTGATGGTGATCGCCACCCTCGTCGGGCTGGCCCTTCCGCTCACCGGCGTCGACCCGATGCGTGCGTTGGTGGTCGCCGGGGTGGTCAACGGCGTTGTTGCCGTGCCGCTGCTGTTGTGTCTTGCGTTGCTGGCGCGCGACCCGGTCGTGATGGGGCCGCACCGCAGCGGCAGGCTGTCGTCGGCCCTGGTGTGGACCACCTTCGCGGTCATGGCCGCCTCGGGGGCGATGCTCCTGGCGTCCGTCGTGCTGACCTAGATCCAGCTCGGCAGCCACATGCGTTGGTGCCAGGCGTCCCACGTCGTGAGGCCATGCGTCCAGATCGGCCAGAAGTACGCGGCGGCCACGACGGTCAGCAGAACGACGAGGCCGATGGCCAGCGCGCTCGCGTATCGCTGTCGGGGCGTTGACGAACCGGTCCAGGCAGCGTGCAGTGCCAGCGTCAATGCCACGACGAGGAACGGCAGGGTCGCGACGGCATAGAAGGAGAAGATCGGCCGATCCAGGATGGGAAGCCACGGAACCCACGTGCCCAGAAGCCCGACGACGGGCACGGAGTACTGCCAGCGCCGCTTGCGCAGCCAGAGCACGGCGCACGCCACCATTGCCAGGACGCCCGACCACCAGACGGCTGGGTTGCCCAGGATGAGCGTCTCGCGCATGCAGTACGAGCCGGCCGGGGCGCCACACTGCTTGGCCGGGAGGTTCAGGTCAGCGGCCGCGCTGACCGGCCGCCACTGGATCAGCCAGCCGATGGCGTCCGATTGGTACGGGTGGTCCTGCTTGGCCAGGTACTCGCCGGTGTGGAAGCGGTACGACATGGCTTGGTAGTGCCAGAGCGAGCGCAGCGCATCGGTGGTCTCTTCGATCGGGCCGGAGCTCGGGTCATCGACATAGGCGCCCCACGCCGGTTCGTCGCCGTAGCCGTGCCCGAATCGCTCCTCGTAGACGTCGTGGTTGACGAGCCAGCCCAGGTAGGTCACGACGTAGACGGCCGCACCGACGACGACGAGCCAGCCGAAGGCAGGCACACCGATGCCGAGGGTGGCCCGGACCGGCCGGATCGGCCCGAGGGACATCCGCACGAAGAGCTCCCAGACCACGACAGCGAGGCCGAACGCGGCGAGCGCGTAGATGCCGTTCCACTTGCTTCCGCAGGCCAGGCCGAAGCAGACGCCGGCGGCCAGCTGCCAGGGCCGCCAGATGCGGAAGCGTTCGTTTGCGTCGGTGAGGCGGGCGGCGATCCAGTCCCGGTCCGCCGCCAGGCAGGCCACGGCGCACACGATCCAGAACGTGACGAAGATGTCGAGCAGTGCCAGCCGCGACATCGTCAGGTGGACTCCGTCGAGCGCGATCAGGAAGCCGGCGAGGCACGCGAACGGCAGCGAGCCGGTGAGGCGCAGCACCAGCCGGCACAGGACGAACACCGTCAGTGTCCCGACGATGGCCGAGGCGATGCGCCAGCCGAAGGAGTTGAATCCGAATGCGGCCTCGCCGGCCGCGATGAGCCATTTGGCCGCATCCGGGTGCACGACCTGATTCGGCTGGCCGACGACGAAGAGGTCGTGCAGGTCGCCACGCGCGATGCGTTCCTCGGCTCCCTCGACGAAGTCCTGGGCATAGCCGACCTTCAGCATCGACCACGCGTTCTCGGCGTAGTAGCGCTCGTCGAAGGAGAGCCCACGCGGTCGATCGAGCTGCCACAGCCGCAGCCCCAGCGCCAGCAGTGAGACGGCGGCAGGCCAGAACCAACCCTTTGCCCGTTCGCTCACGCGCCAAGCGTAGGGACTGCGTGGCCGCATCGCGGCCACCGTGCCGCGTCGAGTGCAGAGATGTCGTCGGCCGCGGGCTGGTTGTATGGACGGGTGCTGATCCTCGCGGCGACTCCGATCGGGCGGCCCGACGACGCTTCGCCGCGCCTGGCCGAGGCCTTGGCCACGGCCGACGTGGTTGCCGCGGAGGACACCAGACGCCTGCGCCGTCTCGCCGTCGACCTCGGTGTGACCATCACGGGTCGGACGGTCTCCTATTTCGACGGAAACGAGCGTGAACGCACCCCCGAGCTCCTCGCTGCGATCGCCGACGGGCTCGACGTCGTCCTCGTCACCGACGCCGGGATGCCGAGCGTCGCCGATCCGGGCTACCGGCTGGTCGCGGCGTGCGTCGAGGCCGGGCACGAGGTCACGGCGATCCCGGGACCGTCAGCGGCGCTGACGGCGCTGGCCGTGAGCGGACTCCCGGTGCACCGCTTCTGCTTCGAGGGATTCGTTCCGCGCAAGCCGGGGGAGCGCAAGCGGGCTCTGGGCGAGCTGGCCGGCGAGCAACGGACCATGATCTTCTTCGAGGCCCCGAGACGCACGGCCGAAACCCTGCGCGCCATGGTCGAGGCTTTTGGCGCCGACCGCCCGGCCGCGCTCTGCCGTGAGCTCACGAAGACACATGAAGAGGTCGTTCGCGACACCCTCGGTGGACTGGTCGACTGGACCGACGCGCAGGAGCACGGCGTCCGCGGCGAGGTGACGCTGGTCGTGGCGGGCGGCACCAAAGCCGAACTGGGTGCCGACGAACTGCACGCTCTGGTGCTTGCCCACGAAGCCGACGGGCTGAGCCGCAAGGACGCGATTGCCGAAGTCGTCCGCGAGACCGGCATGCCCCGCCGCACGGTCTACGCCGCCGCCCACCGCCCGGGCGGCTAGCTGGCCGTGGCGAACGCGTTCAGCTCGACTGGATCGTGGGCGCTGAAGATTGAGACCTCTGGGTGGCTCGTCTTCAACTGCCGCAGCCGCGCCTGATTGGCGCGCCGCGCGGCCTCGTCGACGGCCAGGAGTTTCTGGAAACCGACGAGACCGGGGAGGTAGCGCGGTGGGCTCGCGATCTCGCCGGCCGCGAAGTAGGAGTCGCCGGCATGCAGCAGCCAGCGCTCGCCGTCGCGGACGGCGACGCCGGAGTGGCCGCGGGTGTGGCCGGCCAGCGGGATCAGGACGATGTCGTCGTCCAGCGCATGTACGGAGGTGAAGCCGAACCAGTCGTCGCCGGCGTCGGAGTGCTCCACCCACCGTGGCTCGTGCGCCCACTGCGCGCTGATGTAGCGGCGACGCTCCAGCTTGCTCGCCGGCTGCAGCGCGGCCGCGAGCTCGGTGGCATGCACGTGGATGCGCGCCTCGGGGAAGTCGCTGAGACCGCCGGCGTGGTCGAGGTCCAGGTGAGTGACGACGATGTCGCGGACATCCGACGGCTGATACCCACGCGCACGGACCTGGTGCACCGCTGTCTCGGCCTCGTCGAGTGTGGGGCGCATCATGGCTTTGAACGGCGCACCGAGACGCTTCGGGTTGGCGATGTCGCCAGTACCGAATCCGGAGTCGACCAGGAGCAGCCCTTCGGCGCGCTCGACCAGGAGGACGTGACAGATCGACAGGTCGGGGCCGAGCCGGCCGAACATGCTGCCGCGAGGATGGAGCGTGCCGCAGTTGAGGTGGTGGATGGTCACGCTCGGACCCTAGGTTCCGGCGGGACCACCGGGCATCCGACCCAGGTAGGTATTCGTCGTTCGCGGTTCCGGGCAGTGAAGTGGCGGCGCTCCGGCCTCGCCTAGGATTACGCGGGTGTCCGACCGCACCTTCTACCTCACGACGCCGATCTACTACGTCAACGACGCCCCGCACATCGGACACGGCTACACCACGGTCATCGGCGACATCATCACCCGCTGGCATCGCCAGCGTGGCGAGGACGTCTGGTACCTCACCGGGCTCGACGAGCATGGGCTGAAGGTGCTGCGCAAGGCGCAGGCCAATGGCAAGACGCCGCAGGAGTGGACCGACCACCTGGTCGACACCGAATGGCGGCCGGTGCTGGACACCATCGACGTCGTCAATGACGACTTCATCCGCACCAGTGAGGACCGGCACGAGTCCGGCGCGCAAAAGTTCTGGCAGGACCTGTACGACAAGGGTGCGGTCTACAAGGGTGAGTTCTCCGGTTGGTACAGCGTCGGCAGCGAGGAATTCGTCGACGAGGCCGACGTCCGCGACGGCGAGGGCGACGACGCCGGCCACAAGGTGTCGGCTCTGGACGGCAGCCGGCTCGAGCACATCACCGAGGAGAACTACTTCTTCCCGCTGAGCCAGTTCCAGCAGGCGCTCCTGGACCTCTACGAGTCCAACCCCGACTTCGTCCAGCCGGCCTCGGCGCGCAACGAGGTCGTCTCCTTCGTCAAGCGCGGGCTGAAGGACCTCTCGATCTCACGGTCCACCTTCGACTGGGGTGTGCAGGTGCCGTGGGACACCAAGCACGTCATGTACGTGTGGATCGAGGCGCTGCTCAACTACATGACCGCTGCCGGATACGGACAGGACAGTGCCGCTGACCGGGAGAAGTTCGCTCGGCTGTGGCCGGCCGACATCCACCTGGTCGGCAAGGACATCGTCCGCTTCCACGCCATCATCTGGCCGGCGATGCTCATGGCGGCCGGCCTCCCGTTGCCCGGACAGGTCTTCGCCCACGGCTGGCTGCTGGTCGGCGGCGAGAAGATGAGCAAGAGCAAGCTCAACGGCATCAGGCCGGACGAACTCGTCAACGTCTTCGGGTCCGACGCTTACCGCTACTACTTCGCGCGCGCGATCACGTTCGGCCAGGATGGCTCGATCTCGTGGGAGGACATCCACGCTCGCTACCACGCCGAACTGGCCAACGGGTTCGGCAACCTGGCGTCCCGTGTGGCATCGATGATCGGCAGTTACTTCGACGGCAGCCTGCCGGCGGCCGGTGAACTCGGTGAGCCGGAACGGCGCGTCGTGGAGACGGTCGCGACCGCGGTGGCCGAGGCCGATGCGGCCATCGACGCGGTCGCACCGCAGGACGCGCTGGCCGCGGTGTGGTCCATCGTCGACGTGCTGAACGGCTACCTGACCGAGCAGGAACCATGGAAGGTCGCTCGGCAAATCGAGGGGGACGAGTCGCAGGCCGAGCGGCTCGGAACCATCTTGAACACGGCTGCCGAGGGCCTTCGCGTGCTGGCGGTACTTCTGAACCCGGTGATGCCGAAGTCATCGGCCGCGCTGTGGGACGCACTCGGCGCCGAGCCGGCCCTGGGCGCGCTGGCGGACCAACGCATCGACGCCGTTGCTGCGTGGGGTCAGTTGCCGGCCGGCACCACTGTCACGAAGCCGCCGAGCCTGTTTCCCCGCATCGAAGTGGAGCAGGGAGCCGGCGGTTGAGCTCCGTCGAAACCCCGGAGGTCACCTGGCCGGACGCGCCCGAAGCGCTCCCGTCCGCCGTCGTCGACAACCACTGCCACCTCGATCACCGCATCCGAGGGGGCCAGCGGATCGAGCCGGCCGACGCCATCGCACAGGCTGCGGCGGTCGGCGTCACCCGCATCGTCCAGGTCGGTACCGACGTGGAGTCGTCGCGCTGGGCCGTTGCTGCAGCGCGTGAGTTCCCGTCCGTCGTCGCCGCCGTCGCCCTGCACCCGAACGACGCTCCGCGGCTCGGCGACGACTACGAAGCGGCGTTCGCCGAGATCGCCGAGCTCGCGGCCGACCCGCACGTGCGTGCCGTGGGGGAGACCGGGCTCGATCATTTCAGGACCGGGACGGACGGCCGCGCCGCACAGGAGCAGTCGTTCCGCGATCACATCCGCCTGGCCAAGGAGCTGGACCGCACGTTGGTCATCCATGACCGGGACGCGCACGCCGACATCCTGCGGGTGCTCGACGACGAGGGCATCCCCGAGCGGACCGTCATGCACTGCTTCTCCGGTGACGGCGCATTTGCCCGCGCCTGCGTCGAGCGCGGGGCGTATCTGTCGTTTGCCGGCACCGTGACCTTCAAGAACGCCGAGAACGTCAGGGACGGGCTGAGAGCTGCGCCGAGGGACCGAATCCTGGTCGAGACCGATGCGCCGTTCCTCACACCCGAGCCGTTTCGGGGCCGTCCGAACGCTTCTTTCCTTATTCCGCTGACAGTTCGATTTATGGCTGGAATAGTGGGGGTTTCTGTTAGGGACTTGTGTCAAGACATTGCTGAAAATACCGAACAAGCGTTCGGCGGATCATGGCCAGAGTGGGTTTGACCAGTGATTAAGCGTTCGTATGGTGGGCGGCCGGCCCATAAAGCCGGAGTCCAGCACCCTCGACACAAGGGCGAAACCATGCGGATCCCGCAGATCACTCCCCAACACTTCCATCCCAAGCACCTGAACAAGGTGCCGCACAAGAAGAGCCTCTTCGTTGCGGCCAACGCCGCCGTGCTCGTCATCCTCGCCGGCAGCACCACCGCCTACGCCAGCTTGAGCAAGAACGTCACTGTCAGCCTCGACGGCCACACGCAGACCATTCGCACGATGAGCGGCACGGTCGCCTCGGCGCTCGCATCCGAAGGCATCACCCTCAGCCCGGCCGACAAGATCAAGGTCGACGGCAAGGCTGTCGCCAAGACCACCGCAGTCGACGACGGCGACAAGGTCACCGTCGCGTTCGCCAAGCCGGTCGTCGTCGCGGTCGACGGCAAGACCGAGAAGACGGCCACCGTCCACGACCACACGGTCGGCGACGTGCTCGACCGCTTCGGCGTCAAGCCGAGCGCCCAGGCATTCGTCTCCGGAGATCGGACGGACCGGTTGTCCCGCGGCGGCACCCGCATCGTCGTCAGCAACCCCAAGGAGCTGACGATCGAGGCTGACGGCAAGTCCAAGACGCTGACCAGCACGGCCCCGACCGTCGGCGCCGCGTTGAAGGAAGCCGGTGTCGCGCTGGACGCCAACGACGAGGTCGAGCCCGCGGTCGGCGAACTGTTGTCCGACGGCGACGCGGTGAAGGTGACCCGCATCGAGCTGGACAACAAGACCGAGGTCGTCGAGGTCGAGCAGCCGGTCCAGTACAAGGACGACAAGACGATGGAGAAGGGGACCACCAAGGTCCTCGACCCGGGCCAGGCCGGCCGCGCCCGCGAGCACGTCCTCGTCACCGAGGCCGACGGCAAGGAGCGCAGCCGACTCGTGCTGGAATCCGCGCAGCTGTCGGAGCCGGAGATGAAGGTTGTCGCCCGCGGCACGGCCCCGGCGCCGGCTGAGCCCGTCGGCGTCTGGGACAAGATCGCCGCCTGCGAGTCCGGCGGCAACTGGCAGATCAACACCGGCAACGGCTACTACGGTGGCCTGCAGTTCAGCGCCGCGACGTGGAAGAGCGTCGGCGGTCCCGGTCTGCCGCACGAGCACAGCCGCGAGGTCCAGATCAAGTACGCGAAGATCCTGCAGGCCCGCTCCGGCTGGGGCCAGTGGGGCTGCGCGCACGCCCGCAACGACTGAGCCTGGCCCCGTTGTCCTTGTTGGGTGCGGCTGACGTCCGGCGGATTGCCGCGGACATCGGCCTGCGCCCGACCAAGCAGCGGGGGCAGAACTTCGTCATCGACGCCAACACGGTGCGGCGCATCGTGCGCACGTCGGGTGTTGGCCCCGAGGATGTCGTCGTCGAGATCGGCCCCGGTCTCGGCTCGTTGACGCTCGAACTGTTGGCGACGACGGCGCGCGTCGTCGCCGTCGAGGTCGATGCCGTTCTGGCCGCGCAGCTGCCGAAGACCGTCGCCGACCGGGCGCCCGAGTTCGCGTCGCGACTCGAATTGGTGCAGGCCGACGCACTGCACGTCGAGCAGCTGCCGGGACCGCCACCGACCGCACTGGTTGCGAACCTGCCGTACAACATCTCGGTGCCGGTGCTGCTGCACTTCCTGGAACGGTTCGCCTCCATCCGGACCGCGTTGGTGATGGTGCAGTCCGAGGTGGCGCACCGTTTGGCCGCCGACCCCGGTTCGCGCACCTATGGCATACCGAGCCTCAAGGCGCGGTGGTGGGCCGATGTCGAGCTGGCCGGCAACATCGGGCGATCGGTCTTCTGGCCGGCGCCCAACGTCGACTCCGCCCTTGTCGCCCTGCGCCGTCACGAGCCGCCGGCGTCGCCGGACCTGCGGGAGCGGACGTTCGCCTTGGTGGACGCCGCCTTTGCTCAGCGTCGCAAGACTTTACGAGCCGCGCTGGCGGGATACTTCGGGTCCCCCGCCACGGCCGAGGTGGCGCTACGGTCCGCAGGCATCGATCCCGGGGCCCGCGGCGAGCAGTTGACCATCGCCGACTTCGCTCGCCTGGCCTCGTCGGCCGGCTGACCCACCGCCGATCCGCGCAACGCGGCGGGCTGGCTAGGTTGGACGTCGTGACCTCGGCGACCGCGCGCGTACCCGCGAAGATCAACCTGAGTCTCGGGGTCGGCCCGGTCCGCGAGGACGGATTCCACCAGCTGGCGACGGTCTATCAGGCGCTGGACGTGCACGACGAGGTCCGCGCCACGCTCGTCGAGGACAGCGGCGAGATCGAGGTCTCGGTCCACCTCGAGTCGTCGTCCACCGAGTTCGCCGAAGTCCCCGAGAGCAAGGACAACCTGGCGGTGCGAGCCGCACTCGCGCTCCAGGAGGCAATGGGCGTCGAGGCCGGCGCTCGCCTTGCCATCCGCAAGGTGATCCCGGTCGCCGGCGGAATGGCCGGCGGTTC